>NZ_PNDF01000023.1:0-327626 GCF_005887195.1 Pseudoalteromonas sp. S1650 | reverse complement strand
CCTGCAGCCGTCAGCCGTCAGCCGTCAGCCGTCAGCCGTCAGCCGTCAGCCGTCAGCCGTCAGCCGTAAAAAATCGAGAAGTTAGATTTCAGAAGTCAGATATCAGTTGATCGAGAGGGTGGTTTTATTTTTTATGTAATTACACAAACAATCTTGTTGTTGAGGAATGTATTTTACTTTGTTCTAACCACTAACCACTAACCACTTAACCTCCCACTCTCATCGCTCAAAAATGCGGCTTATCTTGTTTTGATAAGAATTGTTACATATTCGGTTTTGTTGTTTTGCTCGAGAGGTTTATTATGGAAACAGCGAAAAACTAATGATTAATTATGTTTACTCGTTTTTCGATAAATACTTTATAAATTAAATTGGTACGGGAACCTCATGAAAAAAGTAACACTTACCGCGGCAAGTATTGCACTTGCGCTCGGTCTTGTTGGTTGTGGTGAAAAAGAACAAGAAACTAAAGCACCAGCAACTGCGACCGTCACTGAAGCAAAAGCACCTTTAAACTCTGGCATTGAACTGGCGAACATGGACAAGTCTGTTCGCGCACAAGATGACTTTTACTATCACGTAAACGGCGAATGGTTAGAGAAAACAGAAATTCCAGGTGATAAATCAAACTACGGTTCATTCACTCAGCTTTACGATGATTCGCAAAAAGCGATGAAAGAAGTATTAGAAAAAGCAGCGGCAAATAAAGACGTTAAGCCAGGTTCTGATGAAGCTAAATTAGCTGCATTCTACAACAGCTACATGGACGAAGCGGGCCGTGAAGCGGCAGGCATCAAGCCATTAACACCAGTGTTAGAAAGCGTTGATGCAGTTAAGAACAAGTCTGATCTTGTTGCTTTAATGGCTGAACTTCGCATTAAAGGTGGTAGTTTACCGTTTGGTTGGTACGTAAACAACGACGCGAAAAACTCTAGCGAAAACGCGATGTATGTTTATCAGTCTGGTTTAGGTTTACCAGATCGCGACTACTACTTAAAAGATGAAGAAAAATTCACAAAAATTCGTGAAGCTTACCAAGCATACGTAACAGCAATCTTAAGCAAGGCCGGTGTTGCTGATGCAGAATCTGCGGCTAAAGCAATTATTGATCTTGAAACAAGCATTGCCGATGCGCAGTGGAGCCGTGTAGAAAGCCGTGATGCGACTAAATCTTACAATAAGATGAGCGTTGCAGATGCAAACAAACTTACAGGTGAGTTTGATTTTGCAGCTTACCTTGATGCATCAGGTATCAAAACTGACGATGTAATCATTCGCCAACCTAGCTACCTAGAAAAATTCGCAGGTATCTACAACGATACAGACTTAGCAACGTGGCAGAACTACCTTAAGTTCCACTTTGTTAGCAACTATGCTCGCCTATTAGATAAAGAGCTAGTAGACCTTAACTTTGATTTCTACAGTACAACACTTCGCGGTGTAACAGAGCAGTCTCCACTTTGGAAAAAAGCGGTTGATGCATCAAACGGTGTATTAGGCGAAATGCTAGGTAAAGTATACGTTAAAGAAAACTTCCCGCCTGAAGCGAAAGCGCGCATGGAAGAGTTAGTTGATAACGTAATCAAAGGTTATGCAGTCGCGATTGAAAACCTTGAGTGGATGAGCCCAGAAACAAAAATCGCGGCTAAAGAAAAGCTTGATAAGTTCACACCAAAAATCGGTTACCCAGATAAGTGGAAAGATTACTCAGCACTTGAAGTGAAAGGTGACGACTTAGTAGGTAACTACATTCGCCACAGCGAGTGGGAATATGCAGACATGACTGCAAAACTAGGTAAGCCAGTTGACCGTTCTGAGTGGCACATGACACCACAAACAGTAAACGCTTACTACAACCCTGTGAACAACGAGATTGTATTCCCTGCGGCTATCTTACAACCGCCATTCTTCAACCTAGAAGCTGATGATGCTGTGAACTACGGTGCAATCGGTGCGGTAATCGGCCACGAATTAGGTCACGGCTTTGATGACCAAGGTGCGAAGTACGATGGTGATGGTAACTTACGTAACTGGTGGAGCGAATCAGACCTTAAACAGTTTGAAGAGCGCACGGGTCAGCTAGTTGCTCAGTATAACGAGTACAAACCATTTGAAGATGCTAGCGTAAATGGTCAGCTTACATTAGGCGAAAACATTGGTGACTTAGGTGGCTTAACAGTTGCTTATACAGCATACCAGTTATCACTTGGTGATGAAAAAGCGCCTATTATTGATGGTTACACAGGTGATCAGCGTTTCTTCATGGGTTGGTCGCAAATTTGGCGTCGTAAATATCGTGACGAAGAGTTACGTAACCGCCTAATGACAGACCCTCATTCACCAAGCCATTACCGCGTAATCGGTATTCTTTCAAACATGCCAGAATTCTATCAGGCATTTGATGTGAAAGAAGGTGACAAAATGTATATCAAACCAGAAGATCGCGTAAAAATCTGGTAATTGATTATCGATTTTAAAAAAGGCTCTGAGTGAACGCTCAGAGCCTTTTTTGTTTGGAGCTGTCAGCTTTAAGCCGACATTTGATGTAGACGTGAAATTTAGTGAGCCATCAGCTTTCAGCCGTCAGTTTTGAGCCGAATTGTGTTGTTTGTTGGTCAGGCATAGGTTGATGGAATGGCGTTGCATATAAGACGCGCCAAGCAAGCGTGACGCCTACGGTTTGATGTAGGCGTGAAATTTATTTCGCGCGATAGTTGAGTATTGTGTGACGTTTAAAACGCGCCAAGCAAGCGTGACGCCTACGGTGTTGTAGGCGTGAAATTTATTTCGCGCGATGGTTGAGTATTGTGTGGTGTTTAAGAAGCGCCAAGCAAGCGTGACGCCTACGGTTTGATGTAGGCGTGAAATTTATTTCGCGTGATGGTTGTTTATTGTTTGATGTTTCAGGCGCGCCAAGCAAGCGTGACGCCTACGCTTGTGGTAGGCGTGAAATTTATTTCGCGAGATGGTTGAGTATTGTGTGATGTTCAAGACGCGCCAAGCAAGCGTGACGCCTACGGTTGATGTAGGCATGAAATTTATTTCGCGCGTTAGTTGCGTGTTGTGTGGTGTTTAAGAAGCGCCAAGCAAGCGTGAAGCCTATGTTTGATGTAGGCGTGAAATTTATTTCGCGCGATGTTTTTGTATTGTGAGGTTCAAACATTTTTGGTGTAAATTGGCTAGGTGTGTTTTTAAGTTCTAAGATCAGGTTTTACCTTCAGGATTGATAGGTTTATGTTTTCGTCAAGGAAGAGGCTTAAAGGGCGTACCTCACATTCAAACTGCTATTATTCAGTAACTCTTTGTTGTGAGAATCGAGTGCCTATATTTGCCAACTATCTATATGCAGTTGATGCTGCCAAAGCAATTTACCATTTAGAAGATAAAGTGGAGACAATCTGCTTTGTCCTCATGCCTGACCATTTACATTGGATATTTCAACTTCGCCCTCAGCAAAACTTATCAGCAGTAATTAAGCTGTACAAAAGCATGGTGACCATGTCTATTCGTAAGAGAAAGGGGCGCAAAGTAGTGGTTTGGCAAAATAATTTTTATGATCATCAAATCAGAGATGAAAATGACCTAATACATCAAGCTCGATATATAGTCGCAAACCCTCTACGCGCAAAATTAGTCAAGCACGTTGGCGATTACCCGTTTTGGAATTGTATTTGGTTGTAGAGACGTGAAATTTATGTCGCGCGATGGTTGTGTATTAAGTGGTGTTCAACACGCGCCAAGCAAGCGTGACGCCTACGGTGTTGTAGGCGTGAAATTTATTTCGCGCGAAGGAAATCAAAGCATAATCGCATCTTTTAGATACTGGAATAACTCTTTGTAATTCTTTGCTGGTCTTTCTGCTTTTACTTCTTTTGCGGCGCTGCGCACTAATTGGCGCATTTTTTGGCGCTCAAGAGACGGGTATTGATCAATTGTTGAATTGATCAGGTCGTCACCTTGTTTAATTAAATCATCACGCAGGGTTTCGATTTTGTTCATCAAAACATCGGCTTGATTGTTTTTATTAAGCATGATGTCGATCATTGCTTGGATTTCATCAACGTTTTCTGTGGTACGTAATACTTTTGCGATGTAGTTTAAGTTACGACGGTAAGCATCGCTCTTATCACTTACTTTATCAGAAACAACAAGGGCTTCTTTTAAATCATGATTAAGCGGTAAACGATCGCGCTGCTTTTTCGGCATTTTTGCAATTTCAGCACCCAGACCATGATATTGCATGGCTTCACGTTTTAATTCGCTTTTTGATACGTAAATAATTTCTTCTTCGATAAGTGGCTTTTTCTTCTTCGCCATAAGGATGCTCATTCAGTAAACTTAACTATTCGCTATTATACGCCATTTAGTTAATGATTAATATTAGCTGATGCAGGTCTCGCAGTGTGTTAGCATTCGTTACACTATAAAAAATATCAGAACCTAGGACACACAAGATGAAAGATCCTATTTATCAACACATTTCTGAAGTGAAAGACGCAGTAAGCGAAGTGCTAGAGCATGCAAAAAAATTGGGTGCAACAGCAGCCGAAGCGGCGATGTCGAGCACGTCAGGTTTGTCTGTCAGTACGCGCATGGGCGAAGTTGAAACAATAGAGTTTAACCAAGACGGTGGCTTAGGTATCAGTGTTTATGTGGGTAATAACAAAGGGTCTGCTTCAACGGCTGACTTAAACCCAAAAACATTACGTACAGTGGTCGAAAAAGCCATTGATATTGCAAAGTTCACCTCTGACGACCCATTTAATGGTATCGCTGATAAAGAGTTACTTGAATTTGCGCCGCAAGATTTAGATTTATACCACCCGTGGGAAGTTAGCCCAGAGCAAGGTGTTGAGTTTTGTCATCAAGCAGAACAAGCTGCGCTAAATGCCGATGAGCGCATTGTAAATTCAGACGGTGCGAGTTTTTCTTCTCACCAAGGTTTACGTGTTTATGGTAACAGCCATGGCATGATTGCAGGTTACCCACGTACGCGTCATAGCATTAGTACGATGGTGATTGGTAAAGAAGGCGAGCAAATGCAGCGCGACTCGGCTTACACTATCGCGCGTCATAAAGATGATTTAAACGACGCTGCAAAAGTGGGCCTTGAAGCAGCAACAGAAACCTTGGCTAAGCTTAACAGCCAAAAGCTCGGTACTATGAAAGTGCCTGTAATCTTTAGAGCTGATATTGCGAACTCATTATTCGGCCATTTAGTGTCGGCGATTGGTGGAGGTGCGCTTTATCGTAAATCAAGCTTCTTGCTTGATAGCTTAGGTACAAAAGTATTCAGCGATTGTGTAAATATCTCTGAGCGCCCGCATTTATTAAAAGGTCTAGCGTCTTCGCCGTTTGATGCTGAAGGTTTAAAAACCGTAGATCGTGAAATTATTCAAGGTGGTGAACTGCAAACATACCTATTAGCAAGCTATGCGGCACGCAAACTGTCTATGGCACCAACGGGTCATGCTGGTGGTATTCATAACTGGCTAGTTGAACAAACCCATGCCGATTTAAAAGCGCTATTAAAAACCATGGGCACAGGCTTATTAGTAACTGAACTTATGGGCCAAGGTGTGAATACGGTAACGGGCGATTACTCACGTGGTGCAGCGGGCTTCTGGGTTGAGAATGGTGAAATCCAATACCCAGTCAGTGAAATCACAATTGCTGGTAACTTAAAAGATATGTTTAAAGCCGTTGTGGGCTTAGGTGGCGATATCGAGCGTCGTGGTGGTATTCAAACAGGCTCTGTATTGATAGAACAAATGCAGGTTGCTGGTAGCTGATTCATCAATAACTACTCAATTTTTGAAGCCTCACGTTTGTGGGGCTTTTTTATTTGAAAAAACGCTTTACCTAAACTTAACTTGAGGTTTTATCTTGGTGGCAGTTTAAAAATAAAAAGGAAAACTACCATGTATTTAGAACACGTAAACCTTGTTGTTAGTAATGTTGATGCCATGCTGCACTTTTATAAAGCTGCATTCCCGCACTGGCGTGTGCGTAGTAAAGGCGATAGCAAATGGTCGGGCAAACCGCGCAAGTGGCTGCACTTTGGTGATGATTACCAATATCTTGCATTAAGCGATAACGGTGAAGCTGAAAACCGTGATTTAGCCGGCCACCAAGTAGGCCTTGCTCATTTTGCCTATGTGACAAACGATATTAATGCCATAGTTGAACGCCTGGTTTCGGCTGGTTATGAAGTTGATAAACACGGCCCAGAAAACCCTTACCGTAAAAATGTATACTTCATCGACCCCGCAGGGTTTGAAGTTGAGTTTGTAGAGTATTTCAGTGATATCCCGAGTGAGAGGAATAATGACCAGTGAAGCTTTAAGTCATAAGCTGTAAGTTTTAAGTTGAACAGTGTTGTTTGTGGGTCAGGCATAGGTTGATGGAATGGCGTTGTATGCAAGACGCGCCAAGCAAGCGTGACGCCTACGGTGTAGGGTCGCTTTAACGCCGAACAGCTTTACTTTATTCACGGCTAAAGCCGTTCCCACGTTTGATGTAGGCGTGAAATTTATTTCGCGCGCATTCTTGTAGGTCGTGCTTTAGCGCGTCATTGATGAAACGTATGTAATATCTTGTCGCCATAAATGACGACTTACATTGCATAACCGCACCTCACAACTTTACTGCACCTTATTCATCTCTTTCCAACTGGCTTTTAGGCTGTTGGCGAAGCTGATGAACTTTTCTTTCATGGTGCGTTTAACTGAAATCTCGACTGAGCCTAGCCATACATTACCTTCAATAGTGATGGTTGGGCCTTGGCCTTTGTTTAAGGCAACTGATTTATTCTCTACACTACCAATCACGCTAAATAATTTAGATACCACATTTACATGTTCTGGCACGTAGATTTCATCGTTACCTAAAATACAGTTCACGTAAATGGTGACGTGCTGATGTTGGAAAATTGCTTCGCTAAAGTCGAGTTCAATTGAACCTAAGCAGTTTGTTAGGTGAATTTCTTTTGGTACTACCCATTGGCCGCTGCGCTCATTTGAGCCCAGAATACTGCGTAGCTGCAGGCTTTCGTTGTCGCTGCTGTGGCTGTAGTGAGGTTTAAATTGCGCATGCTTTTGCGACTTGTAGTCAATATCCGCTTTCAGATCTAAATCAGCAACAAGCTCAACCAGTACTTCGTTGCTGGTAGCTTCCATTGCCTGATCTAGGCGGCGTTCAAATGCTTCGGCTGAAATAACAGCATGACTGTAGTTATAAATGAGTTGATCAATGACTTCTTCTCTTACTTGATCGATTGGGCGGTCTTCAAGTTTAACGGCCATGGTAGTTCCCTGTTGTGATTTTAAAGGTGATTCTTTAGTTATTAATTACAAAGCAAAGCTTAGGCCAGATTTTATTTCTATATAAATCATGAGGTTGTCTTTTTAGACGAATAAGCAATTTCGTTAAATTAACCACAGATTAATAAAATCAGCAACTAAATGGTTATTTTTGCAACATTGTGAACATCTTACCGAGCAGCTTGTAAATCTTTACCGAAATGAATATAAATCACCGCTGAATAGGTATTTAACTTGCTGAAATTTAAGGGGTAAATAGTTGGCATCATAGTCGCATTACTTAAACTGTCTTTAATCAAAAGGAGAAAGATTATGAACACTTTTAACAAATCTATGATTGCGGCTTTAGTAATTGGTGCAACTAGCATGTCAGCTCAGGCAAGCAGCTGGGAAAATGAAAGTAAAGATGCTTGGATTGATGGTAAGGCGGAAACTGTGCTTCTTATGAACACAAACCTTAACAACTTTGACATCAACACTGATGTAACGAATGGCAAGGTTGTACTTACAGGTAAAGTTGATAGCGAATTAGATAAAGAGCTTGCTGAAGAGTTAGTTCTTAGCCTAGACGGTGTTAGCTCTGTTGATAACAAACTAACGGTTGTTAAAAACATGAAAGCTAAGCACATGAAATCAGACAAAGCTGATTCTGCAGAAAGCGACTTAACCGATGCAAAAATCAGTACTGTAATCACCACACGTTATTTATTTAACTCAGAAGTAGGTGGTACAGATATCGATGTTGATACCGACAACGGTGTAGTAACACTAAAAGGTACTGTTGAGTCTGATGCAGAAAAGCAATTAGCGGTAAGCATTGCTGAAAACGCTGAAGATGTTCGCAAAGTAATCGATGAATTAACGATTGTTGCTGAATAATAGCAAGCCCTATATAGCCCAGCTTTGGCTGGGCTTATCTTTTTCAAGGAGTGAGTCATGGATTTAATACGTATTATTTTATCGGTTTTAATTCCACCTCTCGGCGTATTTTTACAGGTAGGTTTAGGTGCGCAGTTCTGGATTAATATTCTTTTAACTCTATTAGGGTATATTCCAGGTTTGATTCATGCTGTGTATATCATCGCTAAGCGATAATCACCGCATTAATCTACAAGGATGGGTAATGGAGCACAGCAAGGAAGGGCTGTAGGAGTAACGGACGATAAAGCGCAAGGAGTTTACAGTATGGATAATGTAACTAAGCACAAAGGACAACAAGGAAGTAACAAGGCGTTATGGAGTAGCGCACAATGGCAACGCTTTATGGATAAGGTGAATGGAGATGACAGCAAGGATTAAGCTTAGGCTTGGAGCCCAAACGGATGAAGCTAGCGTAAGGAGGAGACTATATGGAACAAGTACAAACGCAATCAAAACAAGGATTGACCAATAATGGAGTTGCTTTATGGAACAAGCAACAGTGGCACGAATTTATGGAACACGCGAAAGCGGTTGCGCCACGATTAACAGGGAAGGCTGACGATAAAAACCCGATGTCATCTTCAGGTGACATCGGGTTTTTAACTACTTCAGCAATTTATCTTTATAACTTAAATTGATTTACTGTCTTATTGAGAGACTCTGCTAACTCATTCAAATCACGTGCTTCATCCGCCAATTCATGGGCATGATCTGCAGTGCTATTCACTAAGTGATTAATCGCTGCCAAGCTATTGTTAATATCTTCTGCAACCACAGTTTGCTGCTCTGTCGAAGTCGCAATTTGATGACTTTGATCTTGTACATTTGTCACAGATTGCGCGATATCTTGCAATGCTTGCAATACAATTTGTGTTTGCTCAACTGAGCCTTCAGCACGCTCTTGACCTTGCTGCATCATGGTTGATGCTTGTTGGGCAATTTGCTGTAAACGGCTGATCATATTGCGAATATCATCTGTTGACTCTTGCGTTCTGCTTGCTAGTGAACGAACCTCATCAGCAACAACTGCGAAACCTCGGCCTTGCTCACCTGCACGGGCTGCTTCTATCGCTGCGTTAAGTGCCAGTAAGTTAGTTTGCTCAGCGATTGAGTTGATAACATCAACCACCGCGCCGATATTGCCACTTTCTTGTTCAAGACCCGCAACGACTTTAGACGCTTCACCAATGTGACTTGCAAGAGCGGTCATGACTGACTGAGCTTGAGTTGAGCGCTTAGTGCCATCTGCGGTAATGGTTTGCACTTCTTCAGCTGCATTATTGGTATGTTGCGCGTTACGTGAAATTTCGAGAACAGTTGAGGCCATTTCGGTTACTGCCGCACTTACGCTATCAACTTGTTGCTTTTCTTGCTGAATTTCATCATTGGTTTTTTGCGATACGGTTTTCAATTGGGCTGCGGCTTGGCTTAATTGCTCAGCTTGAGCTGCAGTATTCAGCATCATTGCACGTAATTTATCGATGAAAGTATTCATGTGATGAGCAAGCTGTCCTACTTCATCCTGACTTTTTATCTCGATTTTTTGTGTTAGATCGCCATCACCTGATGCGATATCACGCATGATGTAAGTGAGTTTAGTCAGCGGCTTGGTGATCATTTGCGTGGCCCAGAAGATCATCGCAATAATAATCGCAAGAATGATGATCACGGATGTTGTGGTTGTCATCACCGCATCATTTACTGGCTCATCAATCATACTGGTCGGAATTAAAATACCCACATACCAATCAAGGTAAGGGCTTTCTAATTCAAGGCGATTGTATACAACGTAATATTGCTCGCCTTTGAATGTGACAAAGCTGCTACCCTCTTTTTGGCTTTTCATCGCGCGGTTTAATTCGCTAAAGCCCGAGGTGTCGTTAAATTGCTTTTCGAGGGCATCTAAGCCTTCTTTGCCATTAGGGCCTTCGTCTGTGATAGATAGTTTATGTCCAGTTCGTTTTGAAAAGTGCACTACTTTCTGGTTGCTGTCGAGTAAAAAGCCAAAGCCTTGGCCATCAAATCGAATAGCTTCAACCATGTCGTTGATATTATTAAGCTGTAAATCAACACCACCAAAACCAACAAGCTTGTTTTGTTTATAAACTGGCTGTTGTACAACTGCAGAGGCGATACCTGTGGTTAAATCAACAGAAATAGGGCCAACATACAACTTATTAATTTTTAATGCATCTTGCCACCAACCACGTTTGTAAGCGTAATATGGTTGGCCATTATAAGTGGCTGTACGCTCGTTTTCTTTGAAGTACTCACCTGTGGTCGCAGAAGCAAAGAAGGCTGATAAAATGTTATCATCGTTACCACTAATACGAACAAAATCTTGATTAACGCTGCTGTAACCAGGCTGACTATCTAAGCTTTGATCGCGCTGAGTCCAGTTATCGAACCAGTTAACTAAATGCGGGTTTGTTACAAAGGTTTCGACAACTTTGCCGTATTTGGCAAAATAGGCCTGCATTGACAGTCGCTCACTTTGCAAATAGCTGTCGGCTTCGCGTTGAATTGCATGACGTGAAAGATCAGCAATATGGTTTACAAAAAAGCTAGACGCGATGATTAGTAGCACACTTATCGTCCCGCCAATGAGCAGAAGTATTTTTTTACGTAAAGAGAGGTTGTTTAACATAGTGCACGCGTTTTTATTATAGGTTAGAGTTATCTATCTAATCATATTTGCACCTAAATCGCTACACTGTTAAGCAAAGGTTAATAATAAATACTAAGGGGCAGTTGAGTAAATGAGTACTGAAAATAATAAACTGGTTGTTTTAGGTGCCGGCTGGCTTGGAAATGCACTTTGTGTTGAGGCAAATAAATTAGCATGGCAAGTACAGGGAACACATCGCGGTGGCGAGCACGAATATGACTTTCAGCGCCAGTTTATACTTGAAGGTGATGTGCTCAAGCATGAGCTGTCGCTTGAAAATGCTTGGTGGGTCTGCGCTATTCCACCGCGTAGTCGTAGCTCAGAAAGTAACTATTTAGCGACTTTGCAAGCAGGGCTTGAACTTGCTAAGCAACTAAATTGTAAAGGCTTTATTTTATGTTCTTCGACAGGAGTTTATCCATCTAACAATGGTCAATATGACGAAACTACAGAAATTATTTGCCAATCAGCACGTCAACAAAAGCTATACGATGCTGAACAGTTAGTGCTAAGTGCTGGTGGTAAAGTATTGCGTTTGGCTGGTCTTGTAGGGCCTGGGCGCGATCCGGGTAGGTTTGTTGCCGGTAAAGAACTGACTAGCTCAAGTCAGCAAGTAGTAAACATGGTTCAGCAGCAAGATGTGATAGCGGCGATTTTTTCAGTACTTGAAAATTGGTCAAACGCGAGCAGTATTTATAATGTGGTTAATCCGGCACATCCTACAAAAGCAGATTACTACCAACAAAAATGTGCTGAGCAGGGCAACCAGCCACCGACTTTTACTAGTCATGATAAAGGCGAGCGCCTTATTGATGGCTCAGCGATTGAGTCACTGAATTTTCGTTATCAAATGTCCATTTAGTTATCTTTTAAAAGTAAGGTGGCCGCCTAATCGGTATTTACTGCCTGGTGATACTAAACGGGCAAAGCTCACAATACCTTGTGATGACCAAGTTCGGCGGATCACTTGTAAGCATGGCTCTTCGTTATAAAGGTTCAGCCATTCGCACATTTCTTGGTTGGGCATAATCGCTTCGACTGTATGGCGTGCCTCGGTGAGCGGGGCGTTTTGCGATAAGTATTCATGAGGCGTTAGGCTATGGAAATCCTGCTGTAAGTAATCTTTAGCAAGAGCGGGGTTCACAAAGCGTTCTTCAACTTGCAGAGGTTGCTCGTTTTCATTGTGTACAATCACACTTCTGTAAACATGGCTGTCGACCTCGACACCCAAAGCAATCGCAATTGGTGCTATAGCGCTTATAGACTCCATTACTAAAATGGTACAACTATAGTGGTTACTTCGCGCTTTTACCTCATCGGCAATATTTTTAATTTCTAATAAAGATGATTGTGACTTAAAGCTAGCCACAAAAGTACCTAGGCCTTGGCTACGGGTTAATATACCTGCATCGGTTAATTCACTGAGTGCTCGTCTTGCAGTCATACGACTAACTTTAAACTGGTTGGTAAGCTCATTTTCAGAGGGCACTCGGTGATCTTCTTGCCAAGCTCCAGAACGAATATTTTCCAGAATGAACTCTTTTATTTGCGCAAATTTAGGAACACTCATTATGCGTGTATATGTGGTGAGTAAACAGTATGTTTGAAGGTGACATAATTATCTTGTATATACAAGGTGAGTTGATAAACTTTAAGCAAATTTAAATTTAGTCTCGTAATGGGCCTATCGCAAGTATCAATGTAGGTGAAAAATGCACACAACCAATAATGATCAAGCTTTCTGGGATTTAGTGATCACAGATGCCAACATCGCCACAATGGACCCAGCCATCGAAGCACCTTATGGTGCTATTGAAAATGCAGCTATTGCTGTTAAAGATGGCAAAATTGCTTGGTTAGGTGAGCAAGCCGATTTACCAGAGTTTGATGCGCTAGCTACGCCAACATTGTCAGCAAAAGGGCAGTGGTTAACCCCCGGGTTAATTGATTGCCACACTCACTTAGTGTTCGCGGGTAGCCGTGCAGAAGAATTTGAACAGCGTTTACAAGGTGTAAGCTATGAGCAAATAGCTGCAAACGGTGGCGGTATTGCAAGTACCGTACGTGCAACGCGAGAAGCCGATCACGAAGCTTTATTTGTCAGTGCAAAAGAGCGCTTAAATGCATTATATGCAGAAGGTGTGACGACGGTAGAGATTAAATCTGGCTACGGTCTTGATTGCGAAAACGAAATTAAACTTCTCGAAGTGGCACGTTTACTCGGTGAAAATCACCCTGTTGATGTTAAAACCACTTTTTTAGGTGCGCATGCATTACCACCTGAATATAAAGGCCGTAGCGATGAGTACATTGATCTGGTTTGCGGTGAAATGCTTGACCGTGTTGTTGAAGCTGATTTAGCTGATGCCGTTGATGCTTTTTGTGAAAACGTAGGCTTTAGCAACGAGCAAACACGCCGTGTGTTTGAAGCGGCTAAAAAGCACAACTTACCGGTTAAGTTGCACGCTGAGCAGTTATCTAATCAACATGGTGCAGAGCTTGTTGCTGAATTTAATGGCTTATCGGCAGATCATATTGAACACTTAGATGAAGCTGGCATTCAAGCAATGGCCAAAGCGGGCACTGCAGCGGTATTGTTACCAGGTGCATTTTACTTCTTACGTGAAACAAAGTATCCGCCAATTGAACTACTGCAGCAGTACCAAGTTCCAATTGCTATTTCAACTGACTTCAACCCGGGTACTTCGCCTTTATGTTCATTGCATTTGATGATGAACATGGCATGCACTGTTTTTCGAATGACACCAGAGCAAGCATTAGCTGGGGTAACACGAAACGCTGCAGGTGCTTTAGGACTTGATGATCGTGGTGTGTTAAAGGTAGGCGCACGTGCTGATATTGCCCATTGGCAAATAACCCACCCAGCACAATTAAGTTACCAATTTGGCGTAAATAAACTGTTAAATCTGTGGATTTTGGGTAGACTTAATTAGATAAGTCTTTTTTACGTAGTATTTTTACATGTCTTTGATTGCCAGCTTAGCAAGTAGTGTGAGCCTTGCAAATTTAAGTAGCGATGTTGTGCCAGTGTTTTTAGCTGGTTGCGTTCTTATGGCAATGATTTGTGCCTTATGTGTTACTCAAAATTCTATTTTAAGGCTGAGCTTAGTCGTCAATGGCGTGCTTGGATTAGCAATTCTTAGTCTTGGCATGCCTTGGTTAGTGCTATTGTTAAGTGCAAGTGTTTGTTTTCATTTGTGGCAGGCATTTCGCACAACTAATTGGCTAGCAATCATTATTTCAGTTGTTGCTGCGATTGTATTAACAGTACTTTATTCAGCTCATTTATTGTTACATACTGCTCTTTACTGGCTTGTTTTTTCTGTCGTTATTTTGTGTATATCAGGCTTTTTTAATTATGAAGAACCTGAAGAAGAGCAGGTGGTCGTTGAGCCACTTCACACTGACGAGTTAGATGCGACACCTCTTACAGGCTTACCCGATCGCAACGCCCTAAAAAATAGCTTTATTGCTTGGACCGAGGAGCATGATGCTAACTGCGCGTTAGTGATGCTTCGCCTTGAAGGTTTTAACGATGTAAACCAACACATAGGTCGAGACTTTGGTGATTTGTTATTAGCGCAATCAGCAACCCGAATTAAACAGCAGCTCAATGTTGATAATGTTCTTAATATAGTGGGTAATTCAGGCAAAGCCGAAAAGTTGGCGCATTTAGGGGGCTTAAACTTTGCGTTTATTTGTTCATTAGAGGAACAAAAGCACCTTCATGAGCAACTAATTAGTCAAATTCGCCATGTTACTTTAAAGCCATTTAATGTTGCCAATTGCACCATTGAAGTTAAAGTTCGTGCTAGTTATGTAGTTTGTGATGAGCCTGAATACAGTTTTGAAAACTTCATTTCGTTTGCCAATCTAGCGCTTGATTCAAATCCAGACAAAGCGATTGTGCCTTATCATCCGCAAATGATGATTGAGCAATTGGAGCAGCAAGCACGACTACGTGAGTTAGCACACCTTGATTTTGCAAGTGAACTAGAGTTGTATTTTCAGCCAGTTATTCGTAATAACGATGAGCAAATCGAATTTTTAGAATTGCTGTTACGTTGGCAGCATCCTAAGCAAGGGATTCTTTCTGCGAATAAATTTATAGATGATATACGTGTTGCAGGCCTAAGCTATCCTGTGGCTGCTTTTGTTATTGAGCGTGCAGCAGAACTTGCTATGGCACTACGAATGGAAAGTATTGAATTACCTCTTAGTATAAATGTGTTTGGCCCTGAGATGCTGCACGAAGAATTTATTGAGTTTGTTGACCGTATCATGGCTGAGCATCGACTAGAGCCGGGTGATTTAATTATCGAGTGCCCGCTCGATTTATTTATGAGTTTAGATGATCAAGGTAAAGCGATGGTTGCAAGGCTCAATAGTATTGGTATCAAATTATGTATCGATGGTTTTGGTGACACACCTATTTGGCTAGCTAAGCTTCCGAATCTTAATGTTGAGTATATTAAAGTGGCGGCTTCACTTACCGCTGATTTTGCTCATCAAAGTCAAATTCGAAGCCTCGTTTCGGGCATGGTCGATATGCACAATCAAAATAATGCAAAAGTGATTTGTGAAGGAGTTGAAACTCTAGAGCAACTTAAGTTTGTAAAGTCGCTTAAAACCTATGCTGCACAGGGCTATTATTTTAATTACCCATTGAGCAGTGTTGGTATGATGTCATGGCTTAAACAATGGCGTTTGGAACATCAGTAAGCGTAAAGCTGTGCTCTCTCTCTGGTAGGCTTCACGATACAACACCGCTTTTATAACCCTAGTTTCTGTAACCTTGTCACGTGGCTACGGTAAAGTTCAACTGGATCAACTTCACGAAAACTATGCAAACCAATAAATTGGTTAATCTCATCGAGATGATTCATTTTGTAATCATCTTTGATCACATGCCCTAAATGGCTACTACAGCGTGAAATGAGACCGTCACTGTGACCTAAGATAAATAATGAGCCAAATAACATGGATAAGTCACTTAAATCTAAGATATTAGTGAGTGTTTCTGTGCCGCTCCAAGAAAAGTAGTATACGCCATTGCTTGCAAGCATATTACCTTGTTCGCACTCGTTTTTGGGCAAGCCTTCGGGGTACTTTTGATTAAATGTTGCTGCTCCTTGTGTGCTTAAACTATTTATTGCACCGAGTGTATTTTGCGGTAATTGACTATTGCCTGATAATAACGAAATAACACCACCGAATGCATCGAATACTAATCGAGTTGTATATTCTGCTTGAGAGCCGGATGTTAGCTCCTTATTAATAAGATCAATAATGCCACTGCCATAATTTGCACCGCCTACACTGGTAACTGAGGCAATTAGATCAGGCCTGATAGATGCAACATAGCGTGCAGTTTGCGCACCTTGACTGTGACCAATCAAGTTTACTTTTTTAGCACTAGTCAGAGCTAAGATTGATTCTATTTGAGTGAGTAATTGCTCGCCTCGGACTTCTGAACTGTTGATAGCAGAAACGGCAGGTGTGAAGACTAAAGTACCATCTTTTTCCAGAATTGTAGCGATATTGTAGAAGTAATCGATTCCGAGCAGGTTATCGAATCCCATTAGCCCATGAACTAAAACAACTGGATATTGGGTAGTTGTTTTTTTGGCATTGCAACAAGGGCTCAACAAAAAAAGTAAGGTAACAAATAAAATTAACGGGATTTTTTTCATACCTTTTACTCTTCTACTTCAATATTTATCACCAACAAGCCTTAAAAAAGCCTGATTTTAGTGCGCTTTTAATTCACCTTACCTTAAATTTGGGTGCTCTGTAATGTTAAATTAAAGTAAGCAGGAAAAGATGGTTTTAGTGTTTCGTTATATGTTTATCAATTTGTGTTTTTTCTGCGGTTAAGCAATTTATTTTTAATCTGGTATTTGATAAAGTCCGCGCCGTCCTCATCCTGTAGGACATCCTGTTGATGATGCATCTGAAAGGATGCAACGTATTGATAGCTTCTCCCCAGTTTGCTATAACGACTCACTCCTTGTTGAGTGAGTCGCTTTTTCTTTTCTTATCATACAATTCATTGCACAAATACACGCAAGTGATACCATCAAAGTGATTCTTATTTACTTTCGAAGGAATGCGTTATGTTTAAATCTTTGGCAATAGCTGCCTTTTCATTATCGAGTATTTTAGTTGCCCCTTTAGCCAGCGCAAATTGGCAAGTTAATAATGAGCAAAGTAACGTAAGCTTTGTATCTATTAAAAAGAACTCTATTGCAGAAGCACATCATTTCAAAAACGTGTCGGGTACACTTAACGAACAAGGTCAATTTAAGTTGATGATCGACCTAACATCGGTTGAAACTCTGATCCCTATCCGCAATGAGCGCATGACTAAGTTGTTATTTGAAACAGCTAAATTCCCTAATGCAGTGTTAACTGCTGACTTAAGCAAAGCGCTGTTAACGCTAAAACCAGGTCAACATGTGCTGAAAGGGTTAAAAGCTGAGTTAGATTTTCATGGCAACAAGAAAGAGCTAACGATTGATGTTCTGGCTAATATGTCAGCAAAGGGCGATATTAGCGTGTCATCTTTTACGCCAGTTATTATTAATGCGAGTGATTTCAAAGTAACAGAAGGCATTAGTGAACTACAAAAGCTTGCGGGCTTACCATCAATTGCAACGGCGGTTCCTGTAACATTTTCTTTGACGCTAGATAAAGAAAAATAATGCAATCACTTGCTGACTTAGAAGCCGCTCTTCAGACGCCCGATAAACCTTTTGATCAATGGCAGCCACAAAACTGTGGGCAAGTGCCAATAACGATTGATGCGCAAGGGCGGTGGTTTTATGGAGGCAGTGAAATAAAACGCGAGGCAATGGTTAAACTCTTTGCCTCTGTGCTTTGCAAAGAGGCAGATAGTTATTTTTTAAAAACACCCGTCGAGAAAATGGCCATCACTGTCATTGATGTGCCTTTTATTATTGTTGATTGGCGTTTTGAAGAGACAGAACAAGGCCTTGCTCTATGTTGTGTCGATAATTTACAGCGCGCTTGGTTGGTATCAGCAAAGCAACCACTATTACTGAGAGAATTTGAAGGTGTCAGTGTGCCTTATCTTCAACTAGCACATGGCTTGGCTGCGAGGGTATCGAGAAATGTTTATTATCAGTGGGCTGAAATAGCCTGCTCAGATGAGCAGGGCTATTATATAGAATCATTAGCCAAGCGTTATTACTTGGCCTAAGCACTTAGTCTTCTGGTTGTTCGTCAGACTCAGGTGCTTGCGCTTCAATAGGGCCTAAAAACCACTCATCGAGCTTTTTAGCAACTTCAGGTAAGCCGGTGCCTTTTAGTGAAGAGAAGGCATGTACTGTAATATCACCATCTAAACTACTTAACTCACGACGAACTTGTAAAACTTGAGCTTTACGCGCGCCTTGTTTTAGCTTGTCAGCTTTAGTTAATAGTGCCAGCACTGGAATTTCGCTGCCCACCGCCCAGTCGATTAAGTCACGGTCTAAATCTTTTAACGGGTGGCGAATATCCATCAAAACAACGATACCTTTTAAGCTTTGACGTTTTTGTAAATATTCACCTAGCGACTTTTGCCATTTCTTTTTCATTTCGATAGGCACTTTCGCAAAACCATAGCCCGGTAAGTCGATAAGGCGCTTATCGGCATCAAGTTCAAAGGTATTGATCAGCTGAGTACGACCAGGTGTTTTAGAAGTACGCGCTAACTTTTGATCAGTTAACGTGTTTAAAGCACTTGATTTACCCGCATTAGAGCGACCAGCAAACGCGACTTCAATCCCCGTATCAGCAGGTAAGCGTGAGATATCAGGTGCGCTGGTAACAAAGGACGCAGTATTGTATTTGATACGAGATTTGAGCACAGGCTCTCCTAGTCTTTTATAAAAAATAACAAACAGTGGCTAATTTCCACTTAAGGCACGTATTTTATACTATTAAAGCAGCATTCAAAAGCGTATTTAAGCGTGCTAAATTGGCTTTAAATTAGGAAAATTACTAGGTGTAAACTTAATCTAAGTCAAATCCCTATAAATTATGAGCTTAATGTGGGCAGAAAACGTGCCAGAGAATTTATTATCGTGTAGAATATAGAAATCACAACATCCATATTGTAGATGATACAGGGTCGGAAACAGAGAATTCACCATGAAAAAAATAGCACTATCTTTAACTATATTGCTTGGTACGTTGTCAGCAAGCAACGCAACAGCATTTGATGGCGATGTAAACGCAGGTAAAGAGAAATCGGCAACGTGTGCGGCTTGTCACGGCCCAGACGGTAATGCACCGGTTAATATCTACCCTAAAATTGCAGGCCAACACGCAGATTATATCTATAAACAATTACAAGAGTTTAAATTAGGTATGACATCTGGCGGCAAAGAAGGTCGTATGGATCCAGTAATGAGTGGTATGGCTATGCCGCTTAGCGATCAAGACATGAAAGACCTAGCAGCTTACTTCTCTTCTTTAAATATGTCTGAAGGTGCAACACCTAAAGATGTAGTAGAAGTAGGTCAGCAGCTTTATAAAGCCGGTGATGCAGAGCGTGGTATTCCAGCATGTGCTGCGTGTCACGGTCCTCGTGGTAACGGTACATCACTAGCTAAATTCCCGAAAATTTCGTTCCAACATCCAGAATACATCAAGTCACAACTTGAAAAATTCCGTGATGGTACGCGTAATAACGACTTAAACGGTATGATGCAAGACATCGCTAAAAAGCTAACAGACAAAGACATCGAAGTACTTTCAAAATACTTAGGTGGCTTACACTAAAGTCTGATTGCGGAAAGAAATGCTCCGCAGTAGTATGTAAAGAGTTTGAAAAAGCAGCGCAAGCTGCTTTTTTTGTACCTAACGTATGTCGAAATTTCCCACTCCCTTGTGAGACATTGACCATATCTAGCTGTAAGCCAAGTCTTATTTTTATTTCACTATTTTTGCTAAGTCTTTGTTATTAATTAAAATGACAATGTTGCAATAAGTCATCTGTAAGAAAAATTATATAAATTAGTTGTAACAATTTTATTAATAAGTAAATTAACCACTGTCGCTGAGACAGCAAAAACAACATGGACAATGTAATAAGGAAAGTAACTGCGGCAAATCTTTAGGGGTTGACACTAGTTAGGTGTCCTAAAGGAAATAACAAAAAAGTGTCAGGATTGACCGAGAATAATAAAAGCTCATGGAAGTTTAATAATAAAAACAAAATGGAATGCTACACGGAAGGTTAAAACAATAACAAAATGGATAAACAATAATAATAAAAATAATAAAGACTAAAAAGTCGAAGGGAGAAGTGTCCAGATAATTGGCGCTCAGATTAGTAGGCGGTAGAGATGTTTTCTCTACCGCCTTTTTATTTGTCCTGTTACAATAGCCACCGTTTGTACTAAAAGTATGAAAAGTGCGCAGTTCGTCAAGTTGACCAACCACATCCGCACATCGAATTCTTCTGGTTATGCCAGCATTACAATGCCACAAAGGCGTTGTGCACAACCTCTTAAGTGAGATGATCAAGATATGAGTAGAAAGAAAAAGTCGCGTAAAATTCCATCGAATGGTCCTGTACGTCTGAGCAAAGAAAAGCTTAGAGAGATGCGCGCGTTAAAAGAGCAGCGAGTTAAAAAGACCAAAGGTGCTAAACCTGGGTCTCGAAATGCACCTGATGCACAAAATGCAGAAAACACTGCTGCAAACAATCAACCGAAAGATAAGCGTGTTGGTAGTAAAAAGCCGGTTTCTTTAGTTGCGCCTAAGGCTGAGCCGAAAGTTGAAATGAAACGCAACTTAAAACCTATGGTTGAGCTTAAGAAAGTGACTGAGCCTGAACTAACACCAGAGCAAGAGTTAGAAGCGCTGGAGAATGACGAGCGTCTACTTAAGCTGGTTGAGCGTCATGAGCGCGGTGAGTTATTAACAGGTAAAGACGCTAAGTACTTCAATAGCCGTATTGCTCGCCACCAAGCACTTTGCGAGTTATTAGGCATTGAAGATGAAGACGAGTACGAAGATGACTTTGAAGATGATTCATACGATGAAGGTGAATCTGACTTCGATAAGTACTTATCTGATGATTTAGCCAACGAATGGTTTGATGACGAAGATGAGGATGAGCGATGAGCACAACCTTGATTATTGCCATTGTAATTGGTGCGGCAATTATCGCAGGGCTTGCGTTTTATGCAGGGCAACTTCTGTATAAACTAAAAGAGCAAAATAAGCTTATCGCCAAGAAGCAAGCTGAGCATGAGCAAAAGCTTGCGGCATCAAAAGCAAAGCGTAATGCAAAGCTAGCCGATAGCATTCATTTAATTGCCCGTGCAATGAATGAAGAGCAATGTGAGTTCTCAGAAGGCTGCTTACGTATTTGGGTGCTGATCTCTCAATACAGCTTTGCTGAAGAGTTTGAGCTAAGTGAGCGCTACCCAGGCATATTTAAAATGTACGAAGTCGTAAAAGATATGCCAACGCACGATGCCCGTAAGAAATACTCTAAAAAAGAGATTTTTAAAATGGACACCGCTCGCTGGCGTGCTGAAGAGCAGCATAGCGATGAAATTAAAGCAGATTGCGCACGTATAATTGAAGAGTTTAAAGCCGCTCCAGGCAGCGAAAACGTAGTATTCAATTAAGTTGACGTATCGTTGAATTAAACAAAATAAAAAGCAGAGCCTAGGCTCTGCTTTTTGTTGGGCTAGATAACTCGTGAGAAGCGAGTTTGCTTGATTTGTTGTTGTAGGTGCGCATCAAAGCACATACAAATAATACGAATAAATAAATTACCGCGAGCTGTTACTGTGATCTTATCTTGGCTAACAGACACCAAACCATCAGCTAGTAATGGGTCGAGTGCCTGTAGTGCCTCGCAGAAGTAGCTGGCAAAGTTAATATTAAACTGTTTTTCGATTGCTGGAATATCCAGCTCAAACTGGCAGATCAATTGTTTGATCACTGCGGCACGTAACGTATCGTCATCAGTTAAAGCAACACCTTTACAGATTGCACTGCCATAGCCTTCTTGCACGGCTTTGTAATAGTGCTTTAACTCTTTTTCGTTTTGTAAAATGGCATTGCCTATTTGCGAAATAGATGACACACCCAAACCTAATAAGTCACATTGGCCATGCGTTGTGTAACCTTGGAAATTACGGTGTAATTGACCTGCGTTTTGTGCAATTGCTAGTTCATTGTCTTTACGGGCAAAGTGGTCCATACCAATAAACTGATAACCCGCCGCTAACATCTGCTCAAGGGTATTTTTGAACATAGTGAGCTTGTCGCCAGCAGATGGTAAGTCAGCGTCTTTAATTTTACGCTGAGCAGCGAATCTATCTGGTAAGTGGGCATAGTTAAATACCGACACGCGATCAGGGTTTAACTCTATCAGCTGCGCAATCGTCTCTTTAAAACTCTCTGGTGTTTGCAGTGGCAAACCGTAAATCATATCTGCATTAATAGACTTAAAGCCAAGTTCACGAGCCTCACTTATTAAACCTTTTACAGATTGCACGCTTTGTGGGCGATTAACTGCCAGCTGCACATCATCATTGAAATCCTGAATACCAAACGAGACACGATTGAAGCCAAGTTTACGTAGGTGAACTAGCATGCCATCAGCTAAAGAACGAGGGTCAATCTCAATACCGCGTTCGGCATCATCAGAAAAATTAAAATGCTGCTCAACCAGCGCCATTAAGCGACTCATTTGCTCTGCCGATAAGAACGTTGGTGTACCACCCCCTAAATGCAGTTGCTCAACGTTATAATCGGCAAAAAGTGTTGCTTGCTCAGCAATTTCAAGCGCTAAGTTATCTAGGTATAAATCGGCTTTAGATTGATGACGAGTGATCACCTTATTACAACCACAGTAATAACAAAGCTGACTGCAAAAAGGGATATGGATATACAGCGATAAAGAACGGCTTTTCGACGCTGCAATCGCGTTAATCATATCTTGTTGCTTATAACCATCAGCTAAAGACAATGCCGTTGGGTAAGATGTATATCGAGGCCCAGAAATATTGTACTTGTTGATCAGAGATTGATCCCAGCTTGGTAAATTTATCACAGTCAGCACTCCGCAATTGATTGAGCGGCTATTTTAACGAGTTTAGCAAGTTAGCTATTTGATCTAGAACAATGTCGGAGAATAGAAACGAATCGGCAATGCTTTAAGGTCGTTGTAAAAACAAAGAGTTTACTATTTGAGCAGTTGATTTAGTGATTGTTAAAATAAAGGGTTTTGCTAGTGACAAGGTTGCAAAAACTTTTTATACTGCATCCCGCTTTAGTCAGTTAAACCTGTTAAACGCATCAAAAAATTTAGCTTTCGCTAATACAATGGCCCCTTAGCTCAGTTGGTTAGAGCACACGACTCATAATCGTTAGGTCCCCAGTTCAAGTCTGGGAGGGGCCACCATTTTCTTGCTGTAAAAAACCAAAAACCAAAAATCAAAAATCAAAGCTTAAATCTATCTTAAGCTGCTGCGTTCCACTATTGTTCCACCTCTTTTTTATCCTTAAAATTCAATGAAATAAAATTATTTTTAATTTTTTAAAAATATTTTGTCAGGTTTTCTGTGTTTGTCTCGTCTATAGCTGCAAATGACACGAAGTTGTTCCTATTAGGTGGTAGCGATAGGCAGTGTCTTGTGTATTAATTTTTACGAAAAGGACAAACTCATGACGACTACAACATCAACTGTGAATACGCTAAAACTTGATTCAACAAATGCACCATTTAGTGATGCTGCTGTTTGGTTAAAAGAAGGCTGGGGGCTATTTAAAAAAGCACCGTTTAAACTTTTTTTACTGATGACGCTGTTCGCTATTGTGCCAGGCTTAGTGCAGCTATTACCTGCACCTACAGGTTTAACTGTATCAAAATGGTTAGCGCCTATGTTAATGGCAACGGTGTGGCCATTGTTGTTTAACCTGAATAATCAGCAAGGCTTTTCATTTAAGCACAATGCAACATGGACGAAGTGGGGGCGAGTTGCCGTGTGGTCAGTTGTTGGTATTTTACTGGCGCTGGTGCAATTTGCTGTTGGGAGTACTTTGATTGGTAGTGAGCAGTTATCGGCTTTATTGTCAGGTCAGTTTGTTGATGTTGAGCGCTGGCGCGTAGGGGTCATATTTGTATCAATTGTTCCTGTAAATATGTTGCTTATGTTTGTGGTACCTCTGTTACTTTTAAACAATGCTTCGCTTAGTGCAGCTGTTAAAGAAGGCATTACAACGGCACTAAAGGTGATTAAACCATTAAGCATGCTTTGTTTGATTAATATGCTCGTAACCTTTGCTGCCCCTTATAGTCTTTTACCTATGTTGTTGGTAGGGCCGGTATTAGCATGTACCTACTTTTGTGCCTATAATCGTTTGTTCAAATAATAATAAAAACATGGAAGTACAGTGAAAGCTGATGTTCAAATAAACACATTGCTGAATGAATACGCGCCGCTGTTGGCGCGTGTTGCTGCAACCTACGAGATCAATCAAGCGCTACAAGATGAGCTAATTCAAGAGATGTCGCTGGCTGTTTGGCGCGCTTTTGAAAGTAATGACTCATCACCCGATGTTGCCTTTCGGGGCGATGCCAGCATAAAAACCTATATTGCCCGAATAGCTCACAATAAAGCGGTTGATCATGTGATAAAAGAGCAAAACCGCAAAGAGGTGGCAAGCTCTGAAAGTATTGATTACACCCAAGCCTTAAGTGCGCATAAGTCACCAGACGACAGTTTAGATTTAATGGCTGCCCTTCGTAAATTAACGCTGAAATATCGGCAGGTGCTTGCTTTACAGCTTGAAGGGTTTAATCAAAGTGAGATAGCTCAAACGCTGGGACTGTCTGAAGATGCTGTTGCTAAACGTGCCAGTAGAGCAAGACAGCAAATTGCGAGCCTAATGGAGTAAATAAAGTGGATAAATTCGAAGCAGATGATCAATTAGCTAAGTGGCAGCAGGCATTCGTGCAGGCAACGCCGAAAGTGGATAGTGCAGCGTTAATAGCACAAACGCAAAAGTCGCGAACTAAGTTAAAGCTAAAAGGGTTAATCGACTCATTTTTAGGTGTTGTGGTAACCGTATTTTGTATTTACGCCATGTTGTTTGAAGCAAAAAATACCTATGAAACCATTATGTTTGCGCTATTAGTGCCTATTCCTCTAGGTTTTGGAATTTGGTCATACCGTTTAAGGCGAAAGCTGTGGCGAGCAGAAACACTAGACGTTAATGCAATGCTTAATTTTAAAGAGAATCAGCTGAAGCACCAAGTTCATTACTGGCATGTGAGTTTTATTGGCTGCATTGCTCTTTGGTGCGCTTTGTTAATCGCTGCCTTGTTTAATATGGTTATGTTTAAAACATACAGCCTATGGCTTATCCAGCTTGGTATTAATGGTATTATCGTGCTGGCTGTTTATATACGCTATAAAAAATTAAAAACACAGCTAGCTGTAGCACTTGAGAGCATTCAAGCAATGCGCTGATGTGCGGCTCTCACTTTTGCTGCGAATTGATTTAACCAGCCAGTAGCTAAACTTGGTTTGTAAACCAGCTCGAGGCGCTCTTGGCAAGTGTAGTTACAGTCTAATACATCGATGACTTTGAGGGCTGGATCGTTTGCAATAAAATCAGGGACGTATGCTAATGCAATCCCTTGTTTGACGAGTGACAGCAAGGTGCTGAAATCGTTGCAGCGATAACTTATGGTTCTAGGTACTTTGTCATCTCGCCAACCATCTGAGCCGACACCCCTAGTTACGCCACAAAAGGGTGAAATACTCGGACAAGCAAAACTAAATTGAAAAAGCTCTCTGTTGGTGAGTGAACCCTTACTAAACTGTTCGAATAATGGATGCGAGTGCGCAGCTACAACTTTGAAAGTAGTTGTGCCTAAATATATACGTTCAAAGTCACTTTGCAGTGTGCTTTCATTTAATGCCACTTCGGTAACTAAAGCTAAATGGGCATGGCCGCTGGCAACCTGTTCAATGGCTTGACCTTCCCAACTTGTATCAATATTAAATTGAAAACCTTGCTCATTAAATTGCGATAATAAAAAAGGCAGGTAATGCTGTAGCAGCAAAGAGGGGCCGGATAAGTTAACAACCGTATTTTTCGTGCTTCCATTAAACTCGCTGATAGCTTGATCAGCCTCATGAACCAAATTAAGCGCATAATGGCGAAATTTTTCACCTTGCTGGTTTAGTTTTATATTTCGACCAATTCGCTTAAATAGTTGTGTATTTAGCTTAATTTCGAGCCGTTTTATGACCTTCGAAAGCGCACCAGGTGTGACATTTAATGTTGCAGATGCTTGCTGTAAGTTATTGTGCTTTGCGATGACCAAAAACTTTCGTAAATCTTCTGTATCCAAGTTTGCCTCTAATTCCAATATGGAAACGTATAGATAGTTTTAATAGCTTAATGGTTAATTGTTTAAGTGCAATAATTTCGTTATTAAATTTCATTAAATGAGAGAGCGATGACGTCTTACAATCTTAAGCAGTGGTTTTATGTTAAGCGCCCTGATGGACGTGTCAGTGAGCAGCATTATGCATTGCGAGAATCTGTAATTTCGCCGACATTGGCTAAAAACGAAGTGCTGCTAGAGGCAAAGTACATTTCTGTCGATCCATATATGCGTATTCAACAGGCTGCTAAGCCGAATTGGGAGCAACCTCATGCATTAAATACAGTGCAAGGGGCTGCGGTTGTTGCTCAGGTTTTAAAGTCAAACAGCGAGCGATTTAAGCAAGGTGATTGGGTAAGCGCTTATTCAGGTTGGCAAACTCATGCAGTTGTCCATGCCAATGAAATACAAGCCTTAAACCCTAATGATGCCGATGTAAGAACGGCACTAGGTGTTTTAGGTATGCCTGGGCGAACAGCTTGGTTTGGTTTAATGGAAGCAGGTAAACCAAAAGCCGGCGAGACGGTTGTCGTTTCAGGTGCTGCTGGAGCCGTGGGTTCGTTAGTTACTCAGTTTGCTATAAAAAATGGTTGTCGTGTTATTGCCTTAGCTGGATCTGAAGAAAAATGTACTTGGTTAGAAAAGCTCGGGGTCGCTTATGCGCTTAACTATAAGCAATTTGACTCAGCCCAACAGTTGCACGAAAGGTTGATGGAGCTTGGTGGTGTTGATGTTTATTTTGATAATGTTGGCGGGATGAACACTGATGCGGTGTTGAGCAGCTTAAACTTGCGTGCTCGTGTAGTGATTTGCGGGCAAATCTCGCAGTACGATGGCTCGCTTGACAACCCCGAACTAGGCCCTCGCTTTCTTCATCAATTACTTTATAAACGAGCGACAATTCAAGGGATTTTAGCAAGAGACTTTACTCACCGTATGCCTGAAATGATTAATCATATTTTGCCGTGGTTAAAAGCAGGAGAGATCCAATTTAAAACAACCGAAATTAATGGCTTTGAAAATTTACCAAGCGCGCTTGAGGGATTGTTCGAAGGGAAGAATATCGGTAAAGCGATTGTTCGTGTTAAATAAAAGGTATTAAAAAATGAAAGCAAATTTCGCTGTTCTGTTGTTACTTTGCTGTTTAATTGTCAGTTTTAAAAGCATAGCAAAAGAGGTTAAGCATTTTCATGCGCATAGCCGAGTTGGTATGCATGGCATGGTGTTGTTCACCGATGGCGTTGAGCTCTATGCCAGCCACCTTCCTTTGTACCACGCCCCGCATGATTACCAATTAATTTATCGTGTAGAAACTCGCTATGAGAAAGAACTAATTCGTTGGCTTACTGTGCAAGAAAGTGATTCAACTCCTCAGTATTTAAACTCTATGATCACTCTATTGCCTGCTAAGTTTGACTTGAATAAGTTAATTGCTGGGCAGACATTGAGTGTGCCCAGCCAATTATTCTTCGGTCATTTTGAACGAGGCGGTAAAAAATGGCTAAAGGATGAAAACTTTAAGTTTGTTTCTCTTGTATATAAACGAGCACTGTCATCGACTCAGCACGTGTCGCAACCGCGCTGGCAAAGAATAAATAAAGCGACAAATGAACAAGGAATACAAATATTGGTACATCAAATACAGGCCAGCCCGTCATTTGACGCCATTGCTTTAGTAAGAGGGTGTGAAGCTGAGCGTTTGCAGGTAGAAGTAAACGTGCCAACATTTACGCAATTATCAAGTGGCTTTAATGACTGTGAGTACAGCCAAATAGTTTATTTTGAAATGCAGGATTTTATAAAGTAGCCAGTAAAAAGGCACTTATTTGTAAGTGCCTTTTAATTCTTCTGACTATTTGTAACCGTTCGGGTTATTGCTTTGCCAGCGCCATGTATCTTGCATCATCTCATCGATGCCACGCTCTGCTTGCCAGCCAAGTTCTTTTAATGCTTTTTCTGGAGCTGCGTAGCAAGCTGCAATATCGCCCGCTCGACGCGGCGAAATTTGGTAAGGTACGGCTTGACCGCTGGCTTTCTCAAAAGCGGTAACCATCTGCAGTACTGAATAACCATTACCTGTGCCTAGGTTAAATACGTGCGCACCTGTATCACTTGCAATTCGGTTCAGTGCTTTTAAGTGACCTAATGCTAAATCGACAACGTGGATATAGTCACGAACACCTGTACCATCTACAGTATCGTAGTCATCCCCAAACACACCAAGCTTTTCTAGTTTACCCACAGCAACTTGCGAAATATAAGGTAATAAGTTGTTAGGAATACCATTAGGGTCTTCACCAATAAGGCCAGACTCATGTGCGCCTACAGGGTTAAAGTAACGTAAGATAACAAAGGCAAAGCGTTCATCGGATTTCGCGATATCTTGCAGCATCATCTCTACCATAAGCTTTGATGTGCCATACGGGTTAGTCGTGCCGCCAACTGGGAAGTCTTCGCGAATTGGTAAGCTTGCTGGGTCACCGTATACGGTTGCTGATGAGCTAAATACTAACTTAAACACGCCAGCATCACGCATAGCATCAACCAGAGTCAGTGTACCTTGTACGTTGTTTTGATAATACTCGATAGGTTTTACAACCGATTCACCAACCGCTTTTAAACCAGCGAAGTGAATAACACTATCAATCGTGTGTTCACTGAAGATTTTGTCTAAACAGGCTCTATCTAAAATATCACCTTGATAAAACGTGACGTCTTTGCCGGTGATTTGTTTTACGCGAGCCAATGACTCATTTGATGAATTGCTTAAATTATCAAGTACAACAACGTCTGTGCCTTGTTGTAGTAACTCTAAAACGGTGTGAGAACCGATGTACCCGGCTCCGCCGGTGACTAAAATGGTCATAAAATATCCATGAACTATACCTGGTTGAATTAGCCTTATTTCATCACATTTCGCGTTAAATTACATGAATAAAATGTGATTAATCTTCTTTAATAGAAATATCAGTGTCTTGTTTTTGATTACATTTTGCACCATATTGGTTACATCCAAGCGTTGAGTTATTAAGCTATAGTTAATTGTCAGCTGCTAAATTTTAATCAAAAGCTATTCCTGTTAAGTGGAGATAAAGATGAAAATTGTAAAGAAAATGGCCTTAGTAATGGTTATTGCACTACCTGCTTTTGCTCACGCAGGGGAGGCTAAGGTTAAATGGCATGACTTTAACGATTACCGTGATGTGCGCCCCGGAAATAACTCACCAAAAGGTGCATTTCATAAAAACGTGGCAAAGAGCTTTGAGAAGCACTTTAACAAGCTTGCTGAACAGTTACCTGATGGCTACACCTTCAATGTGGAAGTAACAGAGCTTGACCTTGCTGGTGATGTGCGTTTTGGAACGATGAATGAACTGCGCATTATCAAGCCAATTTATTTCCCACGTATTGACCTTAATTATTCAATTACTGATAAAGACGGTAAAGTGATTAGTGAAGCAAAAGACGTAAAGCTTAAAGATATGGGCTTTATGGACCGCATGAAAACAGGGCGCGATGAAGCTTATTACTACGACAAACGTTTAATCAGCGATTGGTTTGAAGATGAGCTATTACCATCGTTAAATCTTGGCGAATAAATCACCTTGTTTGCAGCAGGTGTGAATTTATTCGCAAAGTAGACGTTTCAGTAAGAATAGCGCCTAATGCAAGTTAAGAAGACTCTCTGGCTTGCAGGTAGGCGTTTACTAAAGCTGTGATTATTTGGCCTGCATCGTTCATACCTGTTTCTAAACTAACCGGGTGTTGTGATGGTGCGCCTTCACATAAATGTAAGTAGCGGGCTGTTGCTTGGCTGGCAGCTAAATGCACAAAGTGTTCTGCATCACTCACATTAAAACCACAGTTGGTGTATGCGCTAACTGGCATTAACGAAATACTGTCTAAGTCTACTTCTACGCCAAGCGAGGCATTATCAAACTGAGCTAGTGCGTGTTGACATGCTGAAGATAAATCAACTTTACGACGTACTTGAATGTCTTGGTAACTATCAAACGTGAAGTTTGCGTTGGTTAGGGCATCAATAATCGCTTGGTTATTTTTAAATTCGTGTAAACCTATCACATGGTAATCAGCAAGGTGATTCTCGCTGTACGCATATCTAAAGCCATTGCCACTATGACGCCCTTCGCATTCTCTAAAATCAGCATGAGGGTCTAAGTTAATAGCATTTACTGGTTTACCATCTTGCTTACTAAGGGCACGCAAAATACCTAAGCAGTTGTTATGGCCGCCACCGATTACAATTGGTTCAAGACCAGCTGTAAAGATCATTGCAAGCACTTGCTCAACGCGGGTGTCTATATCAGCGCACAATTCACGTAGTTTGGCTAAGTCGGCGTCGTTTTTATTATCAAGGTCAGCAGCTTGTTGGTTTAAGTCATCAAGGGCCACTTCGCCGAGTAGCAACACACGCTCGTGGTTTAAAAACTGGTTATGCGATTGGTTTAAAAAGCGCTTTAAAAATGCTTGCCACGCTTGTCCTGAGCCACCATTACCTAAGTTGGCACGAGGGCCAATATCTTCACATACGCCAACTAAGACATAACGAATACCGAATTGTTTTGCATCGATGAGTGCTTGTGGGGCGTTAACTTGAGTGTCGAGAAGGGCAAGGGCTTGCCAAGCTTTGAGTTCGTTAGCGCGGCGGACACATAAGTGCTTTACCGCCGCTTCATCATAAATTTTAAGGTAGTTTGTCACCGAGATTAGTCTTCTATTATTTCTAACTCTAATTCTTCAGCAGATAATATAATACCGGTGCTATCAGCGTAAACAAAGTCGTCATCAAAGAAAGAAACGCCTGCGAAGTTAACGCCTATGCCGTCTTCACCTGCACCTTCACTATCGGCAGCAACAGGAATAGAGGCAATTGCTTGAATGCCTAAGTCTAGCTCTTCAAGTTCATCAACATGACGAATAGCACCGTAAACGATAATGCCTTGCCAGTTGTTTTCTAATGCGATTTCAGCCAGCTCAATATCAATTAGGGCACGTCGGGTTGAACCACCACCGTCAATCAATAACACGCTGTCGGTGCCATCGGTTGATAAAATCTCGCGGATCAGCTCGTTATTTTCAAAGCATTTAACGGTTTTTACTCGACCACTAAAGCTTGGGCGTCCACCAAAATTGATAAACATTGGTTCGAGCACATCAACCACATCTGCAAAGTGGTCGCATAAATCAGAAGTGCTGTAATCCATTTTTTCATCCTCTAAAGAGACTGTCTGTTTAGTACTCAGTATACCCTGATACAACTCAATAACAACGACTTAATAGCGGATTATTGGTTTAAATCAAAGGAATTTTGTCACCGCAACATTAGTGTCTCAAAAGCGTCACTTAATTGTTATTTTTAGCGCCTAAGCTGAGGTGAGTATAAAAATTAGACGCAAAGTATGACAAGGAGCTCACCATGGCAAACAACATACTTACAAAATTGGCAAAGGTGGACGAACAGCTGTTCTTAAGTGTGTTTAATGATGCTTCGCCTGTGTGGTTAAGGCGATCAGCCATTGGCTTTTCAAAAAGTGGTGATGGCGGTCTTTATGTTGCACTATTTTTGAGCTTTTGGTGGTTTACGGAGCAAGCGCATTTTCAACAACTTGCAATGAGTCTACTGGTAGGTTTTGTCATTGAGCGACCCATTTATTTTTTAGTTAAAAAGCGAATTGCTCGGGTAAGACCTTGTGATTGCTTAGTACAAGGTGCTTATTTAGTGCCGAGTGATAGGTTTAGTTTGCCATCGGGGCATAGTGCGGGAGCATTTGTAGTGGCGACAATTTTAACTATGTATTTACCTGAATTTGCCGGTTTGTGGTTGGTTTGGGCATCAGGGGTCGCTGCATCTAGAGTGATTATTGGTGTGCATTACCCCGCTGATGTGGTTATTGGTGCAGTAATGGGATCTAGTTGTGCTGTATTAGCTGTGATGGTGGTGGAGTCTATATGAGAATTTTGTACGGTATTCAAGGGACAGGCAATGGGCACATAACGCGTGCGCGTGTGATGGCTAGCACGTTTAGGGCTTTAGGAGTCGATGTTGACTATGTGTTCTCTGGTCGAAAAGAGCAAGACTACTTTGATATGGATGATTTTGCTGATTACCGAGTTTTTCGAGGTTTGTCGTTTACCAGTAAATCGGGGCAGGTTGATAGCTTTAAAACATTGAAAAATGCACGTCCACTACAACTAATTAAAGATATAAAAGGCCTTGATTTACGTCATTATGATTTGGTATTTAATGACTTTGAGCCAATTACAGCATGGGCTGCTAAACAACAAAATATTCCGGTAATTGGCATGAGTCATCAAGCGGCATTTTTATCTGATAAAGTGCCGATGTTTGGCCGCGCATTCTTTCGCCGTGCGCTGATCCGTAACTATGCGCCAGCCAGTGTTTATTTAGGCGTACATTGGCAACCTTATGCTGAAAATATCATCCCTCCATTTATTGCTACTCATCATCACGATAACCCAGTGATGGTTGAAAATAAGGTGTTGGTGTATCTGCCATTCGAAAATCTTAACAATGTGGTCGAGTACTTAAAAGATTTTCCTGAAAGAGAGTTTTATTGTTATCACCCGGATGCTCAGGATTGTTCAATTGGTAATATCCATCTGCGAGCACCATCACGCGTTGGGTTTCTAAATGATCTTGCTAATGCGGGTGGTGTGATTGGTAATGCTGGATTCGAACTTGCAAGTGAAGCATTACAACTTGGTAAAAAATTATTGTTAAAACCGCTAGGTAAACAATTTGAGCAAGGTATTAATGCGCAGACTTTATTGTCGATGGGGGCAGCTCATGTCATGAGTTATTTAAACCCCAATGCGATGGATGATTGGCTGCAATCTCCACAGAATAAAAAACTCAACTTCCCAAGCGATCCAGCACCTTTGGTTGAGTGGATAAGAAAAAAGCAATGGGAAAAGGTGGATCAGCTCCATAAATACCTGTGGCAACAGGTTGATTTAGAACAAAAACTAATTGTTTAAACCTTCCTAATATTAGAAAATGTGCGACAAGTTTAATCACTTTTTATTAGCTGCTTTAGATAGTTTAGCTATACTCTTAAATGCATGTTTCTATAGGGCACTTTGAATGAATGTATTACAAAACTTAACTATAAAGCGTCGTTTGCAATTAAACGCGCTCGTTGTTGGTCTTGCAATGATTGTGATGCTGTGTGTAATTATCCTTGAGTCGCGCATGATGCTAAAACTCAATGAAACAATTCAAAATGCGGAGGAACTTGATATTCATGAACTTGCAATGCGCAAGCATGAAAAAAACTTTTTGTTTTATAAAGATGTCGAAAGTCTTGAGCTTTTTGAAAAAGAGTATGCACAGCTTAAAGTTAAAATGGCACGTCTTGACGAGCTAGTTAATGACTTATCAATGGAGTCAGCAAAACTTGATGAATTTAGAAGCTTAGCGAAATTATATTACGATGACTTTAATGAAGTTGTTGTGTTGCAAAAGAAAATTGGTTTGCATCCTAAAGATGCGTTGTATGGTGAGCTACGTGGAGCCGTGCATCAAGTTGAAACCTTACTCAGTGAACGTGAAAACTATCAGCTATTAACCTTGATGCTGCAGCTTCGTCGTGCAGAGAAAGATTTTATGCTGCGATTTGATTTGAAGTATCTGGCTAAATTTGATGATTTAGTCAGTAATTTTCAGTCTGAAATTAAAAATGCAGGATTTGAAACTGGCTATGAGAAGCAATTACTTAGTAACTTGGCTACTTACCAAGTTAAATTCAAAGCGCTTGTCGATGCACAGGTGACTCTAGGATTAGATCTAGACTCAGGTGCACTAGGTGAAATGAAGCGAAGTGTAGAAAAGAGCGATGCAATTGTTAATCAATTAACAACAGAAACTAAGGCTTTTGTTGAGTCTAGCGCCGAGCGAGCGCAACTCGTTGCGTTGCTTGTTTTCATTGTCGCCAGCGTTTTGGTCATGCTGTTAGTCTATTTTACTAGTCGTTCAATCATTATGCCTATTGAGCGTGTATATCACACGATTAATGAAATACGTCGCAGTAATGATTTAAGTATGTCTATTGAGCAGTCAGGTAAAGATGAAATCACCACGATGACAGTTGACTTTAATAGCTTGATTAGTGACTTTAAAAAGCTAATTTACGAAGTCAATACCGCTCTAGGCACACTCAATGTGGCAACAGAGCATTTATCAGAAACGACAGCGGCAACTAGCTCTGGTATGCAAGAGCAACTTCATGAAGCTGATATGGTTGCTACTGCTGCAACAGAAATGCAGGCGACGATTCAAGATATCTCTCACAATACTGAAGCAGCTGCGAAAAAAGCAGAGTCGACTAACTTAAGTGCGCAGCAAGGTCGTTCTGAGGTTGAATCAACGGTAGTGCAAATTAATCACTTATCAGACTCACTCGGTAATGCGTCAAGTGTGGTGTCGCAATTAGAAAAAGACGCTGAAACGATTGGCTCTGTACTGGATGTTATTCGTGGCATTGCTGAGCAAACAAACTTACTGGCACTCAATGCGGCTATTGAAGCGGCGCGTGCTGGTGAACAAGGCCGTGGCTTTGCGGTAGTAGCAGATGAAGTTCGCTCACTTGCGCAGCGTACTCAAGATTCAACACAAGAGATTGAGAGCATCATTTCGACCTTACAAGGGCGTACGCAAGAAGTGGTGAGCATTATGCAGCAATGTCGTACGCAAGGTGGCGAAAGTGCAGCACAGGCAAGTAAAGCCGGTGAGTTACTTCGTTCTATCACCGAGGATGTACAAACCATTATGGATATGAGCACTCACATTGCCACAGCGATTGATGAGCAAAGCCAAGTGGCTTCTGAGGTGAATAAAAACGTGGTTCGTATTCGTGATATCGCCCAAGAGGCATCAGGTCACGCAGCGACTAATGCGCAAACTAGCGAAGAAGTATCAGAGCAAGCGCGTGTCCTCTATCAGGCAATCGATAAGTTTAAAGTTTAATAATTACTTGATACTTTATACTTTATAAAACAAAAGTGCGGTGACGGTGTCGTCATCGCGCTTTTTTGTTTTTAGGTGTGCTTTATCGAGGCATTTTGATAGGTATTAAGGCACAAACTTGATAGGCACGCTGTCTTTACTTGCTTCGTGCTCAGAGACTCTCGTTTGGTATTTCTGCCAAAGCTCATCATGGTTAGCTTGCAGCTCACTTAAATAGTGCCAGCTGAATAAACCGCTATTATGATTATCGCTAAACACCAGTCGAATCGCATAATGACCAACCGGCTCAATCTTGTTAATTCCTACTTGTTGCTTACCAAGTACGAGTTTCATTGGTTCATTGCCATGACCTTGTACTTCAGCAGAAGGTGAGTGAACACGCAAAAATTCAGCACTAAATTGAGCAATAGTCTGATCATCAAAATGAACATCTAATACTTTGCTAACGCTGTGATAATGCACTTTAGTGACTTCTTTCATGTCAGCCTCGAATCTACGATTTATAAACTAAAAAGCCTCCAACTGGAGGCTTTTAATTATAACGCTAATTTGTTGATTAAAGAATGAAGCGACTTAAGTCTTCATCTTCAACAAGTGCACCTAAATGCTGCTCAACGTAATTAGCATCAATTGTTAGTGTTGAACCTGCTTTTTCTGAAGCATCAAATGAAATTTCTTCCATTAGTTTTTCCATCACTGTGTGCAAGCGACGGGCACCGATGTTTTCGGTTTTCTCATTTACTTGCCAAGCCGCTTTCGCGATACGTTCAATGGCATCATCAGTAAACTCAACGTCAACTTGCTCTGTTTTTAACAGCTCACGTTGTTGCTCAGTTAATGAAGCATGAGGCTCAGTTAAGATACGTTTAAAGTCATCAGCACTTAGTGCTTCAAGCTCAACGCGAATTGGTAAACGACCTTGTAGCTCTGGGATCATGTCTGATGGTTTAGCCATTTGGAATGCACCAGATGCGATAAACAACATGTGGTCAGTTTTAACCATACCGTGCTTAGTGCTTACTGTTGAACCTTCGATCAATGGTAGTAAGTCGCGTTGTACACCTTCACGGCTAACATCTGGGCCAGATGCTTCACCACGTTTACAGATTTTATCGATCTCATCGATAAACACGATACCGTTTTGCTCTACTGCGAAGATAGCTTGCTCTTTTAACTCTTCAGGGTTAACAAGCTTTGCTGCTTCTTCTTCAACTAATAGCTTAAATGCTTCTTTGATTTTTAGCTTACGCTTGCTGCGCTTATCGCCACCCATGTTTTGGAACATGCTCTGAAGCTGGTTGGTCATTTCTTCCATACCAGGAGGAGCCATGATCTCAACATTAGGTTGAGCTTGTGCAACATCGATATCAATTTCTTTATCGTCTAACTGACCTTCACGTAATTTTTTACGGAAAGATTGACGAGTAGAAGAGTTCTCTTCTGTTTTTGACTCACCAAAGGTATCGCGTGCTGGTGGTAAAAGAGCATCTAAAATACGCTCTTCTGCCGCTTCTTCAGCGCGATGTTTGAATTTTTTGGTTTGCTGTTCACGCGTCATTTTAATTGAGATATCAACTAAATCGCGGATGATCGTTTCAACTTCTTTACCAACATAGCCCACTTCGGTGAACTTTGTTGCTTCAACTTTAATAAAAGGCGCATTAGCAAGTTTAGCTAGGCGGCGAGCAATTTCAGTTTTACCCACACCAGTAGGGCCAATCATTAAAATGTTTTTAGGCGTTACTTCTGCGCGTAAATCATCGCTCAGTTGCATACGGCGCCAGCGGTTACGTAGCGCGATTGAAACTGCTTTTTTAGCTTTAGCTTGGCCAATAATATGTTGATCAAGCTCGTGAACGATTTCTCTTGGCGTCATCTCAGACATGGCAGTTCCTATTACAATTCTTCAATAGTTTGGAAATTATTCGTGAATACGCAGATGTTGCCTGCAATCGTTAGGCTCTTCTCCACAATGTCACGTGCACTTAGGTCGGTGTTTTCTAGTAGCGCTGTGGCTGCTGATTGTGCGAAGTTACCACCACTGCCAATCGCAATTAGGTCGTTTTCTGGCTGCACAACATCACCGTTACCTGTAATAATTAATGAAGCAGTTTCGTCTGCGACTGCTAATAGTGCTTCGAGCTTTCTAAGTGCGCGATCACTACGCCAATCTTTGGCCATTTCTACGGCAGCTTTGGTTAAGTTGCCCTGGTGCATTTCTAGTTTGCTTTCAAATCGTTCGAAAAGGGTGAAGGCATCAGCAGTACCGCCAGCGAAACCAGCGATTACTTTGCCATTATAAAGACGTCGAACTTTGCGGGCGTTGCCCTTCATTACGGTGTTACCAAGTGAAACTTGGCCGTCGCCACCAATAACGACCTTGTCGTCGCGGCGTACACTTACAATAGTGGTCATGATTATTCCTCATCATCGAGCGGCAAGGCCGCTCGTAAAAAGCGATTGATGAGGTGTTTATATGGGTGAATGAACTAAAATCAAGTCCAAAGCCAAATTCCGCAGCCCATTATTTTGATGCGTTTAAGTTTATTCTTGTCACTTTCAGCTAAACGTTTGGTTTCGTATGGGCCTAAGCGCACTTTATACCAAACACCATTGCTGCCCTCAGTTTTCTTCACTTCGGCCACTAAGCCGGCAAAAGCGATTTTAGCTTTTAATGTTTGTGCTTGCTCTAATGTTCTAAAAGAGCCGCATTGCATGACATACGGGCCTTTTTGTTCAATCTCTTTTACTTCAACCTGAACTTCGTGCTCTTTAATCTCTTTGATAAATTCAGGTGTCTTAGGTGGTGGAATAACTACTTCTTCTTTTTTAGTAGGATTTGCTTGCTGCTCTACTAACTCAGGATCAGCATTATGTTTGATATACCATAGGCCGTAACCAAACCCGCCTACTAAGATAAGCGCAATTAAAACAAGAATAATAGGGAAAGGCTTTTTCGCCGGGGCTTGTTTTTTATTATTTCGATTTGCTGGTTTTTTATTTATGTAATCGTGCTGTGCCATGACTCTTAATTGGCCTTTAAATCATATCTATAGGATCGACATCTAAGCTCCAACGCACCTTTTGCGCTAATTTACTGGTACTTATATAGTCGACCATTTGCGCTAAATATTGGTGTAAGTGGGAGCGTTCCTGCGCCTGAATATGTAACTGAAAGCGATATTTACCTGCCACACGTTCTAGTGGTGCGGGTATCGGACCGAGCAATTGTATACCAGATACGTTCTGGACAGGAACCAAATCAGTTAAAAAATCCATCACTTGATTTATGTTATGTCCTTCGGCACGCACCATAGCCATATTTGTGATTGGTGGAAGTTGCGCGTCTTCTCGTTCTGTCAGTGCGTAACGGGCAAAATCTTGGTAACCATTATTAACTAAGTCTTGCAGTAGCGGGTGCTCAGGAAAGTGAGTTTGTAATAATACTTGCCCTGGTTCACCACTGCGACCTGCACGGCCTGCCACTTGCGTAACAAGTTGCGCTAAATGTTCAGTGGCGCGAAAGTCACACGAATATAATCCACTGTCGACATCTAGGATTAAAACAAGGCTAACATCGGCAAAGTGGTGACCTTTTGCCAACATTTGCGTGCCAACTAAGATGCGCGCACCGCCTTGGTTAATATCATCAAGGGCTTTTTCTAAGCTGCCTTTTCGACGAGTTGAATCTCGGTCGATACGACTAATCGGAATATCAGGGAAGGTTTGTGTTAAAAACTCTTCGATTTGTTCAGTGCCTTTGCCATTTGGAAAAATCTGCGTACTGCCACAATCAGGGCATTGATGAGGCACTTGGTGTTGTTCACCACAGTGGTGACAAATCATCTGGCCAATGGCTTTATGAAAGGTTGCACTGGTGCTGCAACGTGAGCACTCACTTAGCCAACCGCACTCATGGCATATAAGGGTAGGCGAAAAACCACGACGGTTTAAAAACACCATCACTTGCTTACCACGTTCTAAATGCTGGCGCATATAGGCAAGGCTGGCATGGGCAATCCCTGCTTGCTCAGGCTGACCTTTCATGTCCATTAATTGGAACTGGTTATCAGTACTGGTTTGGGCCCGTTCAGTGAGGCTCAACAGCTGATATTTGTTATTAATTGCTTTATGTAAGGTCTCAAGTGCTGGTGTGGCACTGCCTAGAACGAGCGGAATATTATGTTGGTATGCTCTATAAGCGGCTAGGTCTCTAGCATGATAGCGAAGTGTATCTTGTTGCTTAAACGAGCTGTCGTGCTCTTCATCAACGATGATCATGCCAAGAGATAAAAAGGGCAAGAAAATACTCGAACGTGTGCCGATCACTATGGCGCAGCTGCCTTTTTCACAAAAACGCCAAGTTTGTAAGCGTTCGTTATCTGTTAGTGCTGAGTGCCATAGCATAATTGGGGTATCGGGAAAGCGACGACGAAATCGGTTGACAGTTTGGGGTGTTAAGCCAATTTCAGGCACTAATACTAAGGCTTGCTGACCTTTTTTCAGTACTTCTTCTAGGCATTGCAAATACACTTCGGTTTTACCACTTCCGGTAACTCCTTCAAGCAAAAAGCTTGTAAAGCCACGAGCTTGGTTAATGCTGGTGCAGGCAACAGCTTGCTCTTTATTAAGCACCGGCTTGCTACCGACAGTCGGCGCGCGTTGCTGCCATTGGTTATCATGCTCAATAAACTGGGTGATCAGTTCTTTATCAAGCAGACTGTCGATGGTTTTTTTTGTAAATCCGAGCGCTTTTAATTCTGTGACCGATGACTTGCCCGACTCGGCTAGCTGTTTTAATAAACTTAACTGAGTTTTTGCTTTTAATGACGGCAGTTTTGCACCTTTATCGGTCAGCTCAACCATGTTAATACTGGTTTTATCTGGGCATTCGCCTTGCCTTAATGCAGCCGGAAGTGCCGTATGAATGGTCTCGCCCAATGGGTAACAGTAGTAGCGTGCTGTGAATTTTAGTAATGCTAAATGTTGCTCAGATAACACTGGCGTGTCGTCTATAACATCAATAATCGGCTTGATTTTGTCAGCGGGAACATCGGTTGATGTTTTAAGAGCCAGTACCACGGCAACCTTTTTTTGACTACCAAATGGCACGCGAACCCGCATACCTGGCTTTAACTCAGGGCTATGCAGCAGCTGTTCAACTTTATAATCGAAGGTACGCTGTAAAGGGACTTTTATGGCAACTTCTACAAAGTGCATAACAACTCAACTGAAACAAAGATAGAAAGATAATGTACTAAAATTGCAGTTAAAAACCTACCAACAAATACTGAACAACAGACCACTTGGTTATTTTTTTAGCGAAAGATGTATTTAAAGCTTGTCGTAAGGCTTCTTGAGCTATAAAATACGCGGCCTATTAATTGTATTAACTGCGTATGGTGCCAGACTTCGGGTTTGGAGAGCGATACGGCCTTAACTAGAGGTTCCCTATGAAAGAAGGTATTCACCCTAAGTACGAAGCTATCACTGCAACTTGTTCATGTGGTAACAAATTCGAAACTAGCTCAACTCTTTGTAAAGACATCCACTTAGACGTATGTTCTGAGTGTCACCCGTTTTACACTGGTAAGCAAAAGATTTTAGACACTGGCGGCCGTGTTGATCGTTTCAACAAGCGCTTCGGTGCACTTAGCAGCAAGAAGTAATCTCTGCTGTTTAGTTAAAAAAAGCACCTTAGGGTGCTTTTTTTATACCTGAAATTCTAACACCGCTACTCACTCATCATCTTCACTTATGTAACTTGCATAACTATTTCTGAGTGTTATGCCCATTATGTCGCTAATTTTGCAGACAAAGTGCCACCCCTTGGCTATATTCTTTGTTGTATAAACTTTCATAAAAGTTATTAAAAATAATAAATTTAAATAACTTTGTTAGTAAATGCTGTGAACTTCGTTGAAATGGCTGTTTTGGGCTAATTTCGGCTAATTGCAGTGTACGTGCGTATAAAATACAACAACACGTGCTTAAAAGGTCATAAATAGATGAATTTTTATGTCTGATTAATCGCAACTATGCACAGAAATTGTTGGGAAATCCTTTAAAATTAAGCGATATAGCATATAACAGGATAGACCTGATAATACTTGGAATTTTTATACATTACAGGTATCGTACTGATGCAAGCTCTCTCACTTTTTAACTTTTTGCAGGATACTATCGCGTTATGTCAGATTTTCGTGAACAAGCATTACATTACCACGCTCACCCCGTTCCAGGTAAAATTAGTGTTGAACTAACCAAGCCAGCCGAAACGGTTAACGATCTCGCTTTAGCTTATAGCCCAGGTGTGGCTGAACCAGTCCGTGAAATTGCTGCTGATCCAGCAAACGCCTATAAATACACAGGCAAAGGCAACATGGTTGCAGTTATTTCAAACGGTACCGCAATTTTAGGTTTAGGTAACTTAGGTCCGCTTGCATCAAAACCTGTAATGGAAGGTAAAGCCTTACTATTCAAACGTTTTGCTGGCCTTGACTCAATTGATATTGAAGTTAAACACCGCACAACAGAAGATTTCATTAATACGGTTGCTAACATCGCTGATACGTTTGGTGGTATCAACCTAGAAGATATTAAAGCGCCAGAATGTTTTGAAATCGAAAAAGCGCTTATCGAGCGCTGTGATATTCCCGTTTTCCACGATGACCAACATGGTACCGCTATTGTTACAGCTGCTGGTATGCTTAACGCCCTTGAAGTGCAAGGCAAAGATATCGAAGATGCTATCATCGTATGTTTAGGTGCTGGTGCTGCTGCTGTTGCTTGTATGGAGCTTTTAATTAAGTGTGGTGCACTGCGTGAACACATTTATATGCTTGACCGTAAAGGTGTGATCCATACACGTCGTGATGACTTAAACGAGTATAAGCAATTATTTGCTAACAATACCGATAAGCGTACATTACAAGATGTTATTGCTGATGCTGATGTATTCGTTGGTGTATCAGGTCCTAACCTGTTAACTGCAGACGATCTTAAGCTGATGGCAGACAAGCCAGTTGTGTTTGCATGTTCAAACCCAGATCCTGAGATTGCTCCAGAAGTTGCACACAGCGCGCGTAACGATTTAATTATGGCAACGGGTCGTTCAGATTTCCCTAACCAAGTAAATAACGTGCTTTGTTTCCCATTCATTTTCCGTGGCGCGTTAGATGTTCGTGCAACGGCAATTAATGATGAAATGAAAATTGCTGCAGTTCATGCTATTCGTGGCATCGCGAAAGAGCCTGTACCAAGTGAAGTATTAAAAGCGGCTGGCGTTGAGTCACTTGAGTTTGGTGCCGAGTACATCATTCCTAAGCCTATGGATCCGCGTTTATTACCACGTATTGCACGTGCTGTTGCTGAAGCGGCAGTAGAGTCGGGTGTGGCGCAAATCGATATGCCAGAAGATTACATGCGTTAAACTTAATTAGCCTTAGGTATAACGCTCAATAAAAAAACTCAGCCTAGGCTGAGTTTTTTTATATCTGCGATTATCGGCGGTGATCCGATGGCCGAAATACTTATTCTGAATCAAGCACTGGGATATCTAATCCCATTTCTTGCATAATTCTTTTAACTTCTTCAGGTACCTTTTCAGGGTTGTCTTTACGTAGGTCGTCATCATTTGGTAATGGTTGACCTGTAAAAGCATGTAAGAAAGCTTCACACAATAACTCACTGTTCGTCGCATGACGCAGGTTATTGATCTGGCGGCGTGTACGCTCGTCAGTTAATACTTTTAATACGTTAAGTGGGATTGATACGGTAATCTTTTTTACTTGTTCTGATTTTTTACCGTGTTCTGCATATGGGTGAATGTATTCACCGTTCCATTTAGCCATAAGTTGTTTCGTTGCCTCGGTTGTCAGTGATTTACGCCTTATTCACAGCGCAAGATGCGGAAATTCTATCTCTTTAAAAAAGATAGTCAAATACTAGTTATTTAGCCATCTAGTGGTGTAAATGTATAAACTTCTATGTGTAAGCGATAAATGCTTTGACTTCTCATATTTGATCATCTAACCTTTTAGACGTCTAAACATCCAATTAAAGAATAGGTGATGAAATGAGCGAAAAAAATAAAGCGACGATTGCTGTTCGTCACGGCATAGAAGCCGATAAACATCATGGTGCGGTTGTGCCTCCTTTATACTTATCAACCACCTATTCGTTTGCTGATTTTGATACTAAGCGCCAGTATGACTATGGTCGCAGCGGTAATCCAAATCGCGATATCTTAGCTGAAACCTTAGCTGAACTTGAAGGTGGTGCTAAAGGTATTATCACTGCAACAGGTATGTCTGCTGTGCATTTAGCCACTCAGCTATTAAACAGTGACGACACGTTAGTGATCCCACATGACTGTTATGGCGGTAGTTATCGTTTATTCACCTCGCTTGAAAAGCGTGGCCTGTTAAAACTAAAAGTTTTGGATTTAACTAAATCTGAAAATCTCCAAGAAATTTTAGCGATTAAACCTAAGTTGATTTGGATTGAAACGCCAAGTAACCCAATCTTGCGTTTAACAGATATTAAAGCAATCACTAGTATTGCTAAGCAGTGTGGTGCTTTGGTTGCGGCTGATAACACCTTCTTATCACCTGCATTACAAAACCCAATTGAGTTTGGTGTTGATATTGTTGTGCACTCAACCACTAAATACATCAATGGTCACTCTGATGTAGTGGGCGGTGCAGTGATTGCTGCAACGCAAGAGCTAGGCGACGAGCTTGCTTGGTGGGCGAATAATATCGGTATTACTGGTGCACCATTTGACAGCTACTTAACGCTTCGTGGTTTACGTACTTTAAATGTACGCCTAAAGCAGCACCAAGAAAATGCCTTTGCCATTGCTGAGTATTTAGAAAGCTCTCCTTATGTGAGCCAAGTTTATTACCCTGGCCTTGCTTCTCACCCACAACATGAGCTTGCTAAAGCACAGCAACGCGGTTTTGGTGGCATGGTGAGCTTTGATATTAAAGGCGACATCAACGATGCTGCTGCGTTTTTAACAAGCCTTAAAGACTTTAGCCTTGCTGAGTCGTTAGGTGGGGTAGAAAGTTTGATTTGTCACCCTGCAACAATGACCCACGCAGGCATGGAGCCTAAAGCGCGTCTTGAAGCTGGTGTGGGCGATACCTTGATCCGTATTTCTGTAGGCATTGAAGACGTAAAAGATCTCATTGCTGATTTAGACCGTGTTTTCAATTTAGTTAAGCCAGGTCAAGGACTGCAAGTTACAAAAGCTGAAGCTAAGCAAGCACAGCAAGATACACAACAAAACGCGTCATTTAAGTTAACGCCAGCACATACGGCATTGTGGTAGAAAAATGGTAAATATTGTTCATAAATTTGGTGGCTCAAGCTTAAGCTCGGCAGATCGTTATCATGCGGTAGCGAACATCGTTCTTGCTAATACTGAGCAGGGCGATTGCGTCGTTGTGTCGGCATCGGGTAAAACAACCGATACCCTGGTAAAGCTTTGGCAAAGTTACCAGCAGCAAGATAGCCAAGCTGTTAGCGATATTCTATTGCTTATTGATAACAATCAACGTGCGCTTATTGAGCAGCTACTTATAGTGCAGAATAAACAACAGGCGTTGGCACAGTTAAAAGATGAACTTGCTGCATTAAATGAATTAATTAGTCAGCAGCAGTTACTTGAAGCCCCTTTACTTGCTCATGGTGAAGTGTGGTCGGCGCGGTTATTGGCCGCTTATCTAAATCAGTTAGGTGTCGATTCGCAAGATGTTGATGCAAGACAGCTATTTACTCTAAATGGTGGCCAGCTTTTACATCAAAAAAACCAACAGCAATGCAGTGATGCGATTAGCAGAACACATATCAACGTAGTAACGGGTTTTATAGCTGCAGATTGCCAAGGTAATACGGTGACATTAGGCCGTAATGGCAGTGATTACAGTGCCACTTTGTTAGCGAGTTATACTTTTGCCAAGCAAGTGTCTATCTGGACAGATACACAAGGGGTATTTAGTACTGACCCTCGTAAAGTTAAAAATGCGGTTAAGTACGCCAAAGTATGCCGCGAGCAAGCTAACTTATTAGCGCGTTTAGGTAACCCAGTATTGCATGCAAAAACCTTGTCGCCGTTAAAAGACTCAGAAATTAAATTAGTGGTAAGAAGTAGCTTTGATTGTGATGCAACGCCAACCGAGGTAGTAAAAGAAGGTTATAGTAAAGCAAAACGTTTTATTACGACCTTAGATAACATCGATTTATTACGGGTTGATAAACTAAGCAGTGGTGAAGTCGGTGAGCTTAGTCAGTTAATTCAACACAGCCTGCATCACTTTACTAAAGAGGGCGATACTTACTTATTAGTGCCAGGTCAAAGCACTCACCAAGTTGTCAGCCACTTAGCGGGCCGTGCAAATATTGTCGAGTCAAATTTAAGTGGTTGTGCAGTAGTTGCCCCAACAGCTGATGTATCTGCGCTAACAGAGCAAGCCACAGCGCTTTTAAAAGAGCAAAGTATTCATCCTCGTTTTGTACAACAAGACGATAACTATGTGTTGATCTTAAACGATCAGGCAATTGATAGTGATGTTTTAACTCTTCTACATGACAAGCTGGTAAACAAAGGTCAAGAGTTGGCCATTATCGTTGCTGGACTTGGTAATGTAGGCGAAGTGTTCTTATCGCAACTACAAGCTCAGTTTGCGCGTTTATCTGCTCAGTACAAAGTAAAAGTAGTTGCTCTTTTACGCTCTAAACAAATGCTTTTTAGTGCCAGTGGTTTAAATACCGAAACATGGCAAGAGCAGTGGCATAATGAAGCGCAAAGCTACGACAAAGCTGAATTATTAGCACGTATCAATGAACTAGATTATGAGCACAAAGTGGTGATTGATATCACTGCCAGTGAGGCGTTCAGTCAGTTATACCCTGACTTTGTTGAACTTAACTGTCACTTGATCAGTGCAAACAAATACGCGGGCACTGCAGAAAATAGCTGGTATCAAAACCTACGCACTAATTTGGCTGAGCGAAATCTGTTATGGCGTTATAACACCAGTGTGGGTGCAGGTTTACCGATTAACTTCGCTTTAGCTGATTTGCAAAATAGCGGAGACAGCATTAACCGCATTGAAGGGGTATTCTCGGGTACTTTATCTTGGTTATGTAGCAGTTATGATGGCAGTGTGCCGTTTTCAGATTTAGTGCTTCAAGCTCAGCAAATGGGCTATACAGAGCCAGATCCTCGTGAAGATTTATCTGGCCGTGATATGCAGCGCAAACTGCTAATTTTAGCGCGTGACTTAGGCCTTGATTTAGAGCTTGATGATATTGCTTTAACACCTCTGATGCCTGAACAGCTTGCATCAGGAAGCTGGCAAGATTTCCTTGCAAACAAACAGCTACTTGATGAATTCATGACAGAAAAAGCAGCCCAAGCTGCGGTGGAAGATAAAGTGGTGCGCTACACCGGTGCTATAACACTCGTAGATGGTAAGGTTCAGGCTCAAGTTGGTTTAGTCAATGTTGGCAAAGATGATGTACTAGCAAGCCTTAAACCGGGCGATAACATCTTTGTGATCAATTCACAGTGGTATACAGATAATGCATTGGTGATCCAAGGCCCAGGAGCGGGTAAAGAAGTCACTGCCGCTGGGGTGCACTCAGACCTATATTGGCTGGTAAATAACCTAAAGTAATTTTGCTGATCTTAGTTTAAATAGCTAAGCAAAAAGCGCCCCAAGGGCGCTTTTTTATGTCTTATAGCAACTTAGTTATTTAGAACAACTCTTCCTCTGTGCTGAGCTTTTCTTCAAATACGTCTGTTGGTTGATCGAGTACGTACTTAGTTGGTGCAGTGCCTTTAATGAAGTATTCAAAACGACTGGTGTAATCATTTTTGTGACTCAATAGACCTGTTGCTAAGTCGATTCGAACCGATACTAAACCTTCAGGAAGCTCAATAGGTGCTTCTGGCATACCATCAAGGGCTGCACGCATAAAGTCGACCCATGCAGGTTGCGCGGTTTTAGCGCCGGATTCTGCACCTGATATTTGCGATTTATCGAGGTTACTATTGTAAGTCGAGCGGCCTAGCGCTTTTCCAGGGTTATCAAAACCAACCCAGACCGAAGTCATTACATTGCGATTAAAGCCGCTAAACCAAGTATCTACCGAATCATTAGTGGTACCTGTTTTACCAGCTAAATCACGACGATCAAGTGCTTGTGCACGCCAGCCTGTGCCACTCCAGCCTGTTTTATGGGTCCAACTACCGCCCCCCCAAATTGCACTGTGCATAGCTTGCGAAATTAAAAATGCATTTTGCTTAGAAATGATACGAGGCGCACAGCGAGGTGTTTTCGTTATCTCCGCTTCAGTAAAACTCTGTTGATTCTGGTTAAGAGATGCAAACTCAGGGGTTACAGTTTGCTTAGGCGCATCACAAGCAAGTTCAGGCTCTGTTTTAAATAAAACAGTACCCGCCGAATCCTGAATCTCAGAGATAAAGTAAGGGGTTATCAAATGACCGCCATTGGCGAATGTACTCATACCGCGGGCTAGTTCAAGTGGAGTGATTGAAGCGCTACCGAGTGCGAGTGATTCACTGCGGTTAATATCGTTATTCAAAAAGCCAAACTTAAGCAAATGATCGGCTGTACGCTCAAGGCCAACACCACGTAATAGGCGCACCGAGATTACGTTCTTCGATTGTGCGAGTGCTCTGCGAATACGTATAGGACCATTATAAACCGCTGGGCTGTTCTTAGGGCGCCATGCCACACCTTGGCTTTTATCCCATTGATTAATTGGTGCATCATTCAAAATAGAAGCAAGCGTATAACCATTCTCAAGTGCCGCTGAATAAATAAATGGCTTAATGTTTGAGCCTACTTGGCGTTTTGCTTGAACTGCGCGATTGTATTGGCTTTGTTCAAAGCTATAACCACCGACAATCGCTTTAATGCGACCATCTTGCGGATCAAGTGAAACAAGTGCGCTCGATGCTTCTGGTACTTGGCTAAGGATATAGCTTTCATCTGCATTTTTACGCAGCCAAATTTGCGCTCCCGCTGATAAAATTTCGGTAGCTGTTTTTGGTGCAAAGCTTTGACGGTAACGCGTAATATATTTACGCGCCCATTTTAGACCATCCCATTGCACAGTGACTTGTTCACCGCTTTTTAATAGCACATCAATTGATTGTTCAGCGACGTTGGTGACAACACCTGCTAATAGCGGACCAAATTCTTTGACATCTTTTAATTTAGATAAGATCTCTTCTTGGCTAAGAGGGCTTTCATTTTCGCTGTCCCATAACTGAGCCGCAGCACCACGGAAGCCATGACGCATATCGTAAGCGTGTAGGTTATCAACAATCGCATCTTGAGCAGCCTGTTGAATGTTAGAGTCAACGCTGGTGTAAACTTTAAAACCAGTATTATAGGCGCGCTCGTGACCATAACGAGCTACCATTTCAGCACGAACCATCTCTGAAATATACGGGGCATAGACTTCAATTTCTGCGCCGTGAAATTTTGCAGTAATAGGTGCGTTAATAGCCTCTTCATATTCGCTTCGAGTGATGTACTTTTCGGTGTACATACGACCTAATACGACATTTCGACGAGCCTTTGCGCGAACTGGGTTACGAATAGGGTTAAGTGCAGAAGGTGCTTTAGGTAGGCCTGCAATCATCGCCATTTGCGCTAAAGTTAACTCGTTTAAATCTTTGCCATAGTAAACTTGCGCAGCTGCACCAATACCAAAGGCGCGATTACCCAATTCGATTTTGTTTAAGTATAATTCGAGAATTTCGTCCTTAGTTAAAATACTTTCAATGTGAAGAGCTATGAAGATCTCTTTAACTTTACGGATATATGCTTTTTCTCGGGTTAAGAAGAAGTTACGGGCAAGCTGCATGGTTATCGTACTTGCGCCTTGTTTCTTTTCACCGGTAGATATGAGTACAATGGCTGAGCGAACTATACCAATTGGATCAATGCCAATATGTTCATAAAAGCGATTATCTTCTGTTGCTAATATTGCATCGATTAATGGTTGGGGTATTTGATCTATTGTTACTGGAATGCGGCGTTTTTCACCAAATTGATTGATCAATAAGCCATCTCGTGAGAAAACTTGCATAGGTGTCTGTAACTGAACGTCTTTTAAAACCTGAACGCTAGGAATGTCGGGTTTAACGTAATAGTATAGACCAACTAAAGTGATTAGTCCTAAGAATGAGCAGATGATAATAAATTGTAAAGTTCGCTTTAATAAAATCACTTATATTTTCCCTAAATGGACTCCCAATTAGAATCGGAGACTGCTAGTATATATTGATTAAAAAATGAATAATATTTTTTCAGATAAAAATTATAACTTGTTTATTATTAAAACAAAGGCCAAGTTGCAAACATGCTAAGTCAGCTATTTAAAAAGCCTTCATCTATGATGGTAGGGATCGACATCGGATCACACTGTATAAAGGCAGTGTTATTGCAGGAGACAGACGCTGGTTTGCGGCTTGAAGCACTAGCTATTGAACCTATGCCTAAAGGCGCTATGTCTGAACGTTCTATTCAAGACATAGAAGCAATAGGTAATGTTATCGCGAAATTAAAAAGAAAAATACCTAAATCCGTACAACGCGCTGCTGTTGCAGTGTCTGGGCAAACCGTGATCACAAAAGTAATTTTTATGGATGTATCATTAACTGATGCTGAACTTGAGTCACAAATTGCTATTGAAGCAGACAGCCTAATTCCTTACCCCCTCGACGAAGTTAATATCGATTTCGAAAAACTGGCTATTAACGAAGCGGATCCAAGTAAAGTTAATGTACTTCTTTCGGCAGCGCGAACTGAAAGTGTGCAAGCTCGTGTAGGTGCTCTTGAAACAGCCAACTTAAAAGCGGCAGTGGTCGATGTAGAAAGTTATGCCCTCAGCCGAGCAATGGATGTTTACTATCAACAGTTGCCAAGCGATGCTTACAATAAGTGTGTCGCTGTGGTTGATATTGGTGCTGTTCTGATGTTGGTTAGTGTGGTGCAAGAGGGTGAAACAATTTATACCCGTGACCAAGTATTTGGCGGCGATCAATACACTAATAGTATCGTTGCTTATTATAATAAAAGCTTTGATGAAGCTGAAATAGGTAAAACAACAGGGGATTTACCACCAAATTATACTTTTGAGGTGTTAGCGCCATTCCAAACATCACTATTGCAGCAAGTAAGACGCGCAGTACAAATGTTCTTAACAACCAGTGGTAAAGAGCAAGTTGACTATATTGTTCTAACGGGTGGCACAGCTATGATTGATGGCCTTGACAGGCTTTTAATTGAAGAACTGGGAATCCATACGGTGGTTGCTGAGCCATTTGCAAACATTGAAATCTCCGCAAAAGTGGATCGGAATATGCTGCAGCGTCACCGAACTCAGTTTGCAATAGCCACAGGACTGGCATTAAGGAGCTTTTCATCATGCCACATATAAATTTACTGCCCTGGCGAGAACAGCAAAGAAAAGACTCACAGAATAAATTTATAACTGTGCTTTTTTCTGTTGTTGTTGTCAGCTTTATCAGTATGTATCTATTGAGCTCTTTTTACAGCGGCCTTCGTCAAGGCCAAGATGCAAAGAATAACTTTTTAAATACTGAGATCGCTCTTTTGAATCAACGTATTAGGGAAATTAATGAGCTTGATAAAAAGAAAGAAAACTTACAGCAACGAATGCGTTTAATTGAAGAGCTGCAAAGTAGTCGTAACTTAGGTACACAAATTATGGATGAAGTTGCGAAAATAGTCCCTGCAGGTGTCTATTTGACTAAGTTGGAGCGCCGTGGTGACCAAATTCATGTAACAGGTCGTAGCGAATCGAATAACCGCTTATCGACCATGCTACGTCAAGTTCAAAGTTCTTATTTACTAGAGCGCCCAGTAATGCAAGGCATTGTTGCAGGTGAGCAGACATCAAGACTATTAAGTGACTTTAATATGGATTTTTATGTTAAACCGTTTGATCAGATAGGTGAGGCGCGTAATGAACCTTGATATCAAATCGTTAACTGAAATAGATTGGAATGAAATAGAGCTCGAAAACATGGGTGATTGGCCCATTGCTGTAAAAGCGTTATGTTGTGCTTTTGTAGCTGCAATCGTGTTGTATTTTAGTTATAGCTTATTGGTGTCTGATGAGATTGCCAGCTATCACAGTGCCGTAGCAAAAGAAACTGAGTTGCGTAACACTTACAAGCAAAAATATGCTTTAGCGAGCAACTTAGAACTGTATCGCCAACAAATGGTAGAAATGGAAGAGAAATTTTCTCAACTATTGAAGCGCTTACCTACCTCGAATGAAACACCTGGGTTGCTTGATGATTTATCTTATGTTGGAACGACAAGTGGTTTAACCTTCTTAAAAATTGGTTGGTTACCTGAAATTGAAAAAGAATTTTATACAGAGCTACCGATAAAAATTGAGGTGGTGGGTACTTACCATGAATTCGGTGAATTCGTCGGCAAAGTAGCACAATTACCGCGTATTGTTAGTTTGCATGATTTTACAATTCAAACTTTAGGTAATGGCGAGCTTACTTTTAGTGTTGTAGCCAAAACATATCGTTACGAGGGGGGCACTAAAAAATGAAGAAGCTTTCCTTAGTTATATTAATGAGCTTTGCGTTAGCCGCTTGTAATGATGATACTGCTGAGCAAAAAGAGTTTATCGATCAGGTAAAAGCTAGCACAACGCCGAAAGTTGAACCGATCCCACAGATAGCGCAATTTGAATATTTTGAATACAGTGCAGGCAGACTTCGCAGCCCATTTGTTGCTCCGAAGCCTGAGATTATTCAAAATAACCTTGTGCAGGTGAAGAACTGTCTTCATCCTGATCCAAATCGAGTTCGCCAACCTCTTGAGAAATACCCATTAGATAATTTGCTTATGAAAGGTACCATAGGCCGAGCTGGCAATACTTGGGCACTCATCAAAGCGGCAGATGAAACGCTTTATCGCGTAACCGTAGGTAATTACATTGGTTTGTATCATGGTGAAATAAAAGAAGTGCACGACAATTACATAGAATTATTAGAATTAATCCCTGATGGGGCTGGTTGTTGGAAAGAGCGTCTGACAAAGCTAGAAATGTTAGAGGCGGATACAAATGGTGCAAGTTAATCTTATGAAAGGTAAAAAAAATATGCATAAAGGAATGGCTTGGTTTAAAAACATGCATAAGTTCATGTTAGCTGCACTTGCTTTTTTAATAGCGCAGTCAGCAGTTGCGGCACCTTTACTATATGATGTGCGTTATAACCCATTAATGAAAGGCGAAACACAACTACAGCTTGTGTTTGATGAGGCACTGACATTCGAACCAAAAGTCCAGGTGTATAACTCACCAGCACGCATCGAAATGTTATTCAGTAATGTAGGTGTTGATAATGAAATGCGTGATGTACCTGTGAACCAAGCAGGTATTCAGCATGTAACAAGCACCATGACCGCTGATGGTTTGAAGGTCGTTGTATCGTTAGATAAATTAAAAATCTATAAAACGTTCGCTAAAGATAACATCCTAACGCTGCATGTTTCTGATAACCCAATTAGTGGAGACGAAATAGCGGATCCACTCTCAGCAGCCAATAATTATATAAATACAGTTCAGTCGATAGATTTTCGCCGTGGTGAAAAAGGCGAAGCAAGGCTGTTAGTATTTTTACAAGATACGCAAGCAGCTATAGATGTTCACGAAAGTGGTGGCAAAATTATTGCTGAGTTCCACCATACTGATATTCTCGATGATCTACTTTATCAGCTTGATGTGATGGACTTTGGCACAGTCGTTAGCAATATTGAGACGTTTAAAGAAGGCAATATGACACGTATCGTGGTTGAGCCAAACGCTGCATTTAAATTCACTCATCAGCAAATTGAGAATATTTTTACTTTAACTGTCGAAAAAGATGATACGCAACGCGCTTACCTTGAAGGGGGAATTGAGTATCAAGGACGTCCAATGACGTTAAACTTCCAAGATATTCCCGTGCGTTCAGTACTGCAAATAATCGCAGGTTACAATGAATTTAACTTAGTAACGAGTGATTCTGTTACAGGCAATATTACTTTACGACTAGAAGGAGTCCCTTGGGATCAAGCGCTTGACGTAGTATTGAAAGTGAAAGGCTTAGATAAGCGCATGGATGGCTCTATTTTAATGGTCGCCCCTTCTGAAGAGTTGGCTGCCCGAGAAGCTAAAGAACTTAAAGCTAAGCAGCAAGTTGAAGACTTAGAACCGCTTTATAGCGAATATATTCGCCTTAACTATGCAAAAGCTGAAGAGTTTGCAGACCTATTGAAAACAGACACAAATAGCATTATCTCAGCGCGAGGAAGTGTTTCTGTTGATAAACGAACGAACACTTTGCTGATCAAAGACACTGCAAAAAGTATTGAAAGTGTGCGTCGTATGGTTGAGACCCTAGACATTCCTGTTAAGCAAGTCGTGATTGAATCACGTATGGTGACAGTGAATGATAATGTGCAAGAAGACTTGGGTGTTCGTTGGGGTATTAGTGACGTAGGAAGCGATGGTGCTATTTCTGGCTCTTTAGAAGGCGCTGGCGGCATGTTTGGTGCGGGCTCTTACGATAATATTCCAAGTATTTCTGATCGCTTAAATGTCAATTTACCGGTTTCAAGCCCTGCGGGTAGTATTGGTGTGCAAGTCGCTAAGCTAGCCAATGGCACTATTTTAGATTTAGAGTTAAGTGCGCTTGAAGAAGAAAACCGCGGCGAAATTATCGCAAGTCCACGCATCACGACGGCTAATCAACAAAAAGCACGTATTGAGCAGGGTACAGAAATTCCATACGTTGAAGCTGCATCTAGTGGCGCAACGACAGTAACATTCAAAAAAGCGGTATTGAGCTTAGAAGTAACGCCTCATATCACACCTGACAACAAGGTGATTTTAGACTTAGTAATTACACAAGATACTCGTGGTGATACGGTACAAACGCCAACAGGCTCTGCTGTGGCGATCAATACCCAAGAAATCCAAACCCAAGTATTAGTAGAAAATGGTCAAACAGTGGTGCTTGGTGGTATCTTCCAGCAGCAAATCGTTAACTCAACTAAGAAAGTACCATTGTTAGGTGATATTCCTTATTTGGGTGTGCTGTTTAAAAGCACGAGTGAATTTAACGAGAAGAAAGAGTTGTTAATCTTCGTAACCCCTAAAATTCAAATTGATTAAGTGATTTTTTCTTAAGCAACGAGCAATTAGCATTTTTAATTGCTCGTAATCTGGCTTTTTATGCTAATTGACTTGAAATACCCAAGCAATTACTGAGATAATCCCCTCCTTAATTTTGGGGCCAGGTCGTTAGGCGGGGTTTTATTTCAAATTTTAGAGTTCGTTTGTACTAAAAAGATATGGCTGAGAAACGTAATATATTTCTAGTGGGCCCTATGGGGGCTGGCAAAAGCACAATTGGTCGTCACATTGCTGACCAATTACACCTTGAATTTTTCGATTCAGATCAAGAGATCGAGCGTCGTACTGGAGCAGACATTGCTTGGGTATTCGATCTTGAGGGTGAAGAGGGCTTTCGACTTCGTGAAGAAACTGTAATTTCAGACCTAACTGAGATGCAAGGTATCGTTCTTGCAACAGGTGGTGGTTCTGTGATCAGTAAAGAAGTACGTAACAAGCTTTCTGCTCGTGGTATTGTTGTATACCTTGAGACACCAATCGAAAAGCAAGTTGCACGCACACAGCGCGACAAGCGTCGCCCATTATTGCAAACAGAAGAAGCACCGCGTGATGTACTAGAGCGCTTAGCTGAAGAACGCGAACCGTTATACAAAGAAGTTGCTGATTTTGTTGTCCGCACTGATGAGCAAAGCGCGAAAGTTGTTGCTAATCAAATCATCGAGAAATTAGATTTTTAAAAACCAATAATAAAAAGGAAACTAGCTATGCTTGAATTAACAGTTAATTTGGACGAGCGAAGTTATCCTATTTATATTGGTCAATCTGCTCTTCAAGAGACTGGTCGGCTGCGCGAGCACATCGGCGACTGTCGACCTATCATTATCACCAACGACACCATTGCACCTTTATATCTTGATGATGTAATGACGTCGTTGGCTGATCTAAACCCGTTATCTTTTACCATCCCTGATGGCGAACAATATAAATCACTTGAGTGGTTTGAAAAGATTTCGGCGTTCTTACTTGAACATAACTGTGGCCGCGATACTTGCCTTATTGCCTTAGGTGGCGGTGTGGTGGGTGATCTCACTGGTTTTGTTGCTGCATGTTATCAACGTGGCGTGCCTTTTATTCAAGTGCCAACGACTTTGCTTTCGCAAGTCGATTCATCTGTTGGCGGTAAAACGGCAGTAAACCACCCACTTGGTAAAAACATGATTGGTGCGTTTTACCAACCACAAGCAGTATTTATCGATACGCAATCGCTACATACTTTGCCTGAGCGTGAATTCGCAGCGGGCATGGCTGAAGTGATTAAATATGGCCTTATTTACGACACTGAGTTATTTGCTTACCTTGAGCAAAATATCACTAAACTTAAGTCTCTTGATGAACAAACTTTACAGCATGTGATTTATCGCTGTTGTGAAATCAAAGCCTTGATTGTTGCACAAGATGAAAAAGAAGCCGGTTTACGTGCATTACTAAACTTAGGGCACACCTTTGGCCACGCAATTGAAGCGCAAATGGGCTATGGTAATTGGCTACATGGCGAAGCCGTTGCGGCAGGTATGGTACTGGCAGCACGCCTTGCACATACCCGTGATGACTTAAACGCAGCAGAAGTTGAACGCATTATTAAATTGATTGCTGAGTATGATTTACCTGTCGATATTCCGGCAGAAATGACCAGCGAGCAGTTTTTAACGCACATGCGTAAAGATAAGAAAAATAAAAAAGGCACGATTCGCTTTATTCTACCTACCCAATTTGGTCAATGTGCGCTGGTAAGTGATGTTACTGATCAGCAGGTTTGTGATTTAATAGCGCGCTAATGCAATCGCAAATATTGCCTAGCCGTGCTGCGCTAGTTGATCGAATCGCTCTGCAGTTTGAATATGGGCAAAACCTAATTTGCTTACTCGGTCCTTCTGGCCTTGGTAAAAGCTATTTATTAGAAACCTTCATCACGGATAAATACCTCGACTTTAATAAAGCGTTTGTTCAGTTGTCGGGAAAAATGACCGACCAACAGTTTATGACTGAACTGTTAGAACAAAGCTTTAGCAACCCACTAATTGATCACGCTTTAAGTTTGTCTGAAAACTTCTATCAACTTTATAAACAACAGCCTTGTGGTGATTGTTTATGGGTCATTGATGGAGGGCGTCATTTATCTGAAGAGTTAATTCAGCAATTAGAAGTCCTTGCCAAGCAAAGCCCGAGCACGTTATACATACTGATTGCATCACAATCGGCAGGGCAGTTTAGTCAAGCAGTTGAAATCCACTTAGAGTCGCTAAATTTAAGTGAAAGTAAGCAACTGATGCGTTGGTTTTTCGATAACCTCCCTGTTGAAGAAGACCCCGTTTTTCGCACCTTTTTACAAGAAGCGCATGGTAACCCAGCTTTATTACTTGCTTGGCAGCCTGAACAACAAACTGCAGACATTCGCGCACCAGAAAAAAGCTATAAACTGCTTTATTTAATTTTGCTCTTAATCACGACCATGGTGCTGATCATTGGCTTTTTATATAAAGCTGATATGACTGAGTGGTGGAAAGCGCATTACCAGCAGGATACAACGAACTCTGTGGCAACAGCACTGCCTGCAGAAGCAGTAATCAATGGTCGAGTAGAAAGCAAAGAGCTAGTTCTAGAACAAACTCAAGACGATCTTCAAGCCGAGCAGCAAGTTGCTACTAATGATGAGGACAACACAACTCAGGCAGCTAAGGTGCCAGTTGATAACTCTGCGATAGAAAACCGTGAGAATGAAAGTCATAACAATAACGTGGCTGCGATTGTTGATAGCCTTTTGCCAGCAGAGCGAATAACACAAGAGACTGAGCAACCAACGACAGATGAAGTTATAGCTGCCGTCATCAACGATGCTGAGCAAACCGAGTCTGCCATTGAGCCAGAGCTGCCATTAGTAGGAAATGCGTGGTATTTATCTCAGCCAGATGACAATTTTGTTATCCAATTACTTGCGGTGACTAAAAAAGAGATTAGCGATAAGTTTATTACTGAAAATGGCTTGCAAGGGCAAGTAAATACTTACCAAAGCTTACGGAGTGGTAAGCCGTGGTGGATTGTAACTTATGGTAGTTACACCACACTGAATGATGCTAAGAAGGGCGTAACAACACTTTCTGATAATGTGCGTAAAAATCAGCCGTTTTATAAAAAAATAAGTAAAATTAAACAAGAAATCGCTTCACTAAATCAGTAAATTAAAGCTGATTAGTGTAAAATCGCGCAACACCGAATTGAAGTTAAGAGCAGATGCAGCAAAAGACCAGAGCCTTCCTTAAATGGGCAGGTGGAAAATACAGCCTAGTTGAAGATATTCGTACCCGCTTGAAGCAAGCGAGTATGGATGCTGACACCTTAGTTGAACCTTTCGTTGGTGCTGGCTCTGTATTCCTTAATACTGATTTTAAGCATTATATTTTAAATGATATAAATGCGGATCTGATCAATCTTTACACTGAGCTTAAGCGCACGCCCGATGAGTTTATTAGCGACGCTAAAAAGTTGTTTGTAGAGCTTAATAACCACCCCGAAGCCTATTACGAATATCGTGTTCAGTTTAATCAAAGCAGTGATGTGTATGAGCGTGCGATTTTATTTTTATACATGAATCGCCATGGCTATAACGGGTTGTGTCGCTATAATCTGAAAGGTATTTTTAATGTTCCTTTTGGTAAATATAAGCGCCCGTATTTTCCTGAAAAAGAAATGCATTTCTTTGCTGAAAAAGCTCAGCAAGCAACCTTTACTTGCTTAGGTTATGACAAGGTATTTAAGCTTATTCCTAATAATGCGGTTGTATATTGCGATCCACCTTATGTGCCTTTGAGTAAAACAGCTTCATTTACTTCTTACGCTAAAGGCGGTTTCAATTTAGATGACCAAGCAAACTTGGCGAATTTAGCTGAGCAAGCCGCATTCGAAAATAACACGCCGGTACTTATTTCTAACCACGATACAGTGTGGACGCGTAAAATCTACAGCCAAGCATCATTAGATGAGATTCAGGTAAAACGCACGATTAGCCCCAAGGGCGGTTCTCGCAATAAAGTGAACGAGCTAATGGCTATGTATTTAGCACCAAAGAAACGGTGAAATAAATCGCTGCTACAAATAGACTGAAAAAAATCAGGGCAATGACGATGATAGTACTGAGCGAGTGCTCTTTGAAGTCAGCTTGACGCTTATTTTCTGATTGCACACCAAAAAATGCCGCAAAGACACTTTGTAATGCACTCATGAATTTGTTCATACGATTTAGAACTTAGAACCTAAACCGCTAACTTTCTTTGACTCTTCACTACTTGTTAATAACTCAAGTAAATCAAGATAATGGAACTGAGCACTGCGGCTATCACCCGTTAACCAAGAAAACCATCCTGTTTCTTGTTCTGCTTTCATACATTGAGCAGAAGATGATGATGCGTTAAGCGTGTTGCATGAGCAACCAGACGCCGCTGCTAAAAAGTCGTCTTCATCAGCAGATGAAAAAGATACAAACGCAGCAACCGTAAGTGCGGACGCGATTAAGATCCCTATTTTAAAAGCACGCATGAGAATAACCCTTGTTTGTGTTACTTAAACAAGCATACATAACAATTGCTCAAATAACAAACTTAATTATCGCTGAATTAAATAAAAATTTAATAAAATTAGCTCTTTAAAGTAAATTTAATGTTTATTATTTGTTTCATTTTATTGTGTTGTAGATGGCTTTTTAATAGAGTTATTGCTCAAATTTTGACTAAAATAACACTAATTCAATAGGCTAAAAGGATTAGCTTAAAGCAATCGCCCTTTAACAATCAGCTGCGGTGTTTAAATCAGCAGTCGATTGGGTTACATTATGCGCTCTTCTTGCAGTCGCAAATTTTAATGGAATCTCTCATGTTGGAAACATTACAAAAGTATTTAATTGCCCCTTCTATTTTATCAGCCGACTTTGCCCGTTTAGGTGAAGATGTTGATCGTGTACTAGCAAGTGGAGCAGATGTTGTACATTTTGATGTGATGGATAACCATTATGTGCCAAACCTAACTTTTGGTCCGATGATTTGTAAAGCACTGCGCGATTACGGCATTACAGCCCCGATTGATGTGCACCTTATGGTAAAGCCTGTCGATCGTCTAATTCCCGACTTCGCTGAAGCGGGCGCTTCTATCATCAGCTTTCACCCAGAAGCCAGTGAGCATATTGACCGTACCTTGCAACTCATAAAAGACAGTGGTTGCCAAGCAGGGCTTGTATTTAATCCTGCAACCAGCCTTAGCTACCTTGAGCATGTGCTCGATAAAGTTGATGTGGTGCTATTAATGTCGGTTAACCCTGGTTTTGGCGGCCAAAGCTTTATTCCTCATACCCTCGAAAAGCTTCGCCAAGCGCGTAAAATTATTGATGATTCAGGTCGCAAAATTCGTTTAGAAGTTGATGGTGGCGTTGGTGTTGATAACATTGCTGAAATTGCCGAAGCGGGCGCTGATATGTTTGTTTCAGGCTCGGCGATTTTCAATCAACCAGATTACAAAGCGGTTATCGATGCGATGCGTAACGAGCTTGCAAAGGTTGAGCCATGAAATACGATGCGGCATTTTTCGATTTAGATGGCACCTTAGTCGACAGTGTTTATGATTTATACATTGCGATGAACCTAACCCTAACTGATCTTGCATTTCCGATTGTGACACAAAAGCTAGTTGAAGGCTGGGTAGGTAATGGCATAGAAACACTTGTAAAGCGTGGTTTGAGTGGTGATATGCAAATCAGTGAGCATTTAGATGAAGCCCTTGCTGAGCGTGCAATTAATTTGTTTTATCAGCACTATGACCAAGTTGTAGGCGATTACAGTGCGCTTTATCAGCATGTAGAAACGGGGCTTGCTGCCCTTGCTGGTATTCCTAAAGTGGTGATCACCAATAAGGCGCGCCGTTTTACCGAAAAGTTACTTGATAAACTGTCACTGACTAGTCATTTTCAGTTTATTGTCTGTGGCGATGATATGGCAAAGAAACCATCACCTGAGCCTTTACTATTTGCTTGTCAGCAATTAGATGTTAGCCCTGAAAAAGCGGTTATGATTGGCGATTCAAAAAGTGATATTTTGGCAGCAAAAGCTGCTAAGGTTGACGTTGTCGCACTCAGTTATGGCTATAACCAAGGTGAAAACCTCGCTGATTTCAATCCAGAGTACCTCTGCGAGAATTTCTTAGATATAATACCCGTTCTTACCCAAAGGTAAGTGCATTTTAAATTCGTCTTTTTAGTTTAGTAAAAATATAAAGGAACATCATGAGTAAACCAGTAGTGTTAAGTGGCATTCAGCCAACCGGTGGTATGACAATAGGCAACTATGTTGGCGCTATTAACCAGTGGCTTAAGCTACAGGAAGACCACGAAAGTTTCTTTATGTTAGTTGATTTACACGCTATTACAGTACGCCAAGATCCTGAGCAACTACGCTCGCGCGTGCTTGACGGTATTGCGCTTTATGCGGCATGTGGTATCGACCCAGAAAAAGCGGCGTTATTCGTACAATCTCAAGTGCCAGAACATGCACAGCTTAGTTGGGTGTTAAACTGTTACGCGCAAATGGGTGAGCTTAACCGTATGACGCAGTTTAAAGATAAGTCTTCTAAGCATGCTAATAACGTTAATGTGGGTTTGTTCTCTTACCCTGTACTGCAAGCTGCAGACATCTTGCTATACCAAGCGGATCAAGTGCCAGTGGGTGAAGATCAAAAACAACACCTTGAGTTAACTCGTGATATTGCAACACGTTTCAATAACCTATACGGTGACGTGTTCAAACTACCAGAGCCATACATTCCTGAGTTCGGCGCACGTGTAATGAGTTTACAAGATCCGCTCAAGAAAATGTCTAAATCAGATGAAAATCCAAACGGTTACATTATGTTATTAGATGAGCCGAAGAAGATTGAAAAGAAACTGAAAAAAGCAGTAACCGATTCAGACGAGCAAGCTCGTATCTACTTTGATCGTGAAGAAAAACCAGGTGTATCGAACCTACTTACTTTATTATCAGTGGCCACTAAGCGCTCAATTGAAGACTTAGTGCCTGAATATGAAGACAAAATGTATGGTCACCTGAAAAAAGACACTGCAGCAGCGGTTGTTAATATGATTGAGCCAATTCAAGCACGCTTTAAAGAAATTCGCGAAGATCAGTCATTACTTGATAGCATTATGAAATCAGGTGCTGAAAAAGCGAGTATCCGCGCTGAAAAAACATTAAAAGCAGTCTACGATGCGGTAGGTTTTATCCCTCGCCCGTAAGCTTGTGATAAATTATTGAAATAAAAATACCGCTTGATAGCGGTATTTTTTAGCTATTAAAAGCTAAGCGCCATTAATACTGTAAATAAACAGATAAGTGCAGCAGCGGTTTTGTCTGTTTTTTCCATTTTTTATTTCTCACCTGTATTCAATTGTTTAATTACATAACCTTTATTTTTTAATAAGCCTAACAAGCTATCTTCACCAGCTAAGTGGGCTGTGCCAACGAGCAGTAACTCTTTTTGCGAATTAGTAAAATAATTTTCAATATGACCAAGCCAAGTTAGATTTCGTTGCTTGATCAACATTTGGTAAGTATTAGGGTCATGTTCTTGTAAAGGCATAAGAGTAAGTTCATCTATTGCTTGCATATCGCCATTTTTCCATGCATCAAGCATTGCGATGTACAGTGCTTGGTAACTAGAAATTTGCGTTAATAGTGACTCAATAAAGGCATTTTCGTCTTGGCTACCTATTTGTTTAAACAGATCTAATTGAAAAGCCACGGTCTCTAGATAAGCGATTTCTTTTTTATCTCGCTTAGCTAATTTCGCGAAGTAACTATCAACACCTTCACCCATAAGTTGTTGCTTTTGAAGTTCTAGCGACATGATTAGCACGCTTAACATAAAGGGGCGAAAGCTATCGAGTTCGCTGAGTTTCATATCATACTGGGCAAGTTGTTCTTCTAGTTGCTGTTTCACCTTTGCTGATAACTTGCTACTCAGTGTTTCGCCAGCTTGATAACTAAGAGTTTTAAGCATAGTGAGTTGTGCTGAGCTATCGCTTGGTGCGGGCACATCAGTTTCAAGTACTAAGATATCAACCTGTTTATACGCTTGATTAAATTCATCAGGAATGGGGAGTTCCTTGGGCGGCAAAACGTGGATTGAACCAGCAACATATATAAATTCATCACCTTTACTAACTTTCCATACGGCACTTTTTGCTGCACCAAAACCACTTATTAATAGGCCTGTCGCAGCAATTGATGAGATTAGCAAGTGTCTAGTTAGTGTTTTCATTATTTAAGCCTGTTAATTTAAAGAAGCTTGCTCAGCATGCTGAGCAAGCCAAGTATTACTTATTCAGTTGTTGCTCAATTTGCTGATCAATTTTATTGTTCATTTGCTCAATAGATGCTTCGATAGAGGTCTCTAATTGCTTGTTTAGCTTTTGAGTACCTTGAGCATTAAGTAAGGTATTCGTTGATGTGATAATGATTGCAGTGACCGCTAAAAGTGACATCATTTTTAAGACTGAGTTAGCCATAATTTAATTCCTTTAATTGGTTGATTAGTTTTATCAGCGAAGCAAAATTGGTTGGTAGCCCGTTGATGGAAACTACAATAGCGAGGAAAGCTGCTAGAGTCGCTTATCTAGTTCTAAGCAATTTATATATAAGGTTTGAAAATATTAATTTGAATATTTTCAATGTTTTAAGTTTAATTCTTATGAGAGGAAATAAGGTTTTAAATCATTTAATTTTTGCGGTTTTGTCTTTTGATGATAGTTTGGATGCAGCAAATAGGAACTTGGAGGTTTTGATATGGGTTTTAAAGTAAAACATTATGCGGCTAAAACTGTACCTGCGAATAGCTCATTAGAATGGGAGCTAATCTTAACTGAGCTTATCATTGGTAGCCTTTGTGCTGCATTCGCAAAGATCGGCTATGATGCCGCTATGTTACTTATTTTTATACCTAATTTAGTAATCGCCTTAGTTTGCTTTGGCTTTATTGGGCTTTCGATATTTCATTTCATAAGAGAAAAACGCAGTAAGCCAAGTGAGTAGTATAGATTGCTGCGCTATTTTTCTACTGGGGTAACGCCTGGCGAGTCGCACGCAATGACTTCAAATCGATAGCCATACTCAGCATGGTGATCAGGGGTTACTTGCACAATCTCATAATCATTCAGCTCAACGGCTTTACTGTTTTCTACTTTTAAACAGCGTGAATAACTATCGGCTTCAAAGCTGTAAGCAAACATGGCAATTAAACGTTTGCTACGTTCAAAGTAACCTTTGGTATCTAAAAATTGGCGAAGGTTTTCGGCGGTTTCGCCGTCAACTTCTACATCTACGTCTTGGCTTGAGGCTGAGCTTTGTGTATTTTCAGGAAGTTGTTGCTCGAGCTTTTTACCAAGTTCTTCGACTGCTTTTTGCTGTTCTTCACCTGATTCCTTGGCAATGACTTTACTATCCACAAAGGTGCTGACCATATTGTCGAGCACTTCTTCAGGTGGCTTATCATCAAGAAATGAAATTAAGTTAATAAAGACTACCGACGCTAAAACAAAGCGTACAATGGCGGTTAATAATGGTGAGTAGCTTTGACTAATAAACTTAACTCGCTCAGAGCCAAATGGCTTTATCAGCAATAAAACAAAAATATAAAAAGGTAAAAAAAGTTGAAATAACAATAAAGTACCTAGGGTTATTCCCATTGCCCAAGGTGGTAAATATAACAGGGTGGCAAAGTTATGTGTGTAGTTAAAGTGACTAGCTGAGACATGAGTTACATCATTAACTATGCCGCTTGCACCAGCCAACACAAAATTAGCGATACTGGCATAGAAGATTAAAATCAGTGCTTTGCCGGCAAGCGAGTGCCAAAGTTGGTTAAACTTGGGCCAAAACTCAATAACAAGCGCAATAATGGTGATGGTGGCACTTAACCAGCCCGATTGCAGAACAATCAGGCTGCTTAATGCTAAAAGATAGAGCTTTTGCGCGGTACTTAAGTTAAACCAAATGGCTTTTAACTGTTCAACCAGTCTCGTTTTATGAGGCTGCCAGCTACGTTGCTGTTGTTGAAACTGTTTATTAGCGCGCCATTTTGCAATTTTTAAATACCTACGCACGCAATATCCTTTTTATAGTAATGGTTTTAAGTACCTTCCTGTGTGTGAACGCTCACAATCGGCAACGTCTTCAGGTGTACCAGAAATTAAAATTTCACCACCGCCTGAGCCACCTTCAGGGCCTAAATCGACAATCCAGTCTGCGGTTTTGATCACATCAAGGTTATGCTCGATAACAACAATGGTATTACCGTGATCGCGTAAGCGGTGAAGCACGACTAATAATTGCTGAATATCAGCAAAGTGTAAACCCGTAGTTGGTTCATCAAGGATATATAAGGTTTTACCTGTATCGCGTTTTGAAAGTTCGCGAGCTAGTTTTACACGCTGTGCTTCACCACCAGAGAGGGTAGTAGCAGCTTGACCTAAGCGAATATACGACAAGCCTACATCCATTAGGGTTTGCAGTTTACGTGCAATAGCCGGAATTTTATCAAAATAGTCACGGGCATCTTCTACGGTCATTTCGAGTACTTGGTGAATGTTTTTACCTTTGTACTGTACTTCGAGGGTTTCACGGTTGTAGCGCTGACCTTTACATACATCACAAGGTACATACACATCAGGTAAAAAGTGCATTTCTACCTTGATCACACCATCGCCTTGGCAAGCCTCACAACGGCCACCTTTAACGTTAAAGCTAAAACGGCCCACTTTATAGCCACGTGAACGGGCTTCTTGAGTACCCGCAAATAGCTCGCGAATACCGGTGAAAATACCGGTGTAAGTTGCTGGGTTTGAGCGCGGAGTACGGCCAATTGGGCTTTGGTCAATATCAATCACTTTATCAAAATGCTCTAGACCCTTGATTGACTTATACGGTGCCGCCTCTGCGGTCGTTGCGCCATTTAACTCGGTATGAGCCAGTTTAAATAAAGTGTCGTTGATAAGTGTCGATTTACCTGAGCCTGATACACCTGTGATACAGGTCATTAAACCAAATGGAATACGTAAATCAACGTTCTTTAAGTTGTTACCTGTGGCACCAAATAACTCAAGCCATTTGTCGGTAGTTTGATGGCGAGCCGCCGGTACTTCGATTTTCTTTTCGCCAGAGAGGTACTGACCCGTGATTGAATCTTTGCTAGCTAGAATATCGTCATGGGTACCTTGTGCAATAACATGGCCGCCATGAACACCGGCACCCGGGCCGATATCGATAATATGATCCGCAGCGCGAATGGCATCTTCGTCATGTTCAACCACAATAACGGTGTTGCCTAAATCGCGTAAGTGAATAAGGGTTTTTAGTAGGCGGTCGTTATCGCGTTGGTGCAAACCAATTGATGGTTCATCCAGTACGTACATAACACCAACAAGGCCTGCACCAATTTGGCTTGCCAAACGAATACGCTGAGCCTCACCACCAGAAAGGGTATCGGCACTTCGCTCAAGTGATAAATAATTAAGGCCGACATTGATTAAGAAAGATAAACGGTCGCGAATTTCTTTGAGAATTTTTTCGGCAATTTGTGCGCGCTGACCAGTTAAATTCAAGCCATCAAAAAATGCCATGCTTTCACCAATACTCATTGTGGTGATAGCTGGCAAGTTTGTTTGACCTATAAATACATGGCGAGCTTCTTCACGTAGTCGCGAGCCATGACAGCTCGGACACGCTTGGCTTGTTTGGTATTTAGCAAGCTCTTCGCGCACTGAGTTTGACTCGGTTTCACGGTAGCGGCGATTCATATTATTTAAAACGCCTTCAAACTCATGGTTACGCGTAATTAAGTCGCCACGGTCGTTACGATAGTTAAAGGCAATTTTAGTTTTGCCAGAACCTTCAAGAATTACCTTTTTGGCCTCTTTACTAAGCTCTTGGAAAGGCACTTCTAGGTCAAACTTATAATGCTCTGCGACAGCTTGCAGCATTTGGAAGTAATAAAAGCTGCGTTTGTCCCAGCCTTTAATTGCACCGCCCGATAAACTTAGCTCTGGATTTTGTACAACACGGTTTGGATCAAAATACTGACGCACACCTAAACCATCACAGCTTTGACACGCACCTGCCGGGTTATTAAACGAGAATAAACGCGGCTCAAGTTCACTCATAGCGTAGCCACACGTTGGGCATGCAAAATTAGCAGAAAAAAGCATATCTTCGCTGAGTGAATCGTCCATTGCCGCTACATGGGCAATACCACCTGATAGCTCAAGGGCTGTTTCGAATGATTCAGCTAAACGCTGTTGTTGGCCATCTTTAACTTTAAAGCGGTCAACCACGACCTCGATAGTATGCTTTTTATGAAGCTCAAGGGTCGGTGGATCTGATAAGTCACAGACTTCGCCATCGATACGGGCGCGAATGAAGCCTTGACTTGCGAGTTGCTCAAGCAGCTTAACGTGCTCACCTTTACGATCTTTTACTACTGGCGCTAATAGCATTAGCTTACTTCCTTCAGGAAGCGCTAAAACCGTATCGACCATTTGGCTGATCGTTTGTGCTGCAAGTGGCAAGTCGTGAGTAGGGCAGCGAGGCTCACCTACACGGGCAAATAATAAACGTAGGTAATCGTAAATCTCGGTAATCGTACCGACCGTTGAACGCGGGTTATGCGACGTTGATTTCTGTTCGATAGAGATAGCCGGCGATAAGCCTTCGATGTGATCAACATCGGGTTTTTCCATTAGTGATAAGAACTGTCGTGCATACGCTGACAGTGACTCAACATAACGACGTTGCCCTTCTGCATACAAAGTATCAAACGCTAAAGACGATTTCCCTGAACCAGATAGGCCAGTGATAACTATCAGCTTATCACGGGGAATGGTTAGGCTGATGTCTTTTAAATTGTGCGTACGGGCGCCTCGGACTTCAATGTTTTCCATGCTATCTCGTTTTATTACCTAATTATTTTTTCAGTATCTCATAATACGCGATAAGATTAATCCTTGATCAAAGAAAAAATCATCACTTACAGGTGATTATTTAGTTTTCGCTTGTGGTAGAATCCACGCTCAAATTTTAATAGACAGCAAGATCAGTAATTCATGACAGCATCTTCACTCAACTCTCGAGAAAAACGCGCTGCCGTTTCGTTGGCGAGCGTCTTTGCATTCCGTATGCTTGGCCTATTTATGCTGATGCCAGTATTGGCTATCTATGGGCAGCAATTAGAAGGGTTTTCGCCGCTTTGGATTGGCTTTGCTATTGGTGCTTATGGTTTAACGCAAGCCGTGCTGCAAATCCCTATGGGTTGGTTGTCTGATAAAATTGGTCGTAAAAAAGTGATTATTGGTGGCCTTTGTGTGTTTGCACTTGGCTCTGTAATTGCGGCAACCGCTGAGTCTGTGCAAATGGTTACGCTTGGGCGTGCACTTCAAGGCATGGGGGCGATTGCCAGTGCCTTATTGGCGCTTGCTTCTGATTTAAGCCGTGATGAACAACGTCCGAAAGTTATGGCCGTGATTGGTATGTGTATTGGTATGAGCTTTGCTGTTGCTATGCTACTAGGGCCTATTGTTGCTGCATCGTGGGGAGTTGCTGGGGTATTTTGGCTTACCGCAGGACTGGCCATTTTAGGTATTTTAATTGTGTTGTTTTTGGTGCCTAATGCTGTCAATAAGGCGCCAAAAGGTGACACACTTGCTACGCTTGATGATATTAAGCAACTGATTAAACACCCACAATTAGCACGCCTCGATTTTGGCGTAATGCTGCTTCATCTTACATTAACTACCGTATTTGTAGCCTTACCAGGCCAACTGATAAAAGACGGCTTAGTTGCAGACCATCATTGGTATTTATATATCCCTGTGCTGTTTTTAGCGTTTTTCTTGATGGCACCAATGATGATTGTGGCTATTCGTAAAGAAAAAGAAAAACAAGCCTTTATTGGCTCAATCGCACTGCTTGTTTTAAGTATGCTCGCGATGTCGTTATGGGTTGATTCGGTGATTGGCATCGGTATTTGTATGTTGGTTTACTTTATTGCTTTTAATTTTTTAGAAGCAACTATGCCTGCACTTGTTTCGCGTATTGCCCCAGCAAACCAGAAAGGTTCTGCGATGGGGGTATTTTCATCTACGCAGTTTTTTGGTGCCTTTTTAGGTGGTTTATTAGGGGGTTACGTTGCTCAAGCATTAAGTGCGCAAGCAGTGTTTGCGGCGGCGGCACTTGTTGGGGTAATATGGCTTATCCTTGCTTGGAATATGCAAGTCCCACCAAGAAGTAAAATAATTAGCTTAATGACTGAATTAAGTTCAGAGCAGCAGGCAAAAGCGCTTGCTTCTCGTCTTGTTGCTTTACCGGGCGTAATTGAAGCAACGGTTGTCTGTGATGAAAATCGCAGCTATTTAAAGATTAATGATAAAGAATTTGACCTAGACCAAGCACGCAAAGTGGCTGGTTTAATCTAACGTTTTATAGGAGAAGTTCCATGGCACGCGGTGTGAACAAAGTTATCTTGGTTGGTAATTTAGGCCAAGATCCAGAAGTACGTTATATGCCTAATGGCAATGGCGTAGCGAATATCAGCATTGCTACGACAGATAGCTGGAAAGATAAAAACACAGGGCAAATGCAAGAGCGTACTGAATGGCACCGTGTCGTGTTATTTGGCAAACTAGCAGAAGTTGCTGGTGAATACCTTCGTAAAGGTTCACAAGTGTACATTGAAGGTCGTTTACAAACGCGTAAATGGACTGATCAATCAGGCCAAGAAAAATACACTACAGAAATCGTGGTAGACATGGGCGGTCAAATGCAAATGTTAGGCGGTCGTGGTGAGCAGCAAGGTGGTGGCGGTGGCTATCAAGGTGGTCAATCACAAGGCGGTTACCAAGGTGGTCAGCAACAAGGTGGCGGTTACGGCGGTGGTGCACAGCAATCACAAAGCAATAACAGCTATGCTCCACAGCAACAGTCTGCGCCAGCACAGCAGCAACAGCGTCCACAACAGCAGTCTGCGCCGCAGCAGAGCAATAACCAATATGGTGGCGGTTATGGTCAGCAGCAAAACAATGCACCTCAACAAGGTGGTTTTGCTCCTAAGCCTCAAAATGCCCCACAAGGCGGCGCATCAAATCCAATGGAACCACCAATCGACTTTGATGACGATATCCCGTTCTAATTCACAATATAATTAGATTGTAGATTTAATTTTTAAAACCCAGCTTAGTTGCTGGGTTTTTTATTTACGCAATACTTCGTAATCACTACTTTTGTTTGGGTTGTGTTGATTACAAAATAATTCTCATAAACTCTTTTTGCTAGGTGTTTAAAATTACAAAACTTTTGACAGCGCTGGTTATAGGATATTTCTGATATTGCTTTAAATCGCCCCGCAGCCTTGTATTTATAGGGTTCTTGAACAACACTTTGTGTATGTTTAAGCAACTAACCTGTGAAATGAAACGAGACTTAACTTCACGAATAAAGCAACCGGAGGCCATCTACGTGGCGGCCGCATTTTTGCTGTTAGTTGTTTTTAATATTTTTTTAAGTGATGTGTTACACGACAAAGTGCACCGAACAGGCACTGAACTAGCCAAGCAGGTGTATGAGCTGAACCTTGATCCGGTTGTGTCGCAAGATATCATTGCCACATTAGTTAAAAGCCAAGGCTTTGCAATGAATGCTAGCGACGTTCCGCAAAACTTTGCGAATTTCATCGATCTTGAGCAGGAGGTTTTTAGCTATAAGACCGTTAATTTACGCTTATTTCATTGGCCTTCATGGTTAGTTGAAAGTCACTTATTTATATTTTTAAATTTAATATTGCTTGGCACTGGGTATTGGGGTTTCCGTTGGTGGAAAAAAATGTTCAAGCAATTAGAAACCTTAGAGCAGCCACAAATACAAAGCCAAGAGCAGCAAGTGGTTGAGGCACCGCCAAAGCAGTTAACATCTCCAAAACCATTAGCGCACCAAGATTTGAATATCTTATATGGTGTGCCAACTAATTATAATCATTTGTTTGCACTATTTTTTTGGAAAAGCCCGTTTCCTGCTAACCTTGATATCGATAACTACTTTAAATTAGTGATTGCTAAAGGCTTTGGTGAGCTTGTAAATCGCTCTGTTAAATTACTGCCTTCTGGCGGTATCGCTGTCACCTTAAATAATGTACCTGCCACTGAAATTGATAAATACACAAAGCGACTACATCAAGTTATCTATCAAGCTTGTTTAAATTACCGTAGTGATTTGTCTCGCGCTGATATAAAAATTGGTGTGTGTAATTACCGCACAGGGGCTGATCAGGCAGTGGTTTATCAGCTTACTAAATCGGCATTAGCACTGGCGAAACAAAGCGCTTGGCAGCATATTCATCGCTTACCTTTTGGTCACACGCAGTCAAACATGCTGGCTGATAGCAAAGAACATCTTTTTGAGTATATAAAGAAAAAACACTTTATGTTGTTTTTTCAGCCGTTATTTGACTTGCAAACGGGCGATATTTTGCAGCATGAGGCATTGATCCGTATTCGACACAAAAGCTTAGGTTTGCTTGCTGCTAGGCACTTTATTCCACACATGAGTAGTAAAAAAGATGTTTTACTGTTAGATAAAACCGTAATTTTACAAGTAAAAAAGATGTTGTTGAATGAGTCTGTTAGCTTAAAGGTAAGTATTAACTTGCATGCGATGAACTGGTTCAATGATGAGTTTTGGGATTGGTTAAATCAGCAGACAGATGACTTTAAGTGTATCGACAGGTTGCAATTTGAACTCAGCGAAGATGATTATTTAAAACAGCATAAAAAGCTTAGTACACAGTTCGAGTGTTTAGAAAAACTCTCGGCAGGTATAGTTATTGATAATGTACGCAGCAGTGAGCACCTAGCGACCTACAAAGGCATTAATAACATTTGTAGTATTAAGCTAGCTTTAGAGCTAATTCATAATATAGACACAAGTGCTCAGCAACAAAGAATTGTTAAGCAAATAATTACTAAAGGGGCAGAACTAAACTTTCCTGTCTATGCAGTTGGAGTAGAAACACAGAACGAACTTGCGACCTTAAAAAACTTAGGTGTTATTGCCGCGCAAGGCTTTTACTTTGCCGAGCCATTACAAAAGCTGGCGGATATTACGCCCTATAGTTAGTCAATGAGTCCTCGGTACTTGAGGCCATTTAACCCTTGTAGCCCACCTGTATGGACTGCAATGATGTGCGAACCTTTAGCAAAGTAGCCTTGCTCTATAAGTTGCCATACAGCAAAGAGCATTTTACCGCTGTAAATTGGCTCAAGCGGAATTGTGTGTTGCTTGCTAAAAGTTTGGCAAAATTGCCACAAGTTATCGCTAAACTTTCCGTAGCCACCATCATGAAAGTCGCAAAGCAGCTGCCAGTTTTGTTGCTGATTTGCTTTATTACTTAGCTGCTTTATCTCATCAATTAAGTAGTGCGCTTGTTTCAGTACTGCGACACCTAACAGCTTTGTGTGCTGCGGTGCGCCTTCAATTAACCCCGCCAATGTACCGCCACTGCCAGTAGGGCAAACAATCACATCAGAACTTGGTAGGCTCTGTGCTAACTCTTTGCAACCTAAAAGCGCAGCTGCGTTGGTGCCGCCTTCTGGCAATATGTAGGCATTCGGAAACTGTGCTTGTAACTGTGCTAAGTAAGTGTGGTCGTGCCTTAACCGGTAAGTAATTCGATTTACTGGGTGTAAGCTCATACCGCATTGCTTTGCGTAGTTAAGTGTTGGATTTGCTTCGTCTAGTTCAGGGCCGCGAATAATGCCGTGTGTTTTAAAACCAAATAGTTTACCCGCAGTTGCTGTGGCATGAATATGGTTTGAAAATGCACCACCAAAAGTGAGTAGTTCAGATTTCTTCTGTTGCTGCATGGCTTGCAAGTTAAATTTTAGCTTACGCCATTTGTTGCCACTAATTTGCGGGTGAATAAGATCATCACGCTTGATGCTGAGCTGAACTTTACGTGCCGCTAATAAGGGGTGATGAATTGTTTGTACTGGTGATTCAAAAGAACTATTCACGGTATCATTTTTTAGTAAATAAACACGCCCAATTGTAGCAAAGTCGTCTTAGAGATAGAAATTAGTCAATTAAACCAAAATGATTTTGTTATTTACTGGCATCAACTAAGGTAATAGAGGTAAACTGAGATAATAATTGAACAAAGCTTGTGTTTTGCCTTGCAAGTACATAGCATAAGAGTTTAATTATAAAAAATAATAATGACCAAATAATTGCCGCTTTTTGGGAATGGAATATATGCGAATTGCTCCTTTATCTCTGTTAATTTCAGTTAGTTTGCTAGCGACAAGTGCATTTGCACAAGATACAGCTACGGTAACTGGCATTGAATCAGAGATCAGTAAAAAACAAGCCGAATACGATAACTCGACCCTAATCCTCGAAAAACACCTAAAAGAAGAAAGTCAGTTACAAAAACAACTCGAATTATTGCGCGCCCGCTCAACTGAGCTAGATAAAGAAAAAAACCAAGCGCTAGATGCAATGAATGAGATGTATCGCCGACTGATTGATGACCCAACCCTTGATATCAGCAATGCGCAGTCGCGTTACCAAAAAGCTGTGGTTGATCATAAACAAAACAAAGATGATATTTCGATGCAATTGGCGGCAATTGCTTCGCATAGAAAAGATATCGAGCAAATTCGTGTATCAAAGCACACTCAACTGAATACCTTAGAAAGCTTAAAAGAGCAGTTAGCAACAGCACGTGTTGAGCGTTTACGTAACGAGTTTACACGTGAAGGCACGCTAGAAGTTAATCATACGATTAACTGTAAGCGTACCGAAACGCTTGCTGCCTGTGAGCAGCGTGGCCAACAAATGGGTTTACAAAAAGCCACTAAACGTTTTGTAGACCAGATTTTTGCTAACTTAACAGAAGAGCGTTTAGTTGAACCAAAACGTAACCTTGCCGGTGCACAGGTTAAGATTTTAAGTAGCCATGTCGTGAACAGTGCTTTTAGTGGTCAAGGTAACTACAACGTTAATTTAAGCGTGACCATGCGCGGTGATGTAAACAGCAGTCGTTTATGTAGCCTACTTAATTTAGACAATCGTTTTTGTGCAGATTATGGCACGCCTTTGGCCGGTAATTATCAAGCAAATTACGACGCAACGTATTCAGATAGTCAGTTAACATTCAGTAACTCTCAGGATAATAATCAAGTGGTCTCTGTATCACGTTTTAATGAGCAACCCGTAAGCGATTATTCTGTAAAAAAGCCAATTAAGGTTGAACCATTACCTGATCAAAATAAATCTAAAATGGTTGAATTAACACTGCGTTCAAATGTTTATGATGATGAAGTGTTTATTGATGGTGTGAGCTATGGTGCAACTAGGTTAACGACATCATTACCAAAAGGTTTTCATGATATTGAAATTCGCAAACGTGGCTACAAAAGCTATAAAGCGCGAATTGATCTGCGTAAAGCACAAACCATTAATGCAAACCTAGTTAAAGTGCCTGAGCCAGTTGTTGCTGAAGTGACAGCGGCACCAGAGCAACCTGTAACAGCACCTGTTGCAAGTATTGTTAATAAAACCAGTTCTGCCAGCATTGTAGTTATTCCCGCTGGTAAATTTAAGATGGGTGACATTAACGGCAATGGGTTAGCGAATGAGCGCCCAGTGGTAGAAAAAACCATTGCTAACTCATTTGCAATGCAAAGCAAAGAAGTAAGCGTTGGTGAGTATGAGCAATTCGTTGCGAATACCGGCTATAAAACAGAAGCAGAAAAAGATCGCGGCTGTGCATATTACTTAAATGGTGAACCAGTTTGGGAAGCTACTCTAAACTGGCGCAATCCGGGTTTTGATCAAGAAAGCGATTTCCCGGCGGTTTGTTTAACTTATAACGATGCCAAAGCGTATGCAGATTGGTTATCGGGTCAAACAGGCCAGTTATTTCGTTTACCAAACGAGGTTGAGTGGGAATACGCTGCACGTGCAGGTAAAGAAACTGAATACCCTTGGGGTAACGAAATTGGTAAAAATTTAGCGAACTGTGGCTGGTGTGGAAGCGAATGGTCAAACAGGAGCGCAGCACCAACAGGGTCGTTTTCTCCTAACGCATTCGGCCTATACGATACAGTAGGTAATGTGTGGGAATGGACAAACAAAAAGTCAGGGCAGTCTGATGTGGCTGTTCGAGGCGGTGCATGGAATTTTGCTCCAAGCCTAGCACGCGTTTCAACGCGCTTAATCTTAGCGCCAGATTTTCGTGCAAACTATATCGGTTTCCGTTTAGTACGCGAACGATAAGAATTTAAAAAGGAAGCAATGGATGCTTCCTTTTTTAGCAATTTAATTAAAGCAGTTGCGCTTTTTCATGATTAGCATGATAGAGTGAGAGCAGCTAGTATAAGAACGAATTTTCAAAGGTCATCCAGCCTCATGTTTAAAAAACTCCGTGGTATTTTTTCAAACGATCTATCGATCGACTTGGGTACAGCCAATACCCTAATTTACGTAAAAGAAGAAGGTATTGTATTAAACGAGCCTTCAGTTGTTGCTATTCGTCAAGAGCGTGCTGGTGGCCCTAAGAGCGTAGCATCTGTCGGTACCGAAGCTAAGCAAATGTTAGGTCGTACACCGGGTAACATTAAAGCAATTCGTCCAATGAAAGACGGTGTCATTGCTGACTTCTACGTGACTGAAAAAATGCTACAACACTTTATCAAGCAAGTGCATAACAACAACTTTATGCGCCCAAGCCCGCGTGTTCTTATCTGTGTGCCTTGTGGTGCAACACAAGTAGAAAAACGTGCGATTCGTGAGTCGGCTATGGGTGCCGGTGCTCGTGAAGTTTATCTAATCGAAGAGCCAATGGCTGCGGCTATCGGTGCTGGCCTACCAGTGTCTGAAGCAACCGGTTCAATGGTTGTTGATATCGGTGGTGGTACAACTGAAGTTGCCATTATTTCTTTAAATGGTGTGGTTTACTCTTCATCTGTACGCATCGGTGGTGACAAGTTTGATGAAGCTATCATTAACTATGTACGTCGTAACTTTGGTAGCTTAATTGGTGAAGCAACTGCCGAAAACATCAAACACCAAATCGGTTCGGCTTTCAAAACAGATGAGCCAATTGAAATTGAAGTACGTGGTCGCAACCTAGCGGAAGGTGTGCCGCGTTCATTCACCCTTAACTCGCACGAAATTTTAGAAGCACTGCAAGAGCCATTAATGGGTATTGTAAGCGCGGTAATGGTTGCTCTTGAGCAATCTCCACCAGAGCTTGCATCTGATATCTCTGCTCACGGTATGGTATTAACCGGTGGTGGTGCATTATTAAAGGATCTAGACCGTTTATTAATGGAAGAAACTGGTATCCCAGTTGTGGTTGCTGATGATCCATTAACCTGTGTTGCACGTGGCGGCGGTAAGGCACTAGAAATGATTGATATGCACGGTGGTGACGTATTTAGCTACGACTAATGAAGTTACTTTTTGGTCGTACCATCTCTTTGCAACTGCGGCTTTTTGTCGCAGTGCTTTTGAGTGTCGTGCTGATCGTGGGCGATCGCTACACGCAAGGTGGTACAACAATTCGCACCAGCCTAAACACTCTAGTTAGCCCACTTATTTACCTTGCCAACTTGCCCTATGAGCTATTTAGTATTGGCGCGAAGAATCTGCATACCCGCGAACAGCTTTTAACCGAAAACGAAGCATTAAAAAAGAAGCAGTTACTACAAAGCGAACAATTACAACAACTGCAATTTCTATCTCGTGAAAACGATAAATTACGTGCTTTACTTGGTTCATCGGCTAAACAATCAAATCGTAAAATTATTGCACAAGTCCTCTCTGTTCACTCAAACCCGTATAGCCACCAAGTGGTTATTAACCGTGGTACAACCGATGGCCTAAGCGAAGGCCAAGCTGTGATTGACGAAATGGGTGTTGTAGGGCAAATCACTCAAGTGGGGTCAACTACCTCGCGCGTACTACTGATGACAGATACAACTCATGCCACACCTGTGCGTATTTTACGTAACGATGTGCGTACCGTGGTTGAGGGTATTGGTAAAATTAACGTGGTAAAGCTTTCGCATGTGCCGCATAGCCTTGATGTTCGTATTGGCGATATTTTGGTTACGTCTGGTCTTGGTGGTACTTTCCCTGAGGGTTATCCGGTTGCCGTGGTGACCGAAATTAACCGCGATGAAGGGCGTCCTTTTGCGCAAGTTTATGCTGAGCCAATTGCGCAACTTGACCGTATTCGCTTATTGGTTGTGCTGTGGCGTAATCAGCAGGAGAGCATCAGCAATGAATAGTCGTCACTCTTTGCTGATTGCTATCAGTATCTTTTTTGCATTGGTAATGGCACTAATGCCGTTACCAATTTCGTTTGAGCCATACCGCCCAGACTGGGTGTTAATGGTATTAATGTATTGGTCGTTAGCGGTGCCGCACCGTCTAAATATTGGCACAGCCTGGGTCGTTGGTTTATTAATGGACCTTGCATCAGGTTCGCCACTCGGTGTGAACTCACTGACTTATTCGGTGTGTATATTTATCACTGCGAGTAACTTCCAAAAAATTAGAAACTTTTCTTTATGGCAGCAAAGCATTTTAATTGCTTTGTTTTTAACGCTTTACCACCTCATGCAATTTTGGCTTAACCACTTTTTAATGGGCGTTTATTTTAGCCCGCATTATATGTGGCCAGTGCTAACCGGCATGCTTTGTTGGTGGTGGATATTCTTAATTTTGCGTAAATATCGCCGTCATTTCAGGATTAGATAATGCAAACCGCAATTTATTTGGCGTCTGCATCACCGCGCCGAAAAGAGTTGCTCAGCCAACTTGGCGTTGAGTTTTCTCAATTTAGCGTTGATGCTGATGAAAGCCAATTTCCAAACGAAGCCCCGCGTGACTATGTAGAGCGCCTAGCCAAACTCAAAGCACAATCGGGCGTTGCTATGGGTTACACCGACCGCCCAGTACTTGGTAGCGATACCGTGGTTGTCATTGATGATACCGCACTTGGTAAGCCGCTAGACCAAGCTGATTTTACCGCCACCATGAAGCGCTTATCTGGCCGTACTCATCAAGTGATGACGGCTGTGGCAATTGCTGATAGTGAGCAAGTAAAAAGCTGCCTTGTTGTCACCGATGTTACATTTAAACCACTCTGCGATGCTGAAATTGATGCTTACTGGCATAGTGGTGAGCCGCAAGATAAAGCCGGTGGTTATGGTATTCAAGGCTTGGGTGGTCGCTTTGTGAGTCACCTTTCGGGTAGCTATTTTGCGGTTGTCGGCTTACCTTTATATGAGACAGAGCAGTTATTAAACGAATTTTTAAGAGGGTAACATGAGCACCGAATTACTGATCAACGTTACACCGAGCGAAAGTCGCGTTGCGCTTATCGAAAATGGCGTACTGCAAGAAATCCAATTAGAGCGAATTGGCAACCTTGGGATCGTGGGCAATATTTACCTAGGTAAAATCAGCCGCGTACTACCGGGTATGCAGGCTGCGTTTGTTGATATTGGCTTAGAGAAAGCCGCCTTTTTACATGCATCAGACATTGTAAACAGTGCCTCAATTGTAGAAGGCGTTGACGAACAGCCAATCAAAAAAGTACAAGATATTCGAGAGCTTGTGCGCCAAGGTCAACATATCATGGTGCAAGTGGTTAAAGACCCGCTAGGTACCAAGGGCGCGCGCTTAACAACCGATATCACGATTCCTTCTCGTTATTTAGTGTTTATGCCAGATGCAACACATGTAGGTGTAAGCCAGCGTATTGAAACCGAAGAAGAACGTTCGCGTTTAAAGAAAATTGTTGCTGAATATGGTGATGATGACGGCAGCTTTATTGTTCGTACCGCAGCAGAAGGTGCATCTGAAGCAGAGCTACGTCACGATGCGGAATTTTTAAAAAAGCTGTGGCAAAAAATCGTCACTAAGCGCAAAAAAACCAGTAAAGAAAGTATCTTGCATGAAGACTTAACACTGGCGTTTCGTACTCTACGTGACTACGTAGGTGAAGACATGGAGCGTATTCGTGTTGATTCAAAACTAACCTATCAAGAGCTTAAAGAATTTACTGAAGAATTTGTGCCGCTGTTATCGGGAGCATTAGAATACTACCCGGGTGAGCGACCTATTTTCGATTTATTCGATGTTGAAACCGAGATCCAAAAAGCACTACATCGTAAAGTTGAGCTTAAATCGGGAGGTTATTTAATTATCGACCAAACCGAAGCGATGACAACCGTTGATGTAAATACCGGTGCGTTTGTTGGCCACCGTAACCTCGAAGAGACCATTTTTAATACTAATATCGAAGCAACCTCAGCGATTGCTCGTCAGCTACGTTTACGTAATTTAGGCGGCATCATTATCATCGACTTTATCGATATGATTAGTGATGAGCACAAACGCCGAGTATTGCATTCACTTGAATCTGCGCTTGCAAAAGATCGTGCAAAAGCCAACATAAATGGCTTATCTGCACTAGGCTTAGTAGAGATGACCCGCAAACGCACCCGCGAAAGCTTGGAGCACATTCTTTGTGATGTGTGTCCAGCGTGTTCAGGGCGCGGCTCGCAAAAAACGGTCGAAACGGTTTGCTACGAAATCTTGCGTGAAATCGTGAGGGTAAACCGTGCCTATGCAGCTGATAAGTTCATGGTTTACGCAGCGCCTTCGGTAAGCGAAGCATTGATCAATGATGAGTATCACAACCTTGCTGAGCTGGAACTATTTATTGGTAAGCAAGTCAGTATTCAAACAGAGAGTTTATACAACCAAGAACAGTTTGATGTGGTAATGATGTAATGAAGGCAAAAACGGTCTGCTTTTATTGTTTACGTAAGTTATGGCAAGTATTTGCTATTACTCTCGTACTGCTGGCCGTTATTGTCTCTGTGGTAAAGTACTCACTGCCATACGCGAATGACTATAAAGATGACATTGAAGCGTTTTTGTATGAACGTTTTGATGTAAATTTAGCGATTGGCTCAATCTCAGCCAGTTGGCAGGGGAAAGGACCCGCCTTAGTCATCGAAGATATTTCCTTTGAAGATAACCAAACCTCACCCATTGCACTCACCATTGATAAAGCGAGCCTTGAAGTTAACTTATGGGAATCGGTAAAAACCCGTCAGCTTAAATCGAGCTACTTTGTGATCAATGGTTTTCATGCTGATGTCGATTTACCAACGATGCTTGATTTAGGCAATAATCAACAATCAGGTAACTTTGAGCAAAAAGAACTTATCGAAGGTTTGTTTCTTGGTGAAACAGGGCACTTTGCAGTGCAAGATAGTAGCCTTAACTTTATCCTCAATGATGGTAAAGAGCGTAAGCTCATTCTTGAAAACATTGTCTGGCAAAATACCCCTGAGCAACATCAAGGCTCAGGTACATTAGCGTTACCAGGAATTTCTGTTGGTAGCTTTGACGCCCGTATGGCGCTGAATGGGTCGACTCTTGAAACCATGGCAGGTGATATCTATGTGCAAGCGGCGAACGTTGATGTATCTAAATGGCTGGCGCAATATATTAATACCGACAAACAGCAGCTTAATTCCGACATCAACTTACAAACTTGGTTTAGCCTTGATAAAGGCCTGATCAGCGATGTAAAAGTGCAGTGGTTACCGAGTTTTATCAACTGGCAACAAAACCAAGAAGCGCATCAAATCAGTCTAAGCGAAGGTGGTTTTCATTTATTTCCAAAGCAAGGTGGCTGGCGCTTAAAAAGCACCGGACTTACCTTTGAAAGCGATTTAAAACAATGGCCAACCTTACAATTTGAAGCTCAGCTTGGCGATAAAAATCAAATTTGGTTAAAGCAATTTGATTTTGCATTGCTGGCCAAGTTATCACAGTTAAGTAACTTTGAAGTACTTGCCCCGTTTTTAGCTCGTCAACCCAATGGTCAGTTAAGTGATGCCTACCTTGAGTTAGGTCAGCAGGATAACTGGCAACTTTGGTTTCAGGGCGAACAAATTAATTGGCTGTCGCTGCAAGGTGTTCCGGGTGGGCAAGCTATCCGCGTTAATGGCTTAATTAATCAATCAGCTGGGCGAATTCAGCTTTATGGCGAGAATAATCAACTATTAACAAACGGCAGCTTTAGCCAAGATATTGCCTATAACCAATTAAATGTAGAACTAGACCTTCATCATTACGATGATGGCTGGCGCATTAGTAGCGATAATATTTGGCTTGATAACGACGAAGTAACTGTGGCTGCTGAGATGATGCTCAGCCTGACTGATGAACCCCGGTTAGATTTATATGCTGAAGCCTATGCCCCTGATGCTAAAGTCGCTGGGCATTATTTTCCGTTACCTGTCATGAGCAAAAGCCTTGTTAGCTACCTCAATGGAGCCATTAAAGGTGGCGAAGTAAATAAAGCGCAAGTGTTGTTCTCAGGGCCATTTAAAGGGTTTCCGTTCAAAGAGCAGCAAGGTCAATTTGAAGTGTTAGCGAATGTTGAAAACGCGAACTATAAGTTTTCACCAAGCTGGCCAGAAGTTGAAGATGCCAACGTCATTTTACATTTCGAAAATGAGCGCATGGATATCTATAGCAAGTCGGGCAAGCTGGTTAATCTAGTCCTTGGCGATAGCGTGCATGTCAGTATTGCCGATTTAATGAATGCAGATGTCTTAAAAGTTGCTATTAATAAACGCGCCCATGGCGATAAGCTTAATCCCTTCTTTTCTGCGACTCCGTTAGCAAAACCGTTAGCTGATGTATTTGAGGTAGTTCAAGCTAAAGGGGAAGCGCAGGCTGAAATTGAATTACTAGTAGATCTAGAGTCTGGTCATGTTGATGCGATTGGTGAAGTTGAGTTAGCTAATATTCCTATTTACCTTGCACAACCTGGGATCACACTTAATCACATGACCGGTATTGTTAAGTTTAACAACGATAAAATCGACTTAAAAAATGCCAAAGCAGATTGGATGGGTATGCCGCTCACTGCAAGTTATAACAGTGAAAGTGTGGCTGATAACTATCGCGCTGAAATTGCTATAAAGTTAGCACTTGAAGCTGAGCCTTTAATTGAACAGGCCCATGGTTTACTGGCCGGTTACTTAAGCGGCCAAAGTGATGTAGATATTAATGTGTCGCTTAACTTTTTACCGAATGACTTTAATTACCGCGCCGATGTGAGTGGTAATTTAATCGGTGTGACTAGCCAACTACCTGCACCTTATAACAAAGGCGCAGAGCAGAAATGGCCATTAACTGCAGTGGTACAGGGCGACCGTATTTCTAATTTGATCACCGCAAATGTTGATGAGCAGTTATTTTTTAATGCGATTTTAGATAATGGCGAAAAGAAATTTAGTAATGCCCATTTAATTTTAGGTGCACAAGATTTAGGTTTGAACCGTGAAGGTTTTGCGGTATCTATTGATTTACCAGAAACCGAAATAGTGCCTTGGTTTGGCTTAATTGATCAAATTATTGCGCTTACCAAAGTTAAGTCAGATGCGCCAAGTGTGATGCCTGCATTCAACAACGTAACGGGAAAATTTAATAAACTGGCACTACACAATATCGACTTTAATGATTTTGAATTTCGCTTAGCGCCAAAACAATCAGATTTAGAGTTAAAGCTAAATGCTAAAGAATTACGTGCCGATGCACTGATCCCAACCGGTGAAACACGCAGACCAATTCAAATTTTTACTGACTATCTGCGTATTAATTTTAACGAAGTTGCAGAGCAAACAGAGCAAAGCACTGAACCTGAAGATTTAAGCTGGTTAACCCGAGTCCCAGCCATCGAGTTTAACTGTGAAGATTGTAAAGTCGCTGAGTATCAGCTCGATAAAATTAAAAGTAGCTTAGTTGGGGAGAACGATAAACTTTTGTTTACTGAGCTGGTTATCGACAAAGGCGATCACGTATTGCGCGGTAAAGGGCAATTTGCCGATGGGCAAACACGCTTTAGTGGTAACTTACAAAGTGACGATATTGGTGCGCTATTTGATGAGTTTGATATCACTACTACAGTAAAAGACTCTGACGCCAATATTAAGTTTGATCTTGCTTGGCAAGGCGCACCTTATAGCTTTGATGTACCAAGTTTAGCCGGTGAGTTAGATTGGCGTTTAGGTGAAGGACACCTTGCTGAGATCAGTGATGGTGGTGCGCGAGTATTCTCATTACTGAGTTTAGACTCGTTAGTGCGTAAGCTGAAACTGGACTTTAGGGATGTATTCTCCAAAGGCTTTTTCTATAACAGCATGCAAGGCACGATGCAGCTAGAAAAGGGCATTGCTTACACTCAAGATACCAAACTTGATGGTGTGCCTGCTGATTTAACGATTAAAGGCCATACAAACTTAAATACCTTTGAAATTGATTACGACCTAGCGGTTGCGCCGCAGGTAACGTCGAGTATTCCAGTGATTGTGGCATGGATGGTTAATCCGGTAAGTGGTCTTGCTGCGTTGGCAATCGACAAAGTGATTCACTCAGCGCGGGTGATCTCAGAGATCAACTTTAAAGTAACAGGCAGTATGAACGATCCTGTTGTCGAAGAAGTTGATCGTAAGAGCCGTGAAGTGACGTTACCGCAAGCCGCGCAAAGCCAGCCGCAGTCGTCGACGCAACTAAAATTAAAAGATGCCGCATCTTCAGCGAGTTTAGATAATAATGAAGGCTAATCCTCACCCACAGGTTGTTGCAGTACAAATGTGCTCAAGTATGAATGCTGAGCAAAATCTCGCTTTTTTAGCAGATACGTTGAATCAGTTACCTGCAACTCGGCCATTGCTAGTGTGTTTACCGGAAAGCTTTTTGATCTTTAGTAAGCAAAGCCAAGCAAGCTATCAATTAGGTCACCAAAGTGAGGCATATAAAGCGAAACTTGCCGATTTATGCAAGCAACATGATATTTGGTTAGCCGCTGGCACCCTGCCTGTTTCGCAGCAAAATGGTAAGTATTTAGCCGCCTCGTTTTTATTTAACAACCAAGGCGATGTGGTTGCGCAGTACAATAAAATTCATTTATTTGATGTAGATGTAGCCGACACTACCCGCAGTTACCGAGAGTCTGATGCGACGCAAGCAGGCAATGATATTGTGGTGGTCGACTCGCCATTTGGTAAAATTGGCTTAGCAGTATGTTATGATCTACGTTTTAGTGGCTTATTTACCGCCATGCAGCGCCAAGGGGCTGAGCTTATTTTAGTGCCCAGTGCCTTTACCACAGTCACCGGTGCTGCTCATTGGCATATTTTATTAGCTGCACGTGCAATCGAAACACAATGTTATGTGGTTGCCGCAGCGCAGTGGGGCGAGCACGAGAATGGCCGCCACACTTATGGTCACAGCATTATTATTTCACCATGGGGAGAAACGCTCAGTGAGCTTGCCTCTGGTACCGGGTTTATCAGCCATGAGCTTGATTTAAACCGCTTGAATACAATTCGCCAAGACATGCCTGTGCAGTCTCAGCAACGATTTAGAGAGCATTTATTATGAACACGGTTGAACAGCATTTATTACATGACAGCCAATTAACAAGAGAAGAATTAGAAAAAACGCTCGCTTTTATTCATCAGCACCAAGTTGACTATGCCGACCTGTATTTTCAATCGAGCCATCACGAATCTTGGGTGCTTGAAGACGGTTTAGTAAAAGAAGGCTCATACAACGTTGAGCGTGGTGTGGGTGTGCGTGCTGTTAGCGGTGAAAAAACCGGTTTTTCATACTCAGATGCGATTAACCTTGAAGCGTTAAACAAAGCAGCAACGGCTGCGCGTAGCATTGCCAATGCTGGCGAAAACAAAACAATTCAGGTGTTCAGTGATGTAGCTGCTAAAGAGCAGTATGCGCCGCATCAGCCAATTCAAAGCATGAGCAACGATGACAAAGTAAGCCTGCTACGTGAACTTGAAAACTATATTCGTCAATTAGCGCCGGATGCTGAGCAAGTGATCAGTTCAATGTCGGCGGTTTATGAAGAAGTGTTAATTGCTGCAAGTGATGGCACCTTTGCCACCGATATTCGCCCGCTTATTCGCTTAAACTGCTCAGTGTTACTTGAGAAGAACGGCCGTCGTGAGCGCGGTGGTGCAGGGGGCGGTGCGCGTTTAGATTATGGCTATTTTAAAGAGTTAGTCGATGGCAAACCGCGCTGGATGGAATACGCCGAAGAAGCTGTTCGCCAAGCAAAAGTAAACCTTGAAGCAATCGATGCACCTGCCGGTAGCATGGAAGTCGTGCTAGGCGCAGGTTGGCCGGGTGTGTTACTACACGAAGCGGTAGGCCATGGCCTAGAAGGTGACTTTAACCGTAAAGGCGCATCAGCGTTTAGCGGTAAAGTAGGTCAAAAGGTGGCATCTGAACTGTGTACAGTCGTGGATGATGGCACTATTGCTGATCGCCGTGGTTCATTGAACGTGGATGACGAAGGGACACCAGCTGCGTATAACGTGCTTATTGAAAACGGTATTTTAAAGGGCTACATGCAAGATAAGCTAAATGCCCGTTTGATGGGTGTTAACCCTACTGGTAACGCACGCCGTGAATCGTATGCTCATTTACCTATGCCGCGTATGACCAACACCTATATGTTAGGTGGCGAGCACAGCCAAGCTGATATCATCAGCTCAGTGAAAAAAGGTATCTTCGCGCCTAACTTTGGTGGCGGCCAAGTGGATATTACGTCAGGTAAGTTTGTATTTAGTGCCTCTGAAGCCTACTTAATTGAAAACGGTAAAATCACGCAACCTATCAAAGGCGCAACACTGATTGGCAATGGCCCAGAAGTGATGCAGCAAATTTCGATGGTAGGCAACGACTTAGCGCTTGATAAAGGCGTTGGCGTATGTGGCAAAGATGGCCAAAGCGTACCTGTTGGTGTGGGTCAACCAAGCCTTAAAATTGATAACCTAACTGTGGGTGGTACGGCATAATTGTCCCTACTGATGGTTATAGTGAACGCGAGGGTAATCCCTCGCGTTTTTGTATTAGCTCAATAGCATCCATATACCTGCGGCAATCATAAATAAGTTTTCACTCAGAGAGATAAAGCCGAGCGGCACATTACTGTCGCCACCAACACAGGCGCATTTAAGCTCTCGTTTATCGATATACACAGCCTTAATAACCGATATCGCACCTATACCACCAATAAATAGTGAAAATGGTGCTACAGCTGAGGCGGGTAATTTAGCCACCATACCTATCGCTACATACGCCTCTATAAATGGATAAACATAGGCGTAGGGCACGACACGCATGGCTAGTAAGTCATAGGTAATAAATGAGTTAGAAAAGCTGTATAAGTCTTGCAGCTTTTGTATCGCTAATACCGCCATGGATAATGCAACGAACAGCAGCAGGTTCTTCATAGAAAATAAAGCCTCACCACTGGCATAAGTGAAACCGCAGCTTAGTAACATAGTCACTGCAAAAATCGCTAATACAGGGGTATAACTGGTACCTTGTTGGCCAGCCTCGGGCAGATTAAAAAAGTCGCGTAAATCATCGTAACCACCAATGCGTTTATCGTTGATAAAGGTTTGTGGTGTGGTTTTTACATCATGCTGCTGTTTGAATTCGTCAGTTTGCTCACGGCTGGTTAAGTGACGATCATCAACATCGTAACCATGACGCTCAAGTAAATCTTTTGATTTTAAACCGAATGGGCAAATATGCTCATCGGTCACCATGCGATATAAAATTGCAGACTTAGACACAGTGCCTCCTTGTAAAAATGCCTTGTTTACTGCGTAATAACTACTTAATTACACAGTAAACAAGAGCAAATTCTTGCTATAACTGGTTACTTTATTAACAGTTACAAGGTTTGTGCCAGCACTGGTTATTGTTTAGTTATAGTTAAAACAGCATCCATTACCGGATCGATACCTGCAAAGTAGTCTTTTGCAGAAAGCGTAATTGGCATATCGGGCGCTAACCAGATTCGATGATCTTCCGCTCGGCTTTGCTGGTGGAATTGGCTCGAAATAAGGCCTGTTTGTTTACTGTATGGCAGGTTAAACCAGCCAGCTTCACCTGCCACATTTGGGCGGGTGCCTGATGGCTCACCTACAAAAATCGCTGGCACTATATTGGCAATCTTTACAGCTACATCATGGCCTGCCGAAAACGTATTGCGGCCAATTAATATAAATAGCTTTCCTTGTGGTTTTAATACGTTAAAAAATGCGGCCGTTGCCACCAAAGGCGGGGTGAGTGAGCCATTACCACCACTGTTATGGCGAAGGTCTAGCACCAGATGCTCAATGTCATCGTGTTTGATTTGTGCTTGTAGCTGCATGGCAAATTCAGCAAGGGTGAGATCTTTGTTATTTCGCACATCATTGAATTGTACATACAGTAATTTATTCGTTTTGATTTGTTCGCTCCAAAACGGCGTATTGTTTTTTGCTAAGTATCTAAGCGTGGGGTGTTCAGCAAGTTTTGGTAACTTAGGAAAACCTGCAAATTGCATTGATTTGAGCGCTGGTGTTACTGTGGTGATAGCGCCTTGTGGTGAGCTGAGCGTAAGTGTTACCTCGCTCCCTTTGCTAATGCCAAGCCCGTTTAGCACATCAAGCAAACTTAAATAATAGGGACCCAACCAAAGGGTTTGCATTTCATTATCGCGAGCATTAATACGTTTAGTTAACTCAAGAGCTTGCTGGGCTGGTGTATCGGCAAATGCCTCAACTTTATAGCCAACATATTGCTGGTAATCGCTACTTGCTTTGCTGATGTATAAACCGTCACTAAATTGATAAAACTGAAATGGTAGTTGCTGAAAGTTGCCTGTTTCACCCCATGCTGGGATCAATAGATTATGACCATTGCCAAGTAATGCAATTAGCTCCATAAACTGAAAAACAATTTGCTGATCGGTTAGAATAGGAATCGACTTATCAATCTCAGCTACTTTTTCTGCAAACTGTTGTGAGCTCATGTTTTGATACATTGCCACGTGTAAACGTTTAATTTCTGAGACTAAAAACGCTAAATCGGCGCGCCATTTTTGATCTCGATTGAGTTCAGTATCCAAATTATTACCCGCAAGTGATTTATAACTGGCCGATTGCGCAAAGCGTTCAAAGTGAGGGTTAATACCAGATTTAAATAAGCTGGTGCCAGCAAGTGTTGGGCGGTCATCCCACCTTGCTGCCAGTGCTTTTTTAAGCCAATACTCAGCTTGCTGTTGGTTTTTAAGCTCTGCGTATGCCTCTGCAATTTTCACCATTAAATCGTTCGGGTTACTGGCCCCATTAGGAATGCCTTTTAAGCTAGTCCCAATTGCAAGTGCGCGTTGCAAAGCATTGCTGGCATTTTGATAATCGGCCAATTGAAAGTAACTGAGGCCAAGTAAATACCAAGTATCGCCATCATTTTGATATTCATTAATGAGCATTTTTGTGAGTTTATTCACCTGAGCCCAGTTTTGTTGTTTAGCAAATTCTATTGCTGCTGTTTTCGATTGAAAGTAAGCGATTGGGTCGCTTGCACCAACACGACTTGGCTGCACTTTTAAAGCTTGATTAGTCACCTCTAAAGAGTGATTCGTTGCTAAAGCAAAACCCGAAAAGTTTATTAATAGGCACAAAGTTAGTAGTAAAAAATAGGACTTGTACATCAGGAGTCTCAAAGTTGTTTTTTGTTTAAATTAGCGTTTGAGTTGTAAAAAAGCGTCCTAAAACAGGATTTAGGACGTTTTTTGTCTGTTTTATGAGCTAATTCTTTTGCGTTTGCTTCTTAAATTGACTCGGTGTTAATCCCGTTTCTTTTTTAAACACGGCATTAAAAGTCGATTTAGAATTAAAGCCTGCTTGAAATGCCAGCTCTATCAGGCTGAGTTTTTGAGGTGAGTCTTGCTCTATTTCGCGTTTAACATCATTCACTCTATGCTGGTTGATGTACTCACAAAAGTTGTTCCCCGTTGTGCTGTTAATAGCCCAAGATATTTCTTTACTACCGAGCCCTGTTTGATTTGCTAAGTCGTTTAGTGAGAGCCTAGGTTGTCGATAAAGCGATTCGTTAATAATCAAGTTATCAATGGTTGAGAAAATTTGCTGCGCAAGTTGCTCGTCAGCCGAATCAGTTTGTTCAGCTTCGGGTTCTTCTGACAATGTGACTGGCTCGAATTGAAAGCTATTTTTGATGGTGTGAAACAACAAAAAGCTAAACATCAGCAGTAACAGTATTTCGTTTAATAAATACCAGTGCATCTTTATATCGAGCGGCGTGATTGGTTGCACATTCATGCGCAGCAAATCAAATACGACAATAATGGCAAAAATAAATAATGCTTTGATCAGCCACTTTAATTTAAGGCTCTCAGCATCTGAGCGAGCATGCATAAGTTGTTTGTGATAGCGCTTTAAAATGCCATAAGCGAAGTAGAAATAACCAAGTTGACTGAGCGAACCAAGTAAAATGATCGCTTGCGTGTAGTGGGTAAAGGCCAAGGAAATAGCCGCAGGAATTAAGTGTACCGCGTAGTGTGATGTTTTAAAGGGCTGTTTACCTGTAATCGACAAGGTAAAAAAGTAAATCATAGGCCCATACAGTAATGTAAATGCAGGGGTAATTAAGTAACTAGAAAACCCTAACCCTTCTAGCAGGTTAAAGGCGCACACACAGCCTTGAAATGCAAACAGCAGCACCAAGGAACGACTTTGTTTTTGGCTATTAATTAATAATGCACCAAATAACATTTGGAACAGAAAGATACTCTGTACAAGGTGTACAGGGAATAAAGTGATTGATTGCAAAGTAGTTTACGTTTTTATTCTTTTAGCTGAGTTTAACAACTCCCCATCACTTTGTAATCATAGGCAATAAAAAGTTTAAATTGGTCAGTATTTTAATTGCCTTTTTCTCTTCTTTTTGGCTGTACTTTCGAATAAGTTGATTAATGGCAATTTATGCTTGAATAAGCTAGAATTATCAGTATTACAGGAGGGTTTATGACTACCAAAACTGCTAAGACTAGCAATCAGCAAAAAACTAAGTTTATGCCCGATATGGATAACTTTAAGGTCAGTTTAAGCTATGAAGGTCTAACGCTGAAAACTAATAGTGAAGGCAAAAGTATTGCTGAATTGAAGCGTAAATATGCGCGATAAATACGGGGTAGCTCAAGATAAATATTGCTACCCTGCCTCTGATGTATTAATTAATTTATTAGATATTCGAGAATCGGATATATTAGATCAAGCTGAAGCTGAGTTTACCGCTGAACGCTATAGAACTTATGACTCCCCCGAACAACCTCTATCTAAGTTTTCACTTGAGCATTTAAAACATCTTCATCACCACTTATTTCAAGACTTATATGTGTGGGCAGGTCAAATTAGGGATGTTGATATCTCCAAGGGTAATACCCGCTTTTGTACTTGGACGCGTATTGAGCCTGAAGCTAACAAATTATTTCGAACCATTCCGGCAATATCGAATTGTCATAATAATGATGAACTAATTGAAAAAGTGGCAGACTTGTTTTGTGAGCTAAATTTACTTCACCCATTCCGCGAAGGTAACGGTAGAGTGCTACGTTTCTTTTTTGAAGAAATGTTATATAGCATCGGCTATAAGGTTTCGTGGCCTCCAATCTCTCAGAGAGAGTGGATTGATGCGAATATTGCAGGTGTGAATTTAAACCTAGATTTACTTAAACGTATTTTTAGTCAAGCAATTTCTGAGCTTTGATAGTGTACTGAAATCACTACCAAATTTACTCAATAAAAAACCTTGTGGCAGCACCACAAGGTTTTAAAATTGACTCGCAACGCGAGTTTATCTCATCGTTACAAACTCTTCTGAGCCCGTCGGGTGAATAGCCACAACAGCATCAAAGTCTGCTTTGGTTGCGCCCATCTTCATTGCAACGGCAAAGCCTTGGATCATTTCGTCAACGGTAAAGCCAATGCCGTGTAAGCCAACAACTTTTTCGTCTTCGCCTGCACACACTAGCATCATGTTACATGCTTGACGGTGCTGAGTAACCGCTGTGTACATTGCTGCAAAGCTTGATTTATATACTTTAACGTTATCTCTGCCGTATTGATCAATCGCTTGCTGCTCTGTTAAACCAATTGTGCCGATTGGTGGATGGCTGAATACCACAGTAGGTACTAGCTCGTAGTCCATTTTTAAATCATCAGGTAGTTCTTTATTGAATAAGCGCTCTGATAAAATACGACCTGCTTTAACGGCTACTGGCGTAAGTTCGATACCGTTTTCGATGATATCGCCAACTGCGTATACGTTTTCAGCTGTGGTGTTTTGGAATTCGTCTACTTTAACGTAACCAGCTTCAGTTACTTCAACACCTGCCGCAGCAAGATTGATCTTGTCAGTTGTAGGTGTACGGCCAATTGCCCAAATAACTTCATCAACGTTTTGGCTGTGACCATTTTCAAAGTGAATGGTTAAGCTGCCATCGCTTTCTTTAACTACTTCTTTAGGTGTGCACTCAGTGTGAAGAGTTGGGCCTTCTTTTGCCATAATATCGATAAGCGTATCAACAATGTATGGGTCAAAAGTACGTAGTGGTTTGTTTTTACGAACAAACAAGTGTGTTTCTGTACCAAGGCTATGAAGTACACCAGCGATTTCAACGGCAATGTAGCCTGCACCAACCACAGCAACACGCTTAGGCTGTGCGTCTAGTTCAAAGAAGCCGTTCGAATCAATGCCAAGCTCAGCGCCTGGGATATTAGGAATAGTAGGGCGGCCACCAACAGCAACAAGAATATGGTCTGCCGTGTATAGCTCACCATTTACTTCAACTGTTTTGTTATCAACAAACTTAGCAAAGCCATTGATTACAGTTACACCATTGCTAGATAAGTACTTGTTGTAACCTTGGTGAATACGACCAATGTAAGCTTCGCGGCTTTCAACTAATTTAGCCCAGCTAAAACCTTTTAATTCAACATCAAAGCCGTAGTCAGGTGCATATGCGTTAATTGCTTCAGCAATTTGTGCGCCGTGCCACATTACTTTCTTTGGAACACAACCCACGTTTACACAGGTGCCACCCATGTGTTTTGCTTCAATAAGAGCGACTTTTGCGCCACGCATTGCTGCACGGTTTGCAGAGGCAATACCGCCACTACCACCACCAATTGCAATGTAATCAAAATGCTGAGCCATAGTTTGTCCTCAAAAATAGATAATTCTTTATTAATTAATCGATTTAGTAATAAGTTGATAATAGCATAATAAAGACCAAGGTTAAGCCCCTTGTATTTCATCAATTCGCCCCAACTTCAAAATCATCTTCGCATAAAATTTGAGAACGAAAATGACAATTGCAGAAAATAACCCACTCATTGGTTTAGAAGGGCTTCCGCCGTTTTCTAAAATTAAACCAGCACATGTAGTGCCAGCATTAAAAGCGGCGATTGCTGAGTGCCGTGCCAAAATAGATGAGGTACTGGCAACTAAATCATACACATGGAATGATTTGGTTCTTCCGCTTGAAGAAGCTGATGACAAGTTATCACGCTTATTTTCACCGGTATCACATATGAATTCTGTCGTTAACAGCGATGAACTACGTGAAGCCTATGAGCAATGTTTGCCATTGTTATCTGAGTATTCAACGTTTGTTGGTCAGCATCAAGGTTTGTATGATGCTTACAACGCACTTCACAGCAGTGACGAATTTAAAACTCTGACCATTGCCCAACAAAAAACCATTACTAATGCACTGCGTGATTTTGAGCTATCTGGTATTGCCTTAAAGCCTGAACAACAAAAGCGTTATGGCGAAATTAGTGCGCGTTTATCTGAGCTGGCCTCTAAGTTTGGTAACAATGTAATGGATGCCACGCTTGCTTGGCAAAAGCATATTACAGATGAAAGCGAACTGGCTGGTTTACCAGAGTCTGCGTTAGCACTAGGTGCAGATACAGCTAAAAGCAAAGAGCTAGAAGGCTGGGTATTCACGTTAGATTTTCCATCTTACTTACCAATCATGACTTATGCTGATAACCGCGAGTTACGTGAAGAGTTTTACACTGCGTTTGTGACGCGTGCCTCTGATCAAGGTCCTAACGCTGGTGAATTTGATAACTCAGCTATTATGAGCGAAGAGCTTGCCCTGCGTCATGAACTTGCCGAGTTACTTGGTTTTAACAGCTACGCTGATATGTCATTGGCGACTAAAATGGCAGAAACGCCAGAGCAAGTTTTCTCATTCTTAGAAGATTTAGCTGCTAAGTCTAAGCCACAAGCTGAGCAAGAGCTTGCTGAGCTAACAGCTTACGCAAAAGATAAGCACGGTGTGACTGAACTGGCTGCATGGGACTACGCTTACTACGGCGAAAAGCTCAAGCAAGAGAAGTACGCGATTTCTGATGAAGTGCTGCGCCCATATTTTCCAGCCAATAAAGTTCTAAGTGGCTTATTCACTACCGTTAATCGTTTATTTGGTATTAGTGTTAAAGAAGTGACAGAGTTTGATACTTATCACCCTGATGTACGTTTCTTCGAAATTTACGATAACAGCAACATGTTACGTGGTCGCTTTTATCTAGATTTATACGCCCGCGATCGCAAGCGTGGCGGTGCTTGGATGGATGACTGCATGGGTCGAAAAGTACGTGCAAACGGCGAATTACAAACCCCAGTTGCGTACTTAGTGTGTAACTTTAATAAAGCAGTGGGTGATAAGCCTGCTTTGTTTACGCATAACGAAGTGACTACGTTATTCCATGAGTTTGGTCATGGTATTCACCATATGTTGACACAAGTTGATGCAGCGCCAGTGGCTGGTATTAACGGTGTTGCATGGGACGCGGTTGAGTTACCAAGTCAGTTCCTTGAAAACTGGTGTTACGAAGAAGAAGCGCTGAGCTTTATTTCGGGTCATTACGAAACAGATGAGCCATTACCAAAAGAGTTACTAGATAAACTCCTTGCGGCGAAGAACTTCCAATCAGGTATGCAAATGCTGCGTCAGCTTGAGTTCTCGTTGTTTGATTTTACTATTCACCATACTTACAAAGCGGGTGAGCCATGTCATATTCAAGCAACACTTGATGAGGTACGCAGTAAAACGGCTGTTGTTAAAGCGCCAGCGTTTAATCGTTTCCAGCATGGCTTTAGCCATATTTTTGCAGGCGGTTATAGCGCAGGTTATTACTCTTATAAATGGGCTGAAGTACTCTCGGCCGATGCGTTTTCTAAATTTGAAGAAGAAGGCATTTTTAACCCAGCAACGGGCGAAGCTTTCTTAAAGAACATTTTAGAAAAAGGGGGAAGCGAAGAGCCTATGGAGCTATTTAAAAAGTTCCGCGGACGCGAACCACAAGTTGATGCACTACTAAGACATAGTGGTATTGCAGCATAATACACATTACTTAAACTAAAGCGCCGTAAGGCGCTTTTTTATTAATAATTCTTAGCAAATTCAATCTTGCGTACTATTCTTTTTAAAAACAGTTGCAGGAATTAAGTATGTCAAAACTTGTATTAGCCATTGATGATGATAAGTATGTCCATCATGTGATTGAAGAATCACTATCGGGCTTTTGCACGTTGATCCATGCTAAAAATGGTGAAGAAGGATTAAGGCAGGCGATAAAGTACAGCCCAGACATTATTTTACTTGATGTTGAAATGCCTGCTAAATCAGGGTACGAGGTGTGTAACGAATTAAAAGCTAACCCGCAAACTAAAGATATTCCTGTGATGTTTTTATCGGGTAAAGCGGACTTACCAGACCGTGTAAAAGGCTATAACGCAGGTGCAGCTGATTACATTGTAAAACCATTCAATGCTGAAGAGCTGATGGCACGAATTCGTGTGTTATATCAGTACCGCCAGCATTCAAAAAAATTAACCAGTGATGTTGAGCGAGCGCAAATAACCGCCGAAATAGCGATGACAGATTCAGGTGATATGGGACGCATCATGCGCTACGTTGGGCAGACTTATCATGCGCATGATATCAAAGCGTTATCTGAGCATATGTTTGAGTTTTTTAACCCGATGGAGCTTGATGTCGTGCTGGCGTTTTGGTATCACGATGTTGGCGTGTTTTGCTGTGCCGAAGGTGGAGTATGTCCTTTAGAGCAGGAGTTACTTGAAAAACATCGTGATGCGAATCGCTTTGTTGATTTTAGCCACCGCACCATTATTAATTACCCTAAAGTGTCGATGCTGGTTAAAAACATGCCATTAGATGATGCCCAACTCTATGGTCGTTATAAAGATTTATTCCCGCACATCCTCGAAGTCACAAACGCAAAAGTTCAAGATATGGAAATTAATGAGCGGGCACTGACTCAGGCACAGCAAATTGGGAATGCCTTTAATGAACTATCTCAACAAATGTATCAAAACAGTGATTCACGCGAACGAGCGGTTGAAAAACTAGCTGCGCAATTGGATGAGTTAAATAAGTCAGTCGCACAAAGCAATTTGTCGAGTAGTGATGAAGTAACTTTTCATCTACAGCAACTAGAGCAGACTAAGTTATTATTTTCTTCGCTCAATGATGATTTAGCGTTTATAAAATATCAGTTAAAACACATTATTGAAGCGCGTAGTGATCTTCTCGCCAGTTTACAAAAAATGGCAGAGCCTAGTCACACTGAAGATGTCACTTCACAAACGGATATCGAGCTATTTTAAGCCATGCTATACTGACGCCGATTAATATAGCTCGGAGTTTTGTGTGGTAATTCATTGTCCTTTTAAAGAAATGCGTCCTTATTTAGATGCAATAGAGTTGCGTTTTGGTTTAGCTAAGTGGGCTGAGCAGAATGCGGGCTTTTCGCTTCATTATGACGACCAAGGTCTTAGCTTGAAAAAAAAGGACGAACCTAAGCTAGGTGCAATCCACGTTGATTTTGTAACGGGTGCTGCTGCTCACCGCCGTAAGTTTGGTGGAGGTAAAGGGCAAGCTATAGCAAAGGCTGTAGGGTTAAATAAAGGTGCCACACCAGTGGTTCTTGATGCCACCGCAGGCCTTGGTCGTGATGGCTTTGTACTGGCATCACTAGGCTGTAAAGTGATTTTACATGAGCGCCATCCAGTAGTTGCTGCGCTATTATTTGATGGCCTAGAACGCGCCTATAACGATGCAGAAATTGGCCCTTGGATGAAAGAAAACATGAGCTTAGTGTTTGGCTCTAGTCATACGTTACTGGCGCAGTGTAGTGATACTCCTGATGTTGTGTACTTAGATCCTATGTTTCCTCATCGTGAAAAATCAGCCCTCGTTAAAAAAGAAATGCGAGTATTCCAAGAGCTTGTGGGCTCAGATAGCGATGCCGATGATCTATTAGAGTTTGCTTATCCGCTTGCTAGTAAGCGAGTGGTTGTGAAGCGCCCTGATTACGCGCCATTTTTAAATGACAAAACCCCGAGTATGCAAATCAAAACCAAAAAGAACCGCTTTGATGTATATGTAAAAGCGGCAATGGTTTAAATCTAATGTTTTTGGATGTGTCTGGTTTTTTCGTGTAGTTGTTTATGGTGGTATTTCATCATATTGTCATAAAAGGTTAATATTCTACGCGCGCAACGTTACTTGGGAATATCGTTTATGCGCGTGTCATCATTTACTCGGCTATTGGCCGTTTTACTTACTCTCGCTAGTATTTTATTAGCAGCCACTCTGTTTTGGGCAAGTCAAACCTTATTCGGTTTAGAGCAACAAGATAACGCTTATAACAAGCTAAAAAACACCATCATTATTGATTTAAAAAGCTACCTTGATGATTATTTAGAACAAGGTGACAGCCAACACTTAAATAAAGCTTCTACGCTGATAAGTGATGTTAAAAAGCTGCATTTAGCTAAGTTGCCTAGTGATCTTGCAAGTCAGCTTAATAGCCAGCTAACAGCACTCGATAAAGACATCAATGGTAAGTACCGCGCTTTAGGTAAGCTGTCTGGTAACGAAATGGCGCTGCTTGATAACTCGTTAAGACAAATGGCAGGTTCAGCTTCATCATTAATTGGCTATGCAAGTAAAGCACAGCCGCAAACAGCGCTTGCACTTGAGTATTACCAACTAGCTGCTGACTACTACAGCGAAGTCACTTCACTTGCTTTGTACACTTATAAGTTAGTGATCAACTTTGATCAAGACACTAAAAACAGCCTTAATCAAAGTGTTGAAAACCTAAATGCGCTTGGGGCTAAAATCGATAAACTCGAAAATTTAGGTGTAATGAGCGAAGTGGATGAAGACGCTTTATTTTTTGGCGAAGAAGCAGAAGATTTGGCCGGTGACATCAAAGCTGAGTTAAGTAGCTGGCCCAAACGCTTCCCACGTGATTTAGCATCCACTCTTGAGCAAGCTGAGCAACGACAAACCGGCATGCAAGCATTGCGCGAACAAATCGGCGCCTTGTCTACAACGGTGCTCGGTGCAGAGCAAAAGCTAAAAGATGAACAGAGCGACCTTAAGCAGCAAGTGTTTATCGTATTTTGTGTAGCCATTGGCATGCTGGTGGTTTTAGCAGCAGGTGTGTATTTCGTACAGCGTAACCAAGTGCTTAACCCGCTGCGTCAATTGCGTGATGGCTTTGCTTTCTTAATTGAGAGTAATGAGCTTAAAAACATTGAGAGTAAAAATCCGAAAACTGAAGTCGGTGAAATTGCCCATTACTTTAATCAATTGATTGAGCGCCAGCGTGGTGAAGCAGAAGAACGAGCACAAATGCTTAAGGTTATTAATGACTTTATGCTAGAGATGAGCGAGCACTTACATACGATTGCCCAGCAAACTGATGCTAGCCACTCTCAGGTTGAACAAAACCAAAGTTTACTTACTGATATTCAAGACATTGGTGAACAGGTCAATAACATCAATGGTCAAGTTGCTGATAACGCCAAACAAACCTTTGGTGCGATGGAGCAGAGCCTAGGCTTTGCAGATAGCATGTTAACCGCAAGCTCACGTACTGAAGAACGCGTTGAGCAAGGCCTAGATAGCTTAAAAGAGCTATTAAAAGGCGTTGATGATGTGGGCCAAGTTATTGAGGTGATCAAAAATATTGCTGAGCAAACAAACTTATTAGCACTGAATGCAGCGATTGAATCGGCGCGTGCAGGTGAGCATGGCCGAGGCTTTGCGGTGGTCGCTGACGAAGTACGAAAACTTGCCAGACAAACGCAGGGTTCACTTGATGATATTAACAATCAGTTAAACCGCTTAAGTGAAAACTCCACCATGGTATCGGAGCAAATTAGCGCACTGGCTAATGATGCCGAGCTACAAACACAAAATGCCCAAGAACTTAAACGTAACTCCGAAGGCGTAGCTGGCAACGCGCAAGATGCAAATAAGGTCGCATTTGATGCTATGGAGCTGGCTAAACAGCAAAACGCCTTACTAGAAAACTTCAGTCAATCAATGCAAAGCATGAAAGGGCAGGTAAGCGAATCAAACTCTCTGGTTAGTGATATTCAGCATCGCCTACAAGAGCAAATGCATACCATTAAAGCCAGCTTAGGTTTATAACCCTCCAAAGGGCGAGCAATGGTTTACGTTGTTTGTCCTTAAAATCATGCTGTATTCAATTTTTTAGGTATATACTCTGTACTCTTATTTTCTTTCAAGGAATTACGATGATCGAACAAGGCCAAACTATACCTACAGCAACCCTTAGTGAATTAACTAGCGAAGGCATGCAAACCTTAACAACAGAGGCATTATTTGCAGATAAAAAAGTAGTGTTGTTTGCCGTGCCGGGTGCATTTACACCAACATGCTCTAATGCTCACTTACCTGAGTTTATTACCCTGGCCGATAAAATTACTGCTAAAGGCGTTGATGCAATCTACTGTGTATCGGTGAACGATGCATTTGTAATGAAAGCATGGGGTGAAGCTCATAACGCTGAGCATATTCGTATGTTAGCAGATGGTGATGCAAGTTTTACCAAAGCACTTGGTTTAGATAAAGACACAGCTGGTTTTGGTGGTATACGTTCTAAACGTTATGCAATGATCGTTGAAAACCAAACTGTAACAGGGCTGTTTGTTGAACAAGACAAAGAGTTTGTAGTAAGCCGCGCTGAAGCTGTGCTAGAAAAGCTTTAATAGCAATTCATAAATACAAAAAAGCCGGACGTAAGTCCGGCTGAAAGTCCCTGGGGGTGACTTAGGAGATCAACTATTAAGGTTGATATTGCGCATCCAGTGTAACACCCGAGAAAGTACGGTAAGCATTTAAGCTTAAGTGCCAAGTACCTGCTTGTGGATTACTGAACGTACAAGTTTCTGCGTTACCGTTTTTGTAAGGGCGACAATCATAGCTTGATGATGTTGGTTGGCTACCAAACTTAACGAATAAGTCTGAATCGCCAGTACCGCCTGATGTCGTTACTGTAAAGCTTGCCATACCGGCAGGAACATCAATAGTGTAATGCTTCCATTGGCCTGCACTTGCAGAGATATCTGTTACTGTGCCACCACCTGCTTGTGGTGAACCTGAGCCTGAACCACCGCCAGAAGTTGTTAAATCACCTACTAGGTTAACACCTGAGTATGCAGAGTAACCATTCAGCATTACATGGTAAGTACCTGCTGTTGGGTTATCGATAGAACATACTTCGTTGTTACCGCCTTTATACGGGCGACAATCATAGGTTGATGTTGTTGGTGCGCTACCTGCACGAACGTAAAGGTCAGCATCGCCTGAACCGCCACTCATTGTGAAGGTTACGTTAGTCGCACCTGTTGGAACTTCCATTGTGTAGAAAGTTTGGCTGCTAGCAGAGCCACTTAAACCAGTTAGTGCTTGACCATCTTCTAATACGTTACCCGTTGGTGGTGGCGGTGTTGTACCTGAGGCTGCTGCAACCGCGGCTGCCGCATCAACAATACCTGTACCACAGCTAGTACATGTTGCTGGGAAAGAACGAGTTGTCGATTTTAAGATACTTTCGATTTCATCAGGTGTTGCTGATGGCTTAGCTTGTTTGATTAATGCTGCGACACCCGCAACATGTGGAGCTGCCATCGATGTACCTTGTGAGTAGTGGTATGAATCACTGCTAGGGCTTGAAGAGCCTGAGTTGTGAGTAGATAACACACCTTCAGAGTCATTCGCAAAGCTTTGTGCGCCACCCGGTGCTGCAACGTCAATATTGCTACCGTAGTTTGAGTAGTATGCACGACCACCGTTACGACCAACAGATGCAACGTTTACAACACCATTACAGTTACCAGGGTTGTAGTTTGCAGAGTTATCGTTGTCGTTACCTGCAGCGATTACAATTACAGAACCGTTGTTACGCGCTTGATTGATTGCATTTTGCGTTGTTGAGCTACATGAACCGCTACCACCTAAACTCATGTTAATAACATCAGCAGGGTTAGCATTTGCTGGTACGCCAGAAACTGAACCACCCGATGCCCAGATGATGCCGTCAGCGATATCAGAAGTTAAACCACCACATTTACCAAGTACACGCACAGGCACTACTTTTGAGTTGTAAGCAACACCGGCAACACCTTCACCGTTATTAGTGACTGCTGCAACAGTACCCGCAACGTGTGTACCGTGCCAGCTTGAGCTTTGTGCACTGTGTGTGTAACCACATTCGTTAGCGCTGATTGCATCACCCGGATCGCGTGCATCGCTATCACGACCACCGCCGTCGTTCGCTACAGACACGTTAGAGATCATGTCATAGCCTTGAAGAATGTTAGCATTTAAATCAATATGAGGGCGGTAACCAGTATCAAGTACCGCTACAACGACACCGCTACCCGTTGCTGTATCCCAAGCAGTAGGAAGGTTAAGACCGCCCGCTTGCTCGTAGTAGTGCCATTGGTCGTCATAACGAGGGTCGTTAGGCGTCGCAAACGGCTTTAACATTTGGTCGATTTCGATGTATTCAACATTACCAGAAGCGACCATTTCTTGCATAAATTCTTGGGTTTCTTCAGCTGATAGTTTTTTATCAGCACGCATTACGTGGTGATTACTCATCGCCATTGCACGAACGTATTGTGCTTTTACTTTACCTTTTTTGCTGCTGAAGTTTTTAATAAAGCCTTTTGCTTTTTTGTTCATCATAGTCGGCGTTTGTTCTGCTGCCGACATGGTCATCATTTCATCACTATTGTTTTTATATTTGATGATAAATTGAGTACCGAAGCCTTCTTGGCCTTGTAATTTAGCTGCAGTTTCCTGCATAGATGGTGACATAAGTTGATCTGGAGTAGCCATAGCTGCTGTTGTTCCAAACAACGCAGTCAAGCTCAGTGCAATTGCGCATTTCTTCAAGTTGTTGTTAGTTGTCATAATGATCCCTAGATTGTTATGTAAATCTCCACGATGTTTTTCGTGAAGGGGGACAAAGGTAAAATACATGTTAATTTAGTTAAAATATCGTTTTATTATGGTTGTCTCTATTTTGGTTATAACTAAATGTATAGACGTCTAAATCAGTCTTTTTGTGGTGTTTTTTTTGTTGTTTTCTCATAATAAAGTTATAATTTTATGGTTTTGAGTTTTTGCTTTATTTCGTTTTTTGGTTTTATCTTTTTTGTAAAAACATCTCTGAGTTAACACAGCGACGACAATAACTTGTTATAATCAGCTAAATTTTTTTAGTGAGTATGAGTAATGACCCAAGTAGATGTAATTGTGATTGGTGCCGGCGCCGCAGGTTTGATGTGCGCTGCACAAGCAGGCTACCGTGGTCGCAATGTTACTGTGCTTGATATGGGCAAGAAGCCGGGCCGTAAAATATTAATCAGCGGCGGCGGGCGTTGTAACTTCACCAATGAAAACGCAAGCCCAGACAACTACTTATGTGGCAATCCTCACTTTGTAAAATCGTGTTTAAGCCGTTATACCCAACATGACTTTATAGAGCTGGTGGACCGTCACGGCTTGGCGTATCACCATAAAACGCTGGGTCAGCTATTTTGTGATAACAGCGCACAAGATATCGTCGATATTCTTTTAACTGAGTGTGAGTGGGCAGGTGTTAACATAGCGCTGCGTAACGAAGTACTCAGCGTGACAAAAACCGATGCGGGTTATGAAGTTATTACCGAGCAAGATAGCTATCAATGCGAGTCGTTAGTTGTCGCATCGGGCGGATTAACCATGCCTAAGCTCGGTGCATCACCAATTGGTTATAAAATTGCTGAGCAATTTGGTTTAACAGTGCTACCAACCATGGCGGCATTAGTGCCATTTACGTTGCACCAGCATGATAAAGATCGCTTTGATGGGTTATCGGGGATCAGCATTCCTTGTCTGGTTACCAGTGAAGATGGCACCCAGTTTAAAGAAAACATCTTGTTTACTCACCGTGGCCTTTCGGGCCCAGCTATTTTACAAATCAGCTCTTTTTGGCGTGCAGGGCAAACTGTGTACATCAACTTGTTACCCGAGTTCGATTTAAAGCAGCAGCTTGAGCTTTGGCGTCAAAGCCAAGGGCAAAAGTCACTAAAAAATACCCTAGCGACCATTTTACCAAAACGCTTTGTTGAAATGCTGCACGACACGAAAGCGATCCCTGATTGCAATGTAAACCAGCTAAGCCATGCGCAAATCGACGCATTACATGACTACATTCACAATTGGCAAATTAAACCAAACGGCACAGAGGGTTATAGAACAGCCGAAGTAACGCTTGGCGGTGTAGACACCGACGAGTTAAGCTCAAAAACCTTCGAAGCGAAAAAGTCACAGGGCCTTTATTTCATCGGCGAAGTCACCGACGTCACCGGCTGGCTAGGCGGCTACAACTTCCAATACGCCTGGAGCTGCGGCTTTGCAGCAGGGCAGTATTGTTGATTTAAGTTACTAGCTGCTAGTTGCTAGGTTAGCACTTGCTTGTAGGTCGTGCTTTAGCGCGTTTATTATGACGCCATAAATGGCGACCTACATCTAATGTTACGGTGGCTTCATGCTATTGAGTAATAAGCTGAACTCGAGTGCCTGTAAATCTCAAAGTGCTCTAATAACTCGATTTGAAATAAAAAAGCCGCTAACTTAGCGGCTTTGTTGGTTGCGAAAATATGATACCAATCGACTTAACACGATTGATATAGGGTTAACGTAGGTCGAAGCGATCTAGCGTCATCACTTTAGTCCACGCTGCTACGAAGTCATCAACGAACTTCTGTTTAGCATCGTCAGAGGCATACACTTCAGCAATTGAACGTAGCTCTGAGTTTGAACCGAAGATTAAATCTACTGGTGTTGCTGTCCACTTAAGTTTGCCTGATTGACGGTCACGGCCTTCGTAAACACCTTCTTCAGAAGACTTAGACCACTTCGTTGACATATCTAATAGGTTAACGAAGAAATCGTTGCTTAATGTGCCAGGTTTTTTCGTGAAAACACCGTGTTTAGTTTGGTCAGTATTTGCGTTAAGGGCACGCATACCACCTAGTAGTGCAGTCATTTCTGGTACTGATAAGCTTAGTAAATCAGCACGTTCAACTAACATTTCAGCCGGTGATTTCCATGCTGAGCTGTAGTAGTTACGGAACGCATCAGCTGTTGGCTCAAGTACTTCGAATGATTCAACGTCAGTCATTTCTAATGACGCGTCCATACGACCTGGCTTGAATGGTACTGCGATAGAGAAACCCGCGTCGCTTGCTGCTTTTTCGATTGCAGCCGCACCACCAAGAACAATCATATCTGCAAGTGAAATTTCTTTACCGCCAGATGCTTTTTTGTTGAACTTAGTTTGGATTTTCTCAAGTTTGCTAAGTACTTTAGCTACTTCTTTCGGGTTGTTTACCGGCCAATCTTTTTGCGGAGCAAAGCGAATACGTGCACCGTTTGCACCACCACGCATATCTGTGTCGCGGTAGCTTGCTGCTGATGCCCAAGCAACACGCACTAGTTCAGATACAGATAAACCTGAATCTAAGATGCTAGCTTTAAGTGACGCGATATCTTTGCTATCAACTAGTTTGTGGTCAACCGCAGGGATGTAGTCTTGCCAAATTAATACTTCTTCTGGCACTAAGTCACCTAGGTAACGAGCACGTGGGCCCATATCGCGGTGGTTTAGTTTGAACCATGCTTTAGCAAATGCCAGTTCGAACTCTTTCGGGTCGTTTAAGAAACGCTCTGAAATCTTACGAAACTCAGGATCTGCTTTTAACGCGATATCAGTTGTGAACATGATAGGCGCATGACGCTTACCTTTAATGTGTGCATCTGGCACTAGGTTAGACGCTTGACCATTTTCAGGGATCCATTGAGTCGCACCTGCAGGGCTCTTAGTTTTAACCCATTCAAAAGCAAATAAGTTTTGTAGGTAGTTGATTGACCAGCGTGTTGGTGTCACTGTCCATGCACCTTCAAGACCTGAAGTGATGGTGTCTTCTGAGTGACCTTTACCACATTTGTTTTTCCAACCTAAACCTTGCTCTTCGATACCGGCTGCTGCAGGCTCTTTGTCTAAGCAGGTCGCTTTTTTCGCACCGTGTGCTTTACCAAAGCTGTGACCACCGGCGATTAGTGCAACGATTTCTTCATCGTTCATTGCCATGCGGCCGAATGATAAACGGATGTCGTCTGCTGCAAGTAGTGGATCAGGGTTACCGTGAGGGCCTTCTGGGTTTACATAGATTAAGCCCATCTCAACTGCCGCTAATGGGCCTTTAAGTTTGCCTTTTTTGTCACGACGTTCGTCAGTTAACATTTTGCCTTCAGGGCCCCAGTATACGTAATCTGGTTCCCAATCGTCTTCACGACCACCGGCATAACCAAAGGTTTTGAAGCCCATTGATTCAAGCGCAACGTTACCTGTTAACGCCATCAAGTCAGCCCAAGAAATGCTGCGACCGTATTTTTGTTTTATAGGCCAAAGTAAACGACGTGCCTTATCAAGGTTTGCGTTATCAGGCCAGCTATTTAGCGGGTCGAAACGTTGTTGACCACCGCCTGCGCCACCACGACCATCAAACGTACGGTAAGTACCTGATGCGTGCCACGCCATACGGATGAAGAATGGACCATAGTGACCGTAGTCAGCAGGCCACCAATCTTGAGAATCAGTCAATACTTTCTCAATATCAGCTTTCACTGCGTTTAGGTCTAACTTTAAGAATTCTTTTTTGTAATCAAAGTAAGGACCCATAGGATCAGACTCTGCACCATGGGCACGAAGTTGGCTAAGATCTAATTGCTCTGGCCACCAGAATTGGTTTGATTTGATGTCGTTTGTAGCTTGTACGCCTGTTGCCACCAATAGTGATACCGCAACAGCTACTTTAGACAAAGCTGACGTTGATTTTTTAAACATTGTGTAGTCTCCAGTTAGAAGTTGGGTGAAATATAGATTTGTTCAGGTTAACTTTCCACTTACAAACTGGGGTTTAAATCGATTGATAAAATCGAAAAAACAGATGGTTTAATTGATTTTATAGAACAAAGCCAGCGAAAATGCTGGCTCTAGGGGAGGTGTGCAGTAAGCTTAAATTCAGCTTGTTGCTTATTCTTCAATAAAGGGTACGCCGTTTTTGATCCACTCAGCGGCTGGTTTGCCTTTTAAGTAGTGATCAAAATATTCCATCATGCGTACTGAGAAATCCACTTGGTTAGGGAATTTCTTCAGGTGATGTGGTTCACCTTCGTATTGTAAGAAGGTGGCATCTTTACCCGCACGACGAAGTGCTAGGTAGTATTGAACACCTTCGTGCCATGGCACAGCATCATCTTTGTCGCCAAACATAATCAGAATTGGGGTATTCACTTTATCAGCGAAGAACACCGGTGAGTTTTCGATGTATAGCTCTGGCGCTTCGAATAACGTTTTACCAATGCGGCTTTGCCCTGTTTCGTATTGGAACTGACGAGCAAGACCTGATTTTAAGCGAATACCGCTGTATGCACTGGTCATGTTAGATACTGGCGCACCCGATACAACCGCCTTAAACATATCTGTCTGCGTGATCATAAAGGCACTTTGGTAGCCTGCCCATGAGTGACCTTGTAAACCAATTTTATTTGGATCAGCAATGCCTAAATCAATCAACTTTTGAGTGGCGTTGATCATCGTTTGGGTTGACGATTTACCCGGATGACCAATTTCAAAACGGATATCAGGTAAGAAAATCGCATAACCATTTGAAGTAAACATCGGGAAGTTAGGACGATGATTTAATTCCATTTTCGGGAAGTCATACATGCGTTGGCTCATATAGCGGTAGAAGTACACAACCACTGGCACCTTATCGCCTTTTTTGTAGCCCGCAGGCTTAATTAATACGCCTTGTAAATCTTCACCATCAAACCCTTTATAGCTAATAAGCTCAGGTTTTTCGCCCCATGCAAAGTTGCTAATTTGTGGGTTGAGGTTGGTAACACGCTGTGGCTTTTTGAAGCTAAAATCAGCTTGGTAGTAATCAGGGAATTGCTGATATGTTTGTGCAGTAAAAAGATATTTATCGGCATTTTTCGCCTTTTTCACTACATCAAAGCGCTTTTTACCCGAAAGTACTTTGCTTACCTTATTGCTTGATAAGTCGAGTTTTGCAATTTCAGTTTGCTTATCTTGCAGGTTGGTTGCGCTTAGTAATAATGTTTCGTCTTTGGCAAAGCCCACTTGGTCATTATCTAGTTTAATAACACGATATTGGGTATTGGTTTCTTTACCTTGAGTTAGGCGCGTTGCTTTTTGTGTTGCGACATCAAAAGCCCAAATATCAAATTTACTGTAAACCAGTACTTGGCTGCTGTCGTTTAACCAGCCAGCAAAACCATAACCCGGCTGAGGTGATGGGTAGTCATGTTTATCATCAGCAAAAATAGCGTTAATTGCTTTAGATAAGGTCGAAACCTTGTTGTTACCTAAATCTTTAAGTTGCACTTGGCTATTTTGGAAAAATGCCGCAAATTGACCATTAGGCGCAAGGCTTGGTCTAAACGGATAGTCGCTGACAATAGCGGTTTGTTTACCGGTTTTAACATCAACGCTGAAGTAATCTGCGTAAAAACCGCCATACATAATACGTTCTAGGTAAGGTCGGTCTGAATAGCCCAATAGCGCTTCGCGATGAGTATTAAGTGAAACCTCAGGCATATTCGGCGTGCTTAACTGCACAACTTGCTGACCATTTACATGATATACCGCTTGGTAATGACGAAGCTTATTCGCTTTGTTCCATTGCTGCTCTTCGCGTGGCTTAATTTCAGCGTCTTTATTGTGCCAAACGTTAAGGCCCTTTTGGTCGCGAATGGTATCGAAATCATATAAAGAGGCTTCATCTTTGTATTCTTTTAGGGCAACTTTTGCAGCGAGTTTAGGGTGGTTTTCAAAGTATAAACGAGCACCATCTTCAGACCATTTTAGCGATGCTGTTTTGCCAATAGTCCAGCTGCTATCTGCAGAATTAATGGTTGAAAGTGCCCCATTTTGTAAAAGCTGTAAGCTGTGGTCACGACGGCGTGTATCATCATTAACGTAATTACCAATTAATAGCGCTGCTTTATTGCTGTTTGGTTGCCAAGCTATTTTGTTTGCCACAACACCCGGCTCATCAATCAGTACACTCGTTGCAAAGCCATTATTAAGATCAACTAATACAACTTGGTTGTCGGCACCATCACTGTAGCTTTGGCTTGCTAATAATTGCTCGCCAGTGCTACTCATTGCATAACTAAATACATTATCTACAGTGTGAGTGGTTTTGTTTTGAAGGTTAACAAGCACTAAATCAAAGCTTTTATCTTTTTTGTCTGGCTTGATTTCGCTGCTGTTTTCGTCTTTTTCTTCGCTGTCTTTTTTATCTGCTTTCTTATCTAGTCGGTAAGCAAGCCACACACCATCATCCGATAGTGCATAGTCTTTTACATCGTTAAAGGTTTGTTGATCACCATTGTTAGTGTTCACTAAAACAAGGTTGTTCTTTAGCTCGTCTTTTTTCTTGGTGGTTTCTTTTTCAAGTAGGGTTGGAACTTGAGTAAAAGCCACCCAGTTTGCTGCTTTATTAATAGTTGGGCGAGTACCGCGCTCAACGCTAGTTAGCAGGGTGTTGTTGTTTAATGTATATACCTGACCTTGTGCATTACCGCGATAAGGGTCGGCACTAAAGCTAAGAATTTGGCCATCTTCAGAAAGTTGGGTGCCTTTTGCGTATTTAAAATCAAACACGTCTTTAAATTGCAGAGCTTCTTTCGCACTAACCTGTGCACTACCAAGGCTTGTCACCAAGGCTAAGCTCAAAAGTGATAATTGCGCTTTCATTCATCTTTCTCGTTGTTTTTAAATTGACGCACCCAGTGTAGCGTTTTTAATAAACAATTCGAGTAGAAACGATAAATCGCATATTTATCACGTTGGTTACGTAACTCTAATACATGAAGTTAAAAAGATACTTTAATAGTGAAGCCACCCTGCGTGTCAAAACTACACTTACCACCTAAAGCAAGCACTCGCTCTTCAATAAATAAAAGGCCATAGCCACCAGATTCTGCGTTGTTACGCACTTGCTCACCATTATCTTTAATTAAGAGATCTATGGCTTGTTTATTTACACTCAACTGAACTAATAATTGTGAGGCGCTGCTGTGTTTAATGCAATTGGTAACAGCTTCTTGGCAGATTCTGTAAATAGCCGTTTGGTGTTCATCAGCCAAGGTACTGTTGATATCTAAGTTCGTTTGATACTCGATATCAGCTTTATTTAATAGGGATTTTAATTTGCCATTTTTTAGAGCGTGTTCAAGGCCTAACTCGTCAAGCTCTCTCGGTCTCAAATGATGCATAATTTGATACACAGAGTCATACATAGCTTTGGCATTTTCTCTAAGGGTAGCAATGATTGAATTATTGCTGTTTTGTTGTGAGAGTGATAATACTGCTAAATCTGTTTTTAGCGCTGTGAGATTTTGCCCTAATTCGTCATGTAATTCTTGAGACAGATATTTGCGTTCGTCTTCTTGGATTGTAACCATCCGTTTTGCAAGTTGTTTGTTTTTAGCAAGTAATTGAGAAAGTTGTTCATTGCTTTGTTGTAATTCAGCGTTTTTTAATTTGAGTTCATTTGTTGCAGTACCAATTAAAAGCCCAGTAATTGAGTTTGCTAAGATAAATAACTGACTTATATAAGTATTCGTTGCATCTTGTTGGATGCCTGCCTGTACAACAATTAGACTATTGCTGAGTAAAGCACTCAAAATAGCACCTGTTGTAGCAAACTTATAAGAAAACCAAAGAATAGGCAGTAAAGAGAACAAGCGTAGCAGAGAATATAGGTCAGGCCTATGTATATAGGCTGCAAGGTAAACTATGGTCAGGGCTAACAGCGCAATTACGAGTAAATAGTTGTTTAGCGTAATTTTATGTTTATAGCTTTCCTTAATACTTAGCAATATTGGCGCAACGAGTAGTGTCCCTGTTAAATCACCTAGGGTCATATTGAGTTGGTATTGTAATAACTGCTTACCAGCTAACCATGTAGTGAACTCAAAAGCACTAGCAAACAAAAACCACTTGATAGCGGCTGTTGAAGTAGCCAACAAAACGATTGAGATAACGCCGGTATTAGCATCGATCTTGGGTGGCCAACGACTTTCTTTAAAGCAGTGTACTATTATCATGTAGGTAGCTTCTTGCCAAAAGCCATGTAATAAATCGAAGTGCCAAGCATCGTTATAAAACATGCCGATATAAGCAGCATAAAGCCTTGAGCTAAACCAAAGAATTGGCCAAAACCTAATTGGGAAGATAATAAAAAAGCGAGCTTAACTCCCGCAGGCAAGAATATGGCGCTACTTTGCGCCACCGTTTCTAAATGATTACTTACCCAAGAAGAAAAGCATAAGGTAACAAAGTAAATAACAGCGACTAGAGCTTGTTTTGTAAACTCAGCAAAAGCTTGGTTTACAGATACATTCACGAAAGGAAAATTATGCCAGTTCATCAAGCGCAATGAGTCCATTATCTATTGCAATTTTGAGTAAATCGAACGAGTTAGATACTTTAAGTTTTTGGTAAATATTAGCCTTATGCACATGAGCAGTTTTAGGCATCATGTCTAACTGTTGCGCCACTTGTTTTGCGTTAAGCCCTTTTGCAAATAGAGGTAAAGCTTCCTTTTCTCTTGGTGTTAGTAAAGCGAGTTTATTAGAAGGGTCTTTATAGTTAAACTTCACATCTTCACTTATATACCTGCCGCCCTTAATTACAGAATTGACAGCGTCGATTAAGGCTTCTGATGCTGAACGTTTAGAGACGTAACCTTGCGCGCCCAAGCTAAGAGCGTTGCTTACATAAGGCTCGTAGTCATACATGGAGGCAACAATTGTTTTAGTTTCAGGGTAGTAACTATTTAAGTAGCTTAAAAATGCTAGGCCAGTTTCTCCTTCATGCATTGAAATATCAACTATAAAAATATCAGGTTGTTCAATTTCAACGGCAAGTTTAGCTTCGCTAACCGTGCAGGCTTCAATAATTACCTGCCACTCCTGTTGTAGTTCTAGTAACTTTTTAAAGCTATCCCTTACTAGTTGGTGATCTTCAATAATACCAATACGCATGTTTCCCTCCATCAAATTTGATTATATCTCTAATTCAAATGGTTATGTCTAGGAATAATTCTTAGAATTTTGTGCGAACTACATCTTCTTTGTTGCTTACTCCATGAGTTTCAGAAACTTGTATGAATCGCTGTATTATTGATCTTGGACAAGGTTGCGACATTGACTCTGTATGTTAGGGTGATACATTGAAATTGAACTGAAATTCTAGCCAAAGGAGTTGCCCATGTTAGGTGAGAAACACTCGTTATTGAATGAATTCCCTGAGTTTAATGAACTAATCCACAGCCTTGCAAAACACGATGCTCATTTCAAGAAAACCATGCAGCGTTATGATGATATGGATAAAGAAATTCGTGAGCTTGAATTGCAAAACTCGCCGATTGAAGATGCGGATATGCATGAAAAAAAGCATCAACGCGCCGTGCTTAAAGATGAACTTTATGACTTTTTAAAAGCCAATGCTTAATAATTGAATCGAAGCTAATGCTCCTGCTTACTGCATTCTTACGGTAGGAGCTTTTTCTCCCCTCTATTTTTACTCTCCAATTGTATTTAATCGCAATATGTCTTGAGTCAATCAAGGTTATGGTAGTCTTAGCGCGATTTTTTAAGGCAACAATGGAATAGTGCTTTGCACTGACTAGGATTAACATGATTAAAAAAAATATTATTACTACTTCATTAGCACTCATGGGTGTTGTCGCTGTCGGTTGCGCGCACGCTGATGAAGGGCAGTGGCAACCGCATCAATTAAAACAATTACAAAGCGAGTTTGACCGCGTTGGTATTGAATTACCGGCATCACAAGTGGCAGATCTTAACCAATACCCACTCAATGCAGTGGTTGGTTTAGGCTATTGCTCTGCGTCATTTGTGTCACCAAAAGGCTTAGCGGTAACTAATCATCACTGTGCTTATGGCGCGATTCAAAATAACAGCACACCAGAAAACAACTTAATTGAAAAAGGTTTTTTAGCAGCTGATTTATCAAAAGAGCTACCTGCAGGCCCGCAAGAGCGTTTGTATGTAACTGAACAAGTGGATGATGTTACTGAGCGCGTACTGGGTAACTTACCTGCAGAACTACACGGCAAAGCGCGTTATGAAGCAATTCAAGCAAATCGCAAAGCTTTGATCAGCGAGTGTGAGTCAGATCCTAACTACCGTTGTACCGTGCGTGATTTTCACCATGGCTTAGAGTACTTCATGATCAAACAACTGATGATCAAAGATGTGCGCTTAGTGTATGCTCCAGCAGAAGCGCTGGGTAACTTTGGTGGCGACATTGATAACTTTGAATACCCACGTCACACGGCGGATTTTACCTTTGTACGTGGTTACGTTGGTAAAGATGGTAAGCCTGCAGATTACAGTGAAGATAACGTACCTTATGAGCCAAAGTCGTTCTTAAAAGTGAATGCGAGCGGCGTAAGCTTAGGTGATGGTGTGCTGGTGGCCGGTTACCCGGGTCGAACTAGCCGCTATAAGCTTGCAGACGAAGTAAATTATTCTGCGAGTTGGTATTACCCAACATTGCTTAATACTTATAACATGACCCTAGACGTAATCGCCAAGCAGAGTGAAGGCGATGAGCAAGCACAAGTTAAATATGCCTCTCGTGTAAAAAGCACTAACAACCGTTTAAAGAAACTGGAAGGCTTACAAGATGGCTTTAAAGTAACGGATATTCCGGGTATTAAAGCTGCTCAAGAGCAAGAGTACCTCGCTTGGTTTGCACAAAGTGCTGAACGTAAAGCATACGCAGATTCATATCACGCATTAAAGTCATTATTAGTTGAAGCACATGCACAGCAACAAAGCCATTTTTACTTTGATTATGCAAAACGCGCAGACTTACTAAGCACGGCAATTCGTTTATATCGTTTAGCTAAAGAAAGTGAAAAACCAAATGCAGAGCGCGAAATGGGTTATCAAGAGCGTGACCTTCCAATGCTTAAAGCGCGTTTAGAGCGTTTACAAAAACAGTTTACGCCTGAAGTCGATAAAGCCTTATGGTTAAGCTACTTAGGTAACTATTTAGCGCAAGATAAAGCAGCGCAAGTTGCGGCATTAAACGACGGCTTAGGTATTACAGATACCACAACACAAGCTGAGCTTGATGCGATTATTGCTTCTTTTTATGCTAATACAGAGCTTACAGATGTAGAAGCACGTGTTAACTGGATTGGTAAATCTGTTGCAGAGTTTGAAGCATCAAACGACCCATTCATAAAGCTTGCTGTTGCTCTATACGATACCAACATGGCACAAGAAGCTGACGAAAAAGAAATGGCGGGTCGTTTAGCTGAAATTCGCCCGCAGTATATGCAAGCCGTGATCGCTTTCAATAATGCTAAAGGTAAGCCAGTTTACCCAGATGCAAATGGCACATTACGCGTAAGCTACGCACAAGTTGATGGTTACCCAGCGGCAGATGCTGTGTATAAAACGCCATTTACATCACTACGTGGTTTAGTGGCTAAACACACAGGTGAAAAACCATTTGTTGTTACCGATAAAGTACTTGAAGCATACAAAAAGCAAGCGTTTGGCGCGTATTACCGTGGTGACTTAGGTCTACCAGGCGTAAGTTGTAGCTTATTCAGCTTTGGTTGTGAATCACAAGCGGCTAAACCTCTTGAAGTTAACTCAGTACCAGTCAACTTTTTAAGTAGCGCTGATACCACAGGGGGTAACTCAGGTTCGCCAGTCATGAATGGTAAAGGTGAATTAGTGGGTCTTAATTTTGACTCGACTTATGAATCAATCACCAAAGATTGGTACTTTAACGCCAAAATCACCCGTGCTATTCACGTTGATATTCGATACATGCTTTGGTTAATGGAAGAAGTTGATAACGCAGGTTACCTACTTGATGAAATGACCTTAGTTAAATAGCCCTGCTATTTTGAAAATAACCGCAGCAATTGCTGCGGTTTTTTTATGTCTTTAATTTTTGCCAATCTAACGTTTTTAATTTGTTTATTTTCAATACTTTTGTAATGTACAAAGCAGATACTTTTACTTGGGAAAAATAATGAGCGCCAAACAAATAATAAAAGCCATTTCAGTGAGTGTTGTGGCAATAACGGCAAGCTTTAATGCCAGTGCAGCGAATACCGAAGCAATGTGGCCAGGCACGGCTTATAATCAGCAAATACCAACATTTAAACAAGTGCTCGGATACGATGTAGGTGAGCGCATTACCAATTACAACGATATGCGTCGTTATTTAAGCGCCCTTGAACAAGCTGCGCCTGATCGTATTAAAGTGTTTAAGTACGCAAACAGCTGGGAAGGTCGTGAACTGGTTTATGCGGTGGTTGGCACTGCGGAGCATATTCGCTCATTAGAAACCCTCGCCAATAACACCCAAGCCTTGGCTGATCCGCGTATCACCTCTGAAAAAGAAGCTAAGTCACTAATTAAAAATTTACCGACCTCTGTGTGGCTTCAGTATGCCGTGCACGGTAATGAAATTAGCTCAACCGATGCTGCATTATTCACTGCATATCACTTACTAGCAGCCCCGAATGATGCCGTTAACAGCAAAATTTTAAACAACACCGTGGTGTTTATCGACCCATTGCAAAACCCTGATGGCCGTGAGCGCTTTGTTACTCGTTATTATGCGACCGTAGGTCTTGAGCACAGTGCAGATAGGTTAAGTGCAGAGCATAATGAGCCGTGGCCAAGAGGCCGAACAAATCATTATTTGTTTGATATGAACCGCGATTGGTTAGCACTTACTCAACCTGAAAGTAAAGGCCGAGTGGCTGCAATCAATAAATATAAACCGCAAGTAGTGGTTGATATTCATGAAATGGGCGGCGACCAATCTTACTACTTTGCACCGGCTGCTCAGCCATTTAATCCGCATATGACGAAAACTCAAATCGCCAACATGGATGCGATTGGGCAAAATCATGCGAAGTATTTTGATGAATTTGGCTTTGATTACTTTACCCGTGAAATTTTTGATGCCTTTTACCCAGGCTACGGTGATAGCTGGCCAGTATTTTATGGTGCATCAGCATCAACTTACGAAGTAGGCTCTGCGCGTGGCCATGTTTTTGAGAAAAATACCGGCGAACTACTCACCTATTTTAATACTGTAAAGCGTCAGTTTGTGGCCTCAATTTCGACTGCCGAAGGGGCTGCCAATCAACGTGAAAAACTACTAGGTGACTTTTATCAATATCAAGTTGATGCGATTGATTCGGGTAAAGATAGCAAAGAGCGTGTTTATATCTTACCTAAACAAAGTAACCGTGAAGGCGCTCATAGACTCGCAACCTTAATGGCTGAACATGGTGTTGAAGTTAAACAAGCAACTGAAGACTTCAAAGCCTGTGGCGTTAAGTACAAAGCAGGCAGCTATTTTATTGATACTGCACAGCCACGCGGGGTATTTGTACGTACCACCTTTACTGACCAAGTAGATATGGCAGAGGCTTTTGTAAAAGAGCAAGAAAGACGCCGCGCTCGTAACCTAGGTGATGAAATTTACGATGTCACAGGTTGGTCGCTGCCGATGATGTTTAATGTTGATAGCGATAGTTGTGGTCGCGCAGTTAGCGCAGATAGTAAAGCGGTTCAGGCCGACGACACATTGCTTGGTAAAGTGAATAATCCAGAAGCCTCAGTGGCTTATATTGTTGCATGGGGTGATACAGCCGCAGCACGCTTTTTAACAGCAGCACTGCAAGCTGGCATTAAACTGAAAAGTGCTGACCAAGCATTTGTATTAGGTGATAAAACTAACTACCCAGCGGGTAGCTTAGTAATCGAAAAGCGCCTAAACGATAAAGACTTACTGACTAAAATTAGCCAAATTGCCGAGCAAACTGGTGCAATAGTTGATGGTGTTGATTCAAGTTGGGTGATTGAAGGCCCAAGCTTTGGTAGTAACAAAACAGTGCCTATGGTAGCACCAAAAGTGGCGATTGCATGGGATGCAGCCACTCGAGAGCTAAGCGCCGGTAACACTCGTTTTGTTATCGAAAGACAGCTTGGCTACCCGGTGACAGCTATTCGCACACCTATGCTTGCTTGGGCTGATTTAAGTGATTACCAAGTGCTTATTTTACCTGAAGGTAATTATGAGCAAGCACTCGGTAAATCGGGCGCGGCTAATTTAAAAAGCTGGGTTGAAGCAGGCGGCGTGTTGATTGCCCTCGGTAATGCTAACCGTTTTACCACCAACGCTGATTACGGTTTGTTAGATGTTAAACGCGAGCAAGCTTACCGAGAAGATAAAGCCGATAGCAGCGATGATAAAAGCAGTAAAGTGGCAGGGCAGTTATTCACTTCTCGCGATGATTTAAAAGCGGCGAGCATTGAGCCACATACATCGCCAGACTATGTAGCCGGTGTACTTGCTAATGTTGAAGTAGACCAAGAGCACTGGTTAACCGCTGGGGTTGATAAAGACCTTGTTGCGGTAGCTTACGGTAATGATATTTACACGCCTATAACACTGAACTCAGGTAAAAACCTAGCGTGGTTTACAGGTAAAGATGATGTGCTAGCAAGTGGTTATCTGTGGCAGCAAAATAAAGCACAGCTTGCGTATAAGCCATTGCTTGTTCATCAACCGCAAGGCAAAGGCATGGTAATAGGCTTTACACAATCACCAACCTACCGCGCCTACCTTGAGGGCATGAATGTACTTTTAGCTAACACGATTTTCCGCGCTGCAGCACATGCTCAGTAAGCTAAAGGCCTAATTAAAAAGCCCGCTGACGTTGCGGGCTTTTTTGTGGGTAAAGTTTTATAGAGTAAAGCTCTAAAGGGAGTGAACAATGAAATAAAAAAGCCCGCAGGGCAAAGGGCGGGCTTTTAGTTTTTCAGGAGAGAAAGTGTTAAGACACAATTCCTAGAGGCTTACCTGTTTGCCAAGCGCCACGGGTAAAGTCTGGAATTGTTTTACTGTTACTTCTATCAGCAACCGATGCCATACTTTGCGGGAAGATTGATGACCATGCTGCGGCATCGTATACATCTTGATCGAGTGGCTCATTATTGCGTAAGCAGTAGATCATGCGCCAAAGCATAATGAAGTCCATACCGCCGTGGCCACCGTTACGTACTGCTTCTTCACCCATGCGTTTCCACAGTGGATGATCAAACTCAGCACGCCATTTTTCCATATCTTGATCCCAGCTATGGAAGTTTTGCATATGTGGCTTACGACCCTGTGAACCTGCTTTCTCCCAGGCAGCGAGCTCTGCTTCATATTGCTGTTGGTAAATTTTCGCGATAGCTGGTGGCACATCTTCAAGAGCAATACGATTAGGGAATCCTGCAAATGTGCCATTAGTACCTTGAATTAGGTTATGGCGGCTGTACGGGCGAGGGCTTGTGGTGTCGTGCTGAACCATAATGCTACGACCTTTCACTGTTTTAATAATGCTGGTATTCATGTCGCCAGCAGTAAATTTTAGTGAACGACGCTCGTGGCCTGCAGGGAATTCACGTTCTGCATAGGCGGCGCGGCCAAGCGCAGGTGAGCTGACTGAAGTAACAAAGTCAAAGCGGTCACCACGGTTGATGTTCATATACTGAGAAACCGGGCCTAAACCATGGGTTGGGTATAAGTTACCGTTTACTTTGGTATGCCAATAAGTACGCCATGAGCCTGTGCTGCGGTCAATTTCTTTCATTTGCCAACGCAAGTCATGAATATAAGCTGCTTCACCATGCAATAACTCACCAAATACGCCTTTACGAACCATGTTTAAAACCATTAACTCGTCACGGCCGTAGTTAACGTTTTCCATCATCATGCAGTTCTTTTGCGTGCGCTCTGCGGTGTTTACTAATTGCCAACACTCTTCCATGGTGGTTGCTGCAGGTACTTCAACAAAGGCATGTTTACCACTTTCCATGGTCTCAACACTCATCGGTGTGTGCCATTTCCAAGGCGTTGAAATGATCACAATGTCGATGTCATCACGAGCGAGCATATCTAAATAGGCTTTATCTGAACCCGTATAAGCAGTTGGTTTAGGTAAGCCTTTTTCAATAACATAATTAACAGACTTATCTAGCATTAGCTTATCTGTGTCGCAAATAGCTTTGATTTCAACACCTTCAATATGGCAAAGATGTTTCACATGGCCGCTACCACGTTGACCAACCCCAATAAAACCAACACGCACCACATCCATTGCAGGCACAGCTAAGCCCATTACGCTTTTACCTTGTGCTGCAAGAGGTGTGCTTTGATTATCACCTTGTTGGCTTTTCGCACAGCCAGTCACGACTGTCGCGGCGGTAATGGCTGCGGCAGATTTTAAAAAACTACGTCTATCTATTGTCATAACGATACCTAAATCACTGAGATTATTTTAATAGTGGGTTTCAGTTGTTTCTGTTATATCGCAACTAAAAGTTAATTACAATTAAATGCTTTCAAAATCTTTCAAATTGGTGGCTGTATTACCATTAATGCCTTTTTGTGGTTTTTTAGGTCAAATTTTAGCTTTGATTTGCACTTTCGTTTTCTTTCATTTTGTTGCGTGGTGTTTCGCTGTGTGCTACTGTAATTTCAAATCACGTATCTAACCTTTGATGTAAGCTGCTTGGAGAGAACCATGAATGCATTAAAAACGATTATTAATAACAATCGAGTAGGGCAAGCGCAGGGAATTTACTCTGTATGCTGCGCGCATCCACTCGTTATCGAAGCAGCGATGTTGCAAGCTCTTAATGATGACACTGAAATTTTAATTGAAGCTACGGCAAACCAAGTTAATCAGTTTGGTGGCTACACGGGTATGAAGCCTCATGACTTTGTTGAATTTGTTTATGCAATAGCCGAAAAAGTGGGTTTAGATACCCAGCGCATTATTTTAGGTGGTGATCACCTAGGTCCTGTGTGTTGGGTGAATGAGCCTGCAGAGGTTGCGATGGTAAAAGCTGTTGAACTTGTTAAAGCCTATGCGAGTGCGGGTTTTAAAAAAATTCATCTAGATGCCAGCATGCCATGCGCTGACGATGGAGAACGTTTAGCTGATGCAGAAATTGCCAAGCGTGCAGCATTGATGTGCCAAGCTGCCGAGTCGGTCTCAAAAGATAACGATATTCTGTATGTGGTTGGTACTGAAGTTCCTCCTCCGGGTGGGGCAACAGAAGAGCATGAAATTATTGAAGTATCCCATGTTGAAGGGGTACAGCAAACAATCGAATTACATCAGGCAGCATTTGCTAGCTTAAACATAAGTGACGTGTGGTCGCGTGTTATTGCTGTTGTTGTGCAGCCGGGGGTTGAGTTTGATAATCATCAAGTTTTTAATTATCAACCTAATGAAGCGCAAAAACTGAAAGAGTTTATCACTACTGTCGATAATCTTGTGTATGAAGCTCACTCTACTGATTACCAGCCAGATCATTGCTATCGCGAGTTAGTACAAGATCACTTTGCCATATTAAAAGTGGGGCCACAGCTTACCTATGCACTACGCGAAGGTTTATTTGCTTTAACTTATATTGAAGATCAGTTAGTTGAACCTGCTAAGCGTTCTAATTTACGTGATGTCTGTGAGCGCATCATGCTAGAAAAACCACATTATTGGAATAAGTTTTACCCATCGCAGGGTGCTGAAGCTAAGCTGTTTAGGGCTTATAGTTATAGCGATCGCATCCGTTATTACTGGCCTGAAGATGAGATAAAACAAACAGTAGAAACGCTGTTTGAGAACTTAGAAGGGCAAATTATTCCACAGACCTTACTTAGCCAATTTATGCCAATGCAATACAAAGCATTAACTAAGGGCCAAATTAACTCATCACCGCGTGAGTTAGTACTTAACAAAATAATGGAAGTGACGAATAGCTATTCGCTTGCTTGTAATCAATAAGTGGTGTTGAGAGAGAATTTAATATGACACAGTTTTTATCCTTAAACGAAACAGAACTTAAGCAACAGAACGCTTATTGGACCGCAAGAGAAATCACACAACAACCCAAATCATGGTGTAATACGGCATCAGTGATTGATAACAAGCGAGCTGAGATTAATGATTTTTTAGCGCCGATTTTAGCACTTAATAACTTAAAAGTTGTTTTAACAGGCGCTGGTACATCAGCTTATGTGGGCGAGGCTTTAACACCTCATTTAACTGCGAAAACCGATTTGGACGTATGTGCTGTCAGCACCACTGATATTGTCTCAAACCCATATGGTTTTTTACAAAAGGGCACGCCAACCTTACTTATTTCTTATGCGCGCTCTGGAAATAGCCCTGAAAGTGTCGCAGCGGTCGATATTGTAGAGCAAGTCGTTGATAAATGTTATCACTTGGTTATTACCTGTAATGAAAACGGTGAGTTAGCTAAAAGCGCATCAGTTAAAAGCAATAGCTTAAGTGTGATAATGCCAAAAGAAACACTTGATGAGAGCTTTGCAATGACAAGTAGCTTTACCTCAATGCTGATTTCAACACTGTGTATTTTTACTCCAGATAGCGTTCAATTAGAAAAAGTTGTGGCGCATACTAATCAGCTACTCGATACGCAAATTGATGACATTAAGCGTTTTGCACAAAGTAACGTTGAGCGCTTAGTGTTTTTAGGAGCCGGGTCTTTACTTGGCTACGCCAAAGAAGCTGCATTAAAGTGTTTAGAGTTAACAAATGGTGAATTAATTAGTTATTTTGAAACGCCTTTGGGTTTTAGGCATGGCCCGAAAACCATTATTAATACCAAAACTGCCGTACTATTGATGTCATCAGGAAATCTATACAGCAGTTTATATGATACTGATTTATATAATGAATTAGTCAATGAACAGCAATGCCTGCGCATAGAAAAATTATCGGTAGGTACAAAGCAGCAACCGCTGGATGATGTGTGGCAAGGTCTGTATTATATTGTTTATTGTCAGATTTTTGCATTTTTTAAATCAATCTCACTCGGTTTAACACCTGACAATCCTTGCCCAACGGGCGAAGTTAACCGTGTTGTACAAGGGGTAACTATTTACCCGTTAACTTCTTGTTAGAAAGTGTTAGGTAGAGTATGGCTGTTTATGGACTCGATATTGGTGGAACAAAAATAGAAACCGCCATTTTTAATAATAATTTAGAGCAACAGCAGAGTTGGCGTATTACTACGCCAACTGATGATTATCAGCAATTTTTGCAGGCAATATATCAGCAGGTGCTAAAGGCCGATGAATTAACAAGTAGCCAAGGTGCGGTGGGCATCGGTATGCCAGGTATCATTAATGAGGCTGGCAAAGTGTTATCTGCCAATGTGCCTTGTGCCACAGGTAAGGTGATTGCCGACGACCTACAAGCATTATTAAAGCGCCCTGTTGCGATATTAAATGACACCCGCTGTTTTGCTTTATCAGAAGCAAATGGCGGAGCCGGTGAAGGTTATAGCCGAGTATTTGGTGCCATTGTTGGTACGGGGGCTGCGGGTGGTATGTGTATTGATGGCACTTTGTTTAACCAAGGTTTGGGCATGTCAGGGGAGTACGGCCATTTACCACTTTCAGCATATTTGCAGCAAAAATATCAGCTGCCCGTTTTAAAATGTGGCTGTGGTTTAAATGGCTGTGTAGAAAGCTATATTGCAGGGCCCGGTGTACAAACTCTGTATCAACATATTACGCAATCCCCTAAATCAGCGATTGAATGGGCAAACGATATTAAGCTAGGTGATGAGCAAGCCTTAAAGGTGCTCACCTGTTACTTAGATATTCTTGGCGAAACCTTTGCTGCTATTAGTAAAAGTTTGCACCCAGAAGTTATCGTACTTGGCGGGGGGTTGTCGCTCATTGATGCAATAGTAGAAAAGCTCCCTGATGCGATTCAAACTCATTTATTTTCAGGTTTTGCCGTGCCCGACGTGAAGCGTGCAAAGTTTGGTGATTCTAGCGGCGTAAGAGGCGCTGCAATAATAGGAAGTGTTCATGCTAATTCCAACGGATCTTAATCGCTATTATTTAAAGGCCGCAAAAGTGGTGACTGCTGAGACGGTTTTACTCGATCATGCGGTCTTGGTCGAGCGAGGTAAAATTAGTGCTATTACCACGCAAATTGAGCCAGAGATTAAAGTAATCGATTTAGGTGAGCATAGCTTATTTCCGGGCTTTATCGATTTGCATATTCATGGTCGTGAAGGCTGCGATATTATGGACGGCACGCCAGAGTCGTTAGAGACTATTTCTCGGTCTTTAGCAAAGCACGGCGTAACGGGGTTTGTTGGCACAACGGTGACTGCAGACTGGGACGTCTCAATTCAAGCTTATAAAAATATGGCGAGTGCCTATCAAAAAGGCTTGGCTGGGGCGCAGTTGCTAGGGGCTTATAACGAAGGTTTATTCTTTGCAGAAGCGCATAAAGGCGCGCATAACGAGTCATTTTTTTTAGAGCTTACTAAACAGCGATTTGATGAAATTTATGCCGCATGTGAAGGTTGCTTAAGCTCATTTGCGTTAGCGCCAGAACTACTTAAATCCCCCGACATGATCCGCTATATCACCGATAAAGGTGTGCGTGTGATGCTGGGTCATACAGATGCTAATTTTGAGCAAACAACACAAGCTCTTGCCCATGGAGCCTGCGGTGGTGTGCATATTTTTAATGGTATGCGCGGTATTCATCATCGAGATCCTGGTTGTACGGGGGCACTGTTGATGGACAAGGATGCCATGGTTGAGCTTATTCCTGATGGTATTCATTTGCACCCGAGCATCATGAACATGGTTTACCGTTTAAAAGGGGCAGATAAAATTGCTCTGATCACAGACTGCGTGAGCGCCGGAGGCTTACAAGATGGTCGCTACCGCTTAGGTGAGCTTCCTATTGTGGTTGAGCAAGGTGTTGCGCGAACTGAGAGCGGCTCTTTAGCGGGCAGTACATTAACCATGGAAGTTGGCGTTGAACGTTTTTACAACCTAACCGACGCAAGCCTAGTCGAAGCAACTAACATGGCCAGTTTAGTACCCGCTGAGTTTTTAAATAAAGCGGAGCAAATAGGCAGTATTGCGGTAGGTAAACAGGCTAATTTTGCCCTGCTCGATAAAGACTTTTCTGTTCAAGCAACGATCTGTGCGGGTAAGCAAATCTTTTAAAAGTTAAGTGAGAATGCAGGCAAAAGTATTCGATGCCATTGTTATTGGCAGTGGCATTACTGGCGGCTGGGCTGCTAAAGAACTGACCGAAAAAGGACTCAATGTACTGCTACTTGAACGTGGCAGACAGGTTGTGCACGGTACAGACTATATCACTGCGTTTAAAGAAGATTGGCAACTGCCTTTTCGCGACAGGCCCAGCCTTCTAGAAAAGCAGAATCAAGCTAAACAAGCACGCACTGGCTATGCCACCAAACAATCAATAAAACACTGGTTTGTGAATGATTTGCAGCACTCTTATCAAGAATCGCAACGTTTTGATTGGATCCGAGGATATCATCTTGGTGGGCGCTCATTAACTTGGGGGCGGCAATGCTTGCGCCTCAGTGATATAGATTTTGCAGCCAACAAACAAGATGGTCACGGCGTTGATTGGCCTGTGCGCTATCAAGATATTGCGCCTTGGTACGATAAAGTCGAAGCCTACATCGGGGTTATTGGCGAAGCGCTGAACTTACCTCAGCTACCAGATGGACCTTACTTACCTCCTTTTGCGCTTAATGCCGTAGAGCAGCAGCTTAAACAAAGTTTATTAACTCACTACACTAATCGGCACCTCACCATCGGGCGAGTTGCGCATTTAACTAAGGCAAAGCCTGAGCAAGGTCGTGCTCCATGCAGCAAGCGCAACCGCTGTATGCGAGGTTGTCCAACCGGTAGTTATTTTAGTAGTTTAGCCTCGACCTTACCTGCAGCGATGCGCACAGGGCGACTCACAATTCAGACTCACTCCATTGCCAAAGAGATTATTTACAATCCAGATAGCGGACTAGCTACGGGCGTGAAAGTAATTGATGCTGAATCTAAAAAGGAGCGTATCGCGCGAGCAAAGATTATCTTTTGCTGTGCATCAACGGTGGCAACAACAGCCTTGTTATTAAATTCAACTTCTGCACTTTTTCCTAATGGCTTAGGGAACGATAGTGGAGAGCTTGGTCATAACCTCATGGATCACCATTTTAGGGTTGGCGCAACTGGCGAGCCTAGGGGCTTTGCTGATGACTTTAATGATGGCGACAGACCCGTTGGCTTTCATATCCCGCGCTTTCGAAACCTTGATGATAACGAGCAACATAGCTTTATTCGCGGCTATGGCTATCAAGGATACGCAACACGCAAAGATTGGCGACGGGGCTTTAAAGAACTTAGCTTTGGTAAGGCTTTTCGAGAAGGGCTTGCCAAACCTGGGCCTTGGCAAGTTGCATTAATAGGCTTTGGTGAATGCCTGCCTTATCATCGTAATAAAATGAGCTTAGATCCGGTATTAAAAGATCAATGGGGATTACCTTTAGTTAATTTTGATTGCCAATTTGCTGAAAACGAGCAACGCATGCGCGAGGATATGAAAACGCAAGCCGTCGAGATGCTAAGCAAAGCAGGTTATCAAAATGTACAAGCATACGATAAAGGCTCAGCGCCGGGGCAAGCCATCCACGAAATGGGAACTGCGCGTATGGGGCATGATGCTACAACCTCAGTGCTTAATCGTTACAACCAAATTCATAGTGTGCGAAACGTCTATGTCACTGATGGCTCGTTTATGTGCTCATCGGGTTATCAGAACCCTTCGTTAACCTATATGGCATTTACTGCAAGAGCCGCGGATCACGCTGTACGGCATTATCAAAACGGGGTGTTTTATGGCTGATCTACAAAGGCGAAATGCCATTAAATGTTTAGCTGCATTATTCGGTGCGGCTATTACGCCAGTGGCTGCGACTCAGTTATTTGATAAAACGGATGGCAATCATTTTGAGGTGCTTAAAGCAGCGGCGCATCGGGATGTGGTCACGCAAATGCAGGCTGTTATTTTAGAGCTAGAGCCAAATGAGCAGCTGTATTTTAATTTAGTCGCTTTCACAGATTTAATGCTAGCAAATACACTAACTCTGACTGAACGTACGGCATGTGTAAAAGGCGCTGAGCTGATTGCAGAAGGTGTTCTTTCATCGTCGCAATTAGCAAATAAACTCACAAGTTTATTTACTATCTCTTCGCAGCAGCAACAGCGCATAATAGCGCAGCAAGCCTTACCTTTTTCAGAAGTGAGCCCTGATAAGCGTGACGAGTATTTAATTTATAAGTGTATTTTTACTGTGCGTGAATTTTTGCTACTGGGCTATTTCACATCAGAAAAATTGCAGGCTAGTTAAAAATTAAAATAACTAAGCCTGCCCATGTCGTTACTTTCGCCAACTTGTTAGTTTGTGACCAATCAGTGCGTAATAAAGAATAAACGCATAGCAAGGGATCAACAGATAGTAAGCTTGTTGTGCATTGCCCGTATATTCTGCAAATACACCGTATACCAAAGGTAATAGCGCGCCACCTGAAATACCCATAATCAGTAATGCCGCGCCGGTTTGGGTTTTATCACCAAGGTTTGCAAGGGCCATAGGCCAAATGGTCGGCCATACCAGCGCATTCGATAAACCAAGTAATGCAACAAATAACACAGTATCTGGAAAACTGTTATCAGCAAGCCAAAAGAGCACTACGTTTGCAATCGCAGTTTGTTGCGGATCAATCAAAATGATGCCAAGTGAAAACACACAACCACTTAACGCGGAAAATATCAGCGCCTGCTGCTGACTAAAAAAACGAGGAATTAACACGATACCTAACACATAACCTAGCACCATAAAGCCCATGGTGTAAGAGGTGAGTTCAGCGAACTGCAATACCCCTTGTTCTTTGCCGTAAAGGCCAATGGTGTCGCCGGCAATGACTTCTGCACCTATGTAAAAGAATAGAGCTATCACGCCTAAAACCAAGTGTGGGAATTGCAGTACTGATTTACTCTCGCTGTTGTTGCTAGTTTTTGGTTGCTCAATATCAGGTAATGGAGCCAGCATAATCAACGCCGCTAATATCGCTAATGCGATTGCCATTACAAAGTAAGGAGTAATTAAACGATTAGCCAGTTCTTGTAACTGCAATTGCTTTTGAATGCTGTTCAATTGGGCGAGAGCTTCAGGGCTAAAGCTGGCAATGTCGCTAAATACAATCGCAGAGAAGAGCAATGGAGCAACCACACCTGCGCTCTTATTGAGAATACCCATGATGCTAATGCGTACGGCTGCCGTGTCTTTAGAACCAATTAGCACGATGTAAGGATTCGCAGCGGTTTGTAATAAGGTGAGGCCGCTTCCTAAAGTAAATAAGGCAACCAAAAATAACCAATAAGCCTGAATTTGTGCGGCAGGAATAAACAACAACGCGCCAAATGCCATGGTGCCTAAACCAAATGACATACCATGCTTATAACTAAATAATTTCAATATCTTAGCGCTCGGCAGTGCCATGACGGTATAGGCGATATAAAACACCAATGTCACCATGTAAGCTTCAATATGGTTGAGATCACAGACCATTTGTAGAAATGGAATCAAAGATCCATTGAGCCAAGTTATAAAGCCAAATAAGAAAAACAAGCCACCTATGATCAACATAGGTAGTAATTGTGTACGGTTGGTGTGTTCTGTTTGCTCTAATAGTGAGCTTTGTGTTGTCATTTTTGTCATCAATAAGTTAACGGTAGATTAATGATAAAACATTTTTCGTAAGTTTTGAAAGTTTTATTTTATTTCGAAACTAAGCTTGGCTTTGAAACTGTAAATTGTGTAATATTGAACTACGAATTTGAAAGCAGCTATATAAACAACAGGCCAGCTATGCTAACCACAATAGAAAGAAGACAAAAAATCGTTCTGATGACCGAGGAAAATGGCAAAGTAAATGTTAAAGATCTTGCGAAAACTTTTGATATTTCTGAGGTTAGTATTCGCCATGATCTTAACGAACTGGGCAAGCGTGGTCTGGTTGTTCGTTCTCGCGGCGGCGCAATTGCTTGTGATAAATTGGTCAAAGAGTTATCAGTTAAAGATAAGCATAACGAAAATTATGCTGTGAAAGTTCTACTGGCAAAAGCTGTTGCAAATTTAGTTGATGATGGCGATTCACTAATTATTGATTCGGGCACCACAACCGAAGAAGTCGCGAAAGCATTGATCAACAAACAAGACTTAACCGTGATGACAAACGGCCTCAATATCGCACATGTACTAGCTGATATAGACGATGCCAATGTATTTATGCTGGGTGGGCAATTGCGCAAGAAATCAATGTCTTTTTACTCAAATGAAGTTGAACAAGCACTCAGTAAATATAATTTCAAAAAGGTTATTTTAGGAGTGGATGGCATAGATCCTGAAGCGGGGATCACCACCCATTATGAGCCTGAAGCAATGTTAAACCGAACAATGTGCACACGTGCAGATCAAGTGATTGCTGTAACTGATTCAAGTAAATTTGGTAAACGGGCTTTGTATAATGTATTACCACTAAAATCAATCGATGTGCTAGTAACCGATAAAAACATGCCAGCTGAATTTGTTGAGTCATTGGTTGCTTTGGGGATCGACGTAATCACTGTTTAGAGCTAGTAGCATACTGACAAATTACCTAAACCTTAAGGAGGTTATTATGGCAGGAATAAGTGTTTGGCAATTAGCTATTATTGCCGCAATTGTGGTGCTTTTATTTGGCACAAAAAAACTGTCACGGATCGGTGGTGACTTAGGGACATCAATTAAAGGGTTTAAACGTGCAATGCAAGATAAACCCAAAGACGAAGCCTGATAATCTTTGTCTCAAATAATGTTATTACCTTGCTCTGGGTCGCGAGATTGATCTGCTTGTTCGCGGATATCATCGGCATCACTGCTAACATCATCAAGGCTATGGTCGTCAAGTGATTTTGCTGTTTTTAGCTCTGCGCTTACATTATTGTTTGGCTGTTCGGTATCGTTTTCGCTATTTAAAATAATTCGCTCGCGAGCATCATCCGGCATGCTTATTTGCTCCGCTAAATAAGTATTGACCAACTCTCGCATCAATTGTGAGGCCACTTTGATAGTACTGTGTTCGTTACTATTTACCCAAAAATAAATGGTTAGATTAAGAGTTGCTGAGCCTAATGAATTAATAAGTACTTGGCTTGGCGGATCATTAATAACAGCAGGGTTTTGATTAACCACTTTCATTGCTAATTGCTGGGCATAGCGAATGTCATTATCGTAGCCAATGCCAACATTAAAGTGGCCCCGCATTTTTGGGTTTGCGGTGAGGTTTTTAATAACGTTCTTATATACGGTCGCATTGGGAATTTGAATATGATTACCGTCAAAGTCAACCAAGGTAGTGGCGCGCGCCGTAACCTTTTTAACTACTCCTAAACGACCATCTACTTCAATAACATCATCAATACGAAAAGGGCGCTGTACGCTAAGTAGCATACTTGAGATAAAGTTTTCGGCGATATCGCGAAAAGCAAAACCTAAAATAAGCCCAACTAAGCCAGTACCACTCATAATAGCCACAGCAAAGCTGGTTAGCCCTGCTAGACGCAAAAATAAGTAGACTCCAAACAAGATAATAATAATGCTAAAAAAGCGCCTCGTAACGACATGTAAAAGTTTGCTTTCACTGACAAAGCCAAGCGGTTTTATTAATAGATAAGATAAAGGGCGGGCCAACAAGTAACAGATAATGATGGCCGCAATACCAAGTGTCAGTGCAGGTAACATTTGCCATGCAGTATGTAAAAACTGCGTAATTTGAAAGTTTAAGTCTTGCCAAGATAAGCTTTCAGAAATTGTTTGAGATGCTATGGAAATTGATGCTGTTAAAATGTTAGCTAGTTGATTTTCAGTAAGTAAATAATAACTCATTGCACCGCTCCATGGATCTTTAAGTTGCTTCAATAAGTTTAGTTCAATGCAATTCAGGCGCCATAATTACTGGCAAGTTGTTTGCAGCATTGTACTTTTCACAGTCATTCTTTGGGTCACTTATGGCGAATGGTAACCGCGGTTTTCAAGCTCGTTCACCGATGGAAATCCCAATTCGAGGTTGGTGGGATATCAGTAAACGGGTTTATCACAACCTATCACAAGACAATTTATCTTTTGTAGCAGCAGGCGTGGCATTTTATGCTCTTTTAGCTATTTTTCCTGCTCTGGCAGCTATTGTATCCATATATGCCTATTTTGCTTCTCCCACAGATATCCATGATCAGTTAGATAAGGTGATTGCGATATTACCTGCAAGTAGTCGTGACATCATTTTGCTTCAAGTTAGCGATATCACTCAGCAGTCAAATAAGGTATTGAGTGCAAGTGCCATAGGTACCTTGCTATTAACTATTTGGAGTAGCAGTAAAGGCTGCCAAGCACTTATTACCGCCTGTAATATTACTTATCATCAGCGTAATAAGCGTCAGTTCTTTATGGCATTAGTGGTGCGTTTTTTATTTTCTCTGGGTGCTATTGTAGTTGCGCTGGTGGCATTATTGATCATTGGTATCTTACCGATTGTACTCAACTTAGTTGGTTTAACAGAGCTTATCGACTTAATGATTCAGCTCATTACTTGGCCATTGTTAGCCATTATTTTTAATCTCGCTTTAGCGTTTTTATATCGTTATGCGCCTCATCGAACTCCAGCTAAATGGCGCTGGATCACGCCGGGCTCAATACTTGCTACGTTAATGTGGATCATCGCATCAATTGGTTTTTCATATTATGTATCTCAATTTGCTAGTTATAACGAAACCTATGGATCGCTAGGTGGTGTGGTGATCATGTTGATGTGGCTTTATATCAGCGCATATATCATCATTTTTGGTGCGGCTATCAATGCCAGTACAGAGCAACAAACTCTAGTTGATAGCACTATTGGGCCAGAAAAAGCTGTAGGGAAACGCGGCGCGATCGTGGCCGATAGATTGACAATTAAACAACGAGAAAATGAGCAATAAGACGCAGTCGAGTTACTCCTAGACTTAAGGTAACCCCTAGGCCCTAATTGACATTTTTAGAATTGACTTCTATTAAATATTTAATCCTAAAGTTCGATTTTGGTTTTTATGACTCGTACTGTGATTTTACGTATCAGTAGGTCAGAAAGTTAAATCTGCGATCTCTAGCTGTAATCATATTTATAGGTCATGAAATGCAAAAAGAGCTCCAACTTAATATTAAGCGTTTATCTTTACTTAATTTGGTTGCTGTAATTCTAGCTGGGTTAACGGCTTTGTCAGTTTATTTAATGTATGGCAGTTTAAAAACCATAGAGGCTGAAACTAAGGTTAGGTATCAGTCTTATATTTTGGCTGAGCAAGTCAGACAAAGTTCAGATCAATTAAGTTTAATGGCAAGGGCTTATACGGTAACAGGCAATACTAAATTTTTAGACTTTTTTAACCAAATTCTAGCTATTCGCAATGGTGAAGCTCCACGTCCAGAAGATTATCACCGTGTTTATTGGGATATGTTAATGCCTCATAACGGTAAGGCTCCATTTCCTGACGGTGAAAAAAAATCACTCCAAGCTATGCTAAATTCCATTGGTATAACAGATGAGGAGATGCAACAAATCCGGCTTGCAGAAAAAGCATCAAATGATTTAACAAAAATTGAGTACGCTGCTTTTCAAGCTTTAGCAAATAAATCTGACGAGAATATGGAAAAGGAGCAAATTGACGCGATTCTGAGTTTGTATAGTGATGATTACTTTTTGGCAAAGTCAGAAATAATGAGTCACATTAATAACTTTTTGTTTATGTTAGATTATCGAACCGAGCAAAATCTGCATACTGCGACGCGAGATCACTACTTGATGTCGCTTTTTGCTGCTTTATTACCATTTTAATTGTGCTGTATTTTATCGGCCGTTTGCGCAAATCACTTAATCATTTATATGTGTCTTCACTTGAAGCTGAAGTGGCAGAAAAAACATCTTCTTTGACTGAGAAAAACTTGCAGCTTAAAGAATCTATGGATTTAATGGCAAAGACTCAAAAATACTTAATGGAAGCAGAAAAAACAGCAGCACTAGGTCGTCTAGTTGTTGGGGTAGCACATGAAGTCAACACGCCTGTAGGTATATGTATAACAGCTGTCAGTTACCTTGAAGATGAAAATAAAAAGATGGGAAAAGTGCTAGCTGATAAACGCGTTAGTAAAGGCTCACTTGAAAAATATGTACATACTTCAGAAGAAATTAGCTTATTACTTCATTCTAATTTAGATCGATTAGTTGAATTGATAACAAGCTTTAAACAAATTGCCGCTGATCAGCATTGTGATGAATTAAGGGTAATTAACTTGAATCCGCATCTGCATGATATTGTGATGTCGTTTAAGTCAGATTCTAAAAATAAAAATGTTGAGGTGATTTTTAACATACCCGATGATTTAAAAATTCAAAGTTACCCAGGAACATTTAATCACGTTATGACAAACTTGTTTTCAAATGTTTTTTTTCATGCGTTTGATGGGCAGATTGAAGGCGCAAAAATAGAAGTTTCAGCAAGTTTTAAACATAATAATGTTTTTATAAGTGTTAAAGACAATGGCTGCGGCATAAGCGAAGATATTCAAGATAAAATATTTGATCCTTTTTTTACTACTAAGCGTGTCCAAAAAAATACTGGTCTAGGGCTTTATGCTGTTATGAATTTAGTTACGCAAAAATTAAAGGGCTCGATTAGTTTCGAATCTGAAGAACAGACAGGCACCACTTTTTATTTAACTTTGCCAAATCTTCAAACTGAGCATGAAATAACGCAGAGCGATGATATAGAACCTCTTTAGTGTTCGCTTTTATAGAACGTTAGGTGCTTATTTTACTCATGGTTGTTAGTTAAAATAGCGCCTAAAATCACTTCATACAATTCACGGGAGTAAAGTTATGAAAGTGATTCAACAATTAAATAGCCATGCCACACAAGATGGTGATGGCGTAAACATCAGCCGTATTCCAGGTTTTGATGGCAAGTACTTAGACCCTTTCTTAATGATCGATGAGCTTAAATCCGATGATCATAGTGATTTTATGGGCGGCTTTCCTGCGCACCCTCACCGTGGTATCGAAACCTTTACTTATATTATTAAAGGTGGCTTTGAGCACCAAGATCAAATGGGTAACAAAAAAGCAATTCGTGCTGGCGATGTGCAGTGGATGAGTACCGGTTTTGGTGTGATCCACAGTGAAATGCCATTAGCAGATGCTAAAGAAGGTATGCATGGCTTTCAGATTTGGTTAAATATGCCAAGTGCCGAGAAGCTAAGAGCGCCGCGATATCAAGATACCACTGAAGCGCCAGCACCAACGACTCAAAATGAGCAAGGTGTTGAGCTAAAAGCATTAGCTGGAAGCTGGCAATTTGCAGGTGAAAAGCAGGACTCTAGCCTACAAGATCTCGCCGCTGATGGCATGCTTGCTGATGTGACTTTACCGGCTGGTACGCAGTTTTACCATACACCGCTTACACAAACTAAGGTGATGATCTATATCCATACCGGAGAAATTCATACTGAACAGGGCGGACCAGTTAAAGCAGGTAGCTTATTGATTTTAGAGCCTGGCAGTGACATTGAGTTTAACTCGCAAACGGGTGCAGGGGCGTTAATTCTAGCCGGTGAGCCGCTTAAGCAACCAATCGCTCATATGGGCCCGTTTGTAATGACAACCCAAGCTGAGTTACAACAAGCAGTACGTGACTATCAGCTAGGTAAATTTGGCACACTATAGGAGGTTATTGTGGGATTACTAGTAAATGGCCAATGGCAAGATAAATGGTACGACACCGATAACAATCAAGGTGAGTTCAAACGTGAGGCAGCCCAGTTACGCAACTGGGTTACAGCAGATGGTAGTGCAGGGCAAAGCGGTGATGCGGGCTTTAAAGCTGAGAAAGATCGTTACCATCTATATGTCTCTTTAGCTTGCCCGTGGGCTCATCGCACTTTGATTTTTCGCCATTTAAAAGGCCTTGAAGATTATATCAGTGTGTCGGTTGTCAGTCCTGACATGCTAGAGCATGGCTGGACCTTTGATAAAGACAATCACAGCACCGGTGATGCACTTTTCGATAGCGAATTTATGCATCAAATTTATACGCGTAACAAAGCCGATTACTCTGGTCGTGTTACGGTTCCCGTGCTTTGGGATAAAAAAACGCAGCGTATTGTTAGCAACGAATCTGCTGAAATTATCAGAATGTTTAATAGCGCGTTTAATGGCCTTACAGGTAATGAACGCGACTTTTATCCGCAATCGTTGCGCTCTGAAATTGATGAAGTTAATGAGTTTGTTTATCACAATATTAATAACGGGGTGTATCGTGCTGGCTTTGCGACAACGCAAGAAGCTTACACGGAAGCCTTTGATAATCTCTTTGCCGCTCTAGATAAGATTGAGCAACGTTTAACAGCTAGTCGTTATTTAGTGGGTGACACACTGACTGAGGCCGACTGGCGTTTATTTACCACCTTAATTCGCTTCGACAGTGTTTATGTGGGCCACTTTAAATGTAATTTGCGTACTATTGAGAGCTATCCGGCGATCAGCAACTATTTACGTGAGTTATATCAAATTGAAGGTGTAAGTAAGACCGTTGATTTTTATCATATAAAACGTCATTACTATTTTAGCCACACCATGATCAACCCAACTCAAGTTGTGCCAAAAGGGCCTGATATAGACTACGCTCGGTCTCATAACCGTGGTTAATAAACCTTGATAACTAACAGTTTAATGACTTGATTGAACTGTTAGTTATAACTATCCATGACCTTGCGGATAGTGTCGATGCCAAACATCACCTTTTGAATAAATGACTCAGAACTTTTCACTAAATTAAAATTAGGGTGCTGAGACCAAACTGCTTGCAGTTTGTCATCAAGCAATATGGCTTGCTGATCAGACTCGTTTCTGACTGGGTTATTAGAATGAATACTTTGCCCAGACTTCGCTGCTGTTTCAAAAAAGATCACTGCATCATATTGATTAAGCTCGGTATGTAGGTTGGTATTCAGACACTCAAAAAACTCATCTTGCTCACCGGGCCAGTAGGCAAGTCCATCTAAGCTACCACGATCGCAAAGCATTAAACGATCTGGGTGCATGGTTCGTTGAATATGTTCAAGGTGTTTTTGTAAGCTGAAGATAGCTTGTTGGTGAGCTTTGATCAGGTGAGTTGCATCACCACGTTCTATACCACCGCTGAACAGCATGGTCGCAGATTCTGGTACAACAACAATTTGATTAGAAAATTCACGTCTTAATAGATCGATGGCTGTTGTTTTACCACCGCCAGGGCCACCAGTTAGTACAATCCTTTTCTTCACCTTACATCCTCACAAATTGCTCGTTTGTGTTTAAGGTAATGAAAATAGGTGGCAAAGAGAAGTAAAAAGCAAACATTACATGATAATGATCACAACAAACGCAGTAACCAGCTGAAGCGGCTGACTTGTTTCAATTTACTGTCCTTGTGGTCTGAGTTATTAAGTGCTTCATAACCCATACCCGCAGTGAAGGCACTGGCAACACCCACTTTACTTACCGCAAAGCGTTTTAAACGGTATTTGAACGCTTGATGGTGTTGACGTTTAAGCTCATCTTGTAAATCCATTTGCTGGCTTAGCTTAGTTACTCTGTGTTGCGGTTTATTAATAAAATAATCAATTAACATCATTCATCCTTACTAATATTCAATAATTGACGAATACTTTTTAGCGTATGATCAAAACCTATTTTACTGCTGACATAACCAATGTTCTTCCAAAGCCATGCAAGACAAAGCAATTGTAATGCAATCAGTGAAATAGCGGCTAACCACAATGATTGGCTAAAGCTGAATATCGCGATACCGACAGTAGCAAGTAAACCAGCCCAAAGTAACACTAAACCACCGGCAAAACAGACAAGTAGTATAATAGTTAAGGCGAGTGAACGTGTTGATAAGCGCCACTCCGCAGCTGCAAGCTTTTTGCAAGTCCCAGTTTGTTTGCGATAGTCAATATATAGCTGTTTGCCGTAGTCAGATAGTTTAGCAAGGTGATCTTGCCACTGATCAGCGTTTAATGGCTGATCAGTGGCATCTTGCGTTTTCTCATCTGTAGATTGAGAAGTTTGCATAACAATTACTTACGACGAATAAGTGCAGTTACTAACATGCCTGCAGCAAATGCAATACCTGCTGTTGCAAGTGGGTTTTCTGATGCAAGTTTACGAGTTTTACCACTGTATTCATTAATTTTAGCGCGTGCTATTGCTTGCTTTTCCGAAAGCGTTTGAGCAGAGTTAGATGCACCCTGACGTACACTATGTTCAGCACTAGCAGCGCGTGTTGATAATGCATCTACTGCGTGGTGAGCTGCCTCTGTCGCTTTTTCTGTGAATGGCGCCTCTACTTGAGCCGCGTTCGAGTTTGCACTGTTACTTGTTGCCGTGCTTGAATTCGATTTTGAAGTTGCGGTAGTCATAATCATTCCTTAAAAATTGCCATTTAATTGGTGATTAATTCATCGCAACCTTCATACCAAAATATAAAATCAATAATTTTCAATTGTTTATTCTTTTTATTGCGTTCTTGGTTAGTGGTTTTTCGTAACTCTTGCAGGGTGATTAAGTAAAAATTACAGAATAAGATAATTTTGTAATTGTTCATTGGTTATTCATTAACCATTTTTCCCCATTAGATTGCCAATAAAATTGGAAAAAAAATTTTTTTCTATGTTTTCCACTTTTTCCCACGTAATTCAGAGGCTTTGCTTGAGGCCTTATTTTTTCTGGCTTTAGAAGGCACTGAAGATGATCTAGTTACTTGACAAAATAGCTTGTCAAGCCCTAAACTGGAGCACTGTGGTAAAAAGTGGTTTTTAGTGGATCAAATTGGATCAGAGATAGTCAGTTACAATAAATAACCTAATTTAAGGCATGTTATGTTTCGGGGTGCGAGCTCACTGAGTTTGGATGATAAAGGACGTTTTGCGGTACCAACTAAGTACCGAGATGCGATCTTGTCTGAAGATCAGGGAACGGTTATTTGCACTGTTGCTTTAAACGAGCCCTGCTTGTGGTTATACCCGTTAGCCGAGTGGCTTGAAATAGAAGAGCGACTATTAAAAATTTCAAATATGAATCCACGCGCTCGCCGCATGCAACGAATGTTGCTCGGCAATGCCACAGAATATCAATTAGATAAAAATGGCCGAATTTTGCTGGCACCTTCGTTACGAGCCCATGCAGAACTAGGAAAAAAAATCATGTTGGTTGGCTTGATGAACAAGTTCGAAATTTGGGATGAAGATCGTTGGCATGAACAAATGCGCCAAGATACTGAAATTGAACGCCTAGGCGATTTTGAGGCGAATCCTGAGTTCGATAACTTCTCACTCTAACGGCACAAAGAAAAAGGCAAATAATAGCTAATGACAGCGCAATTTGAACATGTCTCTGTACTGATGGACGAAACCATAGATGCTTTGGATATTAAACCTGAAGGCATTTACATGGATGGCACATTTGGTCGCGGTGGGCACTCGGGGCAAATTCTTGCGCGTTTAAGTGAACAAGGTCGCTTACAGGCGATTGATCAGGATCCACAAGCTATTAAAGCCGCCGAAAAATTTGCCGATGATGCGCGTTTTTCAATTGCTCACACTCGTTTTTCAAACCTAAAAGCGGTTGCTGAAGATAACGATTTAATCGGTAAAGTTGACGGTATTTTGTTGGATATCGGTGTTTCTTCACCACAGCTTGATGATGCTGAACGCGGTTTTAGTTTTATGAAAGATGGCCCACTTGATATGCGTATGGATCCAACCAGTGGTCGCAGTGCTGCACAATGGCTAGCTGAAGCTGAACTAGAAGATATCACGCATGTGATTAAAACCTATGGCGAAGAAAAATTTGGTCGTCGAATTGCTCATAAGATCATTGAAACACGTGAGCACACTGCAATCACAAGTACTAAGCAGCTTGCTGATTTAGTCGATGAAGCTGTGCCAGTTAAAGATAAGCACAAACACCCAGCTACACGCACATTCCAAGCGATCCGTATTTATATCAATAGTGAGCTTGAAGAAATTCAAACTGCATTGCAAGCCGCTGTTGAGGTTTTAAAACCAGGGGGACGTTTAGTGGTTATTTCGTTCCACTCGTTAGAAGATCGCATTGTTAAGCAGTTTATTAAAAAACAGAGTAAGGGAGAGGCGATACCCAGAGGTCTGCCTTTGACGGACGCACAAATAAACAAAAACCTGACGTTAAAGGCAGTGGGTAAAGCCATTAAGCCAAGTAAGGTGGAGATTGAAGCAAACCCGCGTTCACGTAGTTCAGTGTTAAGGGTTGCGCAGAGGTTGTAATGAAAGCTAAAGCGACACATCGCCAACCTAATTTATTTACAGAAATTTTCAAAGGCCTAGGAGCTAATAAGCTGACCTTGGCCTTGTTGGTTGTGATCCTCGCATCTAGTTTGAGTGTGGTTCAGGTGACGCATCTAGCGCGTCAGCAATTGATTGAACAAGACAAATTATTGCAAGAGCGTGATGAGCTCGATCTTGAGTGGCGTTACTTGCTCGTAGAAGAAGAGTTTTATTCACAGCATGCGCGCATTGAAGAAGTCGCGACTATGCAATTAGAAATGAAACGGCCAACTAGCCAAGACGAACAGGTGGTAATACTGCGATGAGAAGCAGAGGGAAAAAGCCAACAAATACCTTAATCACATGGCGTTTTTTGCTGGTGTGCTCAGTGGTGTTTTTAGTCTTTATGACGCTGGTTGCGCGTGCCGCTTTTTTACAGGTTATTGAACCAGATAAAGCGCGTTCTGAAAGTGATAAACGAACTGTGCGTGTTGAAAAACAACATGTGCAACGTGGCATGATCTTCGATCGTAATGGCAAAGAGTTGGCGGTCAGCGTACCTGTGGTAAGTGTGTATGCGGATCCGAAAGCGCTGCATAAATCACTGATCAGTAAAGTTCTTCGTCAAGCTAGAAAAAATGGCGAAGATCAACAAGCACTGGCTGAAAATACGGTTGAGTTAGATAAACGTATTGCCGCTTATTACAATAATGATATTCGCTGGCGTGAACTTGCGGATGTATTACGCATTGAACCAAGCAAAGTTAACTCTCGCCTTCGTGATAATCCAAAGCGTCGTTTTGTCTACTTAAAACGTCAGGTTACCCCTGCTGTTGCTAACTATATTGGTGATCTTCGTTTACCAGGTATCCACTTACTTGATGAGTCAAAACGTTATTACCCTGCCGGTGAAGTAACAGCCCATGTTATTGGATTTACTAACATTGATGGTCATGGTATTGAGGGAATCGAAAAGCTTTATGAAAAGGCGTTAACGGGTGTTGAAGGTCAGCGCACCATTCGTAAAGATGCCCAAGGCCGTGAAGTAGAAGTGCTTGATGAGCGTGAACGTGTTGAGCCTGAAAACATTCATTTAAGTATTGATCAGCGCATTCAAGCGATTGCTTATAAAGCAGTAAAATCAGCAGTTCTAACCTATAAAGCAACTTCGGGTTCAGCCATGGTTGTTGATGTTAAAACCGGCGAAGTATTAGCTATGGTGAATAGCCCATCGTTTAACCCTAATAACTTAAACGATGCTGCACCGCACAAGCGTCGTAACCGTGCTATCACCGATTTGTTTGAGCCAGGCTCTACTGTTAAGCCACTAGCCATTTTAGCTGGTTTAGACTACGGCGCAATTCAACCGGATTCAATTATTGATACTTATCCTGGCTGGATGCGTGTGGGTGGCAGCCTTGTGCAAGATACTCGTAACCATGGTGAGATGACCTTAAGAGAAATCTTAAAGTATTCAAGTAATATGGGTGTAACTAAGGTCAGTCAAGAAGTACCAAAAGACTATTTTGTAGGGCTTTACCAAAAGGTGGGGTTTGGCAGTGATAGTGGTACAGGCATGGTTGGTGAAAGCAGCGGTTTATTTTACCCAAATCGACGCTGGTCAGATCATGAAATTGCTGCATTATCATTTGGTTATAACTTAGCTGTAAGTACCGCCCAAATGGCTCGTTTTTATGCCATGTTAGGCTCTGGTGGCGTTATGCGCCCGCTAACAGTTCTTAAACAAGAGTCAGTGCCAGAGGGTGAACGTATTTTCCAACAAAAAGACGTTGAAGCGGTTGTTCACATGATGGAAAGCGTATTCGAAAAAGGTGGTACTGCACAAAAAGTTCATGTTGATGGCTATCGTGCTGCTGCCAAAACAGGTACCTCTAAGAAAGCCGCTGTGGGCGGGTATGGTGACGAATATGTTGGCTATTTTGCTGGTATTGCGCCAGCGAGTAACCCACGTTTAGCGGTAGTAGTAATGATTAATGAACCGGGTGGAGATGTTTATTACGGCGGTGCGACGGCAGGCCCTGCATTTGCAGAGATTGTCTCCAATGCCTTAAGAATTCTAAACGTTGCACCGGACAAAGATGCGGTTGCGTACGTAGAAGGCAAAGATAACGATGCGTGATTTAAAACCGATTCTTAATCAAATTGATGTTGAGGCCAATAGTTTATTGGTTAACCAACTACGTCTTGATAGTCGAGATGTAAAAGCTGGCGATGTGTTTGTCGCCATTAAAGGCCATCAGCTTGATGGCGGACAGTTTATTGACAAAGCCATTGAAAATGGTGCGGTGGCAGTTATTGCTGACCGTTTATGTGAGTTCGAAAGTGAGTTTGAACCACTTTACTTAGTTACCGATTTAGCAAAAAAGCTGCCAGCACTTGCAGCAGCTTTTTACCAGCAACCATCAAAGCAGCTTGAGTTAGTGGGTGTGACAGGCACCAATGGCAAGTCAACAACCACAGCAATGATTGCGCACTTAGCACAGCACTGTCATAAACGCGCAGCAGTGATTGGTACGCTCGGTTATGGGCACCCTGATAATCTGACTGAGCTTGCAAATACCACGCCATCGAGCGTTGATTTACAGCGTATTTTATCTGAGCTTGTCGCAGAGCAGAATGATGTTGTGGCCATGGAAGTCTCATCTCATGGTTTAGTGCAGCATCGCGTTGATAATTGTCAGTTTAAAGCAGCAGTATTTACTAATCTTACACGCGACCACTTAGATTATCACGGCACCATGGATGCTTACGCTGATGCCAAGTTAATGTTAATGCGTGACCATATGCCACAGCTTGTGGTGCTTAATCAAGATGATGCGCAAGTTGAAGCATGGTTAGAAAAATACGACTTCAATAATCTAATTTGTTACGGCCATAAAAACCTCACGCCTGAAAATGCGCGTTTTGTTTATTTTAGCGATGTAACTTATGATAACAGCGGTATTTCGGCGAAGTTTGATACCAGCTGGGGGCTAGCCGAAGTTAATTGCACACTTTTTGGCGAGTTTAACTTATATAACTTAGCCGCTGCTATGGCCACTTTATTAGGTATGGGTTACCCACTTGATTTACTCGTTGAAGGGTGTAAATCATTGCAGCCTGTTGCTGGGCGCATGCAGGCATTTAGTGCACCAGGTCAACCGACTTGTATTGTTGATTATGCCCACACTCCTGATGCATTAGCACTGGCATTACAAGCATTGCAAAAGCACGTTCCAGGTGGCGTTAGCTGTGTGTTTGGCTGTGGTGGTGACAGAGACAAAGGCAAGCGCCCGATGATGGCAAAAGCAGCTGAAGGCAATGCAGACCGTATTATTGTCACCAGCGATAACCCAAGAAGTGAAGACCCTGACGCTATTATCGCTGATGTGGTTGCGGGGCTTAAGCAGCCTGAACGCGCACATTGTGAAGCAGACCGCGCGCAGGCTATTAGTTATGCCATTTCGCAAGCGAGTGCTGATGATGTCATCCTTATTGCGGGCAAAGGTCACGAAGATTATCAAATTATTGGCGACCAACGAATCGACTTCTGCGATCGTCAATATGTACAACAACAATTAAAAGAAAAATCGCAAGGGGCGCAGTTATGATCCCTATGGATTTTGATTGGCTAGCTAAAGTTCTAGCAACCGATTACCAAGGTGGTAATCAAACGGTAAAAAATATTAACACTGACACCCGTACTTTGTGTGACGGTGAAGTGTTTTTAGCGCTACAAGGGCCTAATTTTGATGGCCATAAATTTGTTGCGCAAGCAAAAGAAAAAGGCGCGATAGCTGCTATTGTAGCGCGCCCTGTTAATGTCGATATTGTGCAGTTTGTGGTTAGTGACACACGTATTGCGCTAGGTCACATCGGCGCAGCTGTGATGGCACAGGTTGCACCGAAAACAATTGCTATTACTGGTAGCGTGGGTAAAACGACCGTAAAAGAAATGTGTGCGGCGATTTTATCTGGTCATGGTGAAGTACTGGCAACAAAAGGCAACTTTAATAATGACATTGGCGTACCACTCACGTTATTACGCCTTGAACCACAACACCAATATGCGGTGATTGAGTTAGGTGCAAACCACATTGGTGAAATTGCTTACACCGTTGCAATGACGAAACCTGATGTTGCTGTGGTATGTAATGTTGCAGCTTCTCACTTAGAAGGCTTTGGCTCATTACAAGGTGTAGCAACGGCCAAAGGCGAAATCTATGATGGCTTAAAGCCTGATGGTGTTGCCGTAGTTAATTGCGACAGCGATTATGCCGATTTTTGGCTTGAAAAGTTAACTAATCGCAACGTAAAACGTTTTTCTACTAGCCAACAATTAGATTATTGGGCAGAAGATGTGGTGCTTGATGAACAAGCGCGCGCTTCTTTTGTGCTTTGCAATAAAGATAAAAAAGTACCTGTCACATTGGCATTACCGGGCAAGCATAATATTGCTAATGCGTTAATAGCCACCGCCTTAACCACTGAGCTCGGTGTAAGTCTCGAAAGTGTCGCATCGGCGCTGGCAACCATGGGTGAAGTTAAAGGTCGTGTAAACGTCCTTAAAGTGTCAGACTCATTGACGGTGATTGATGATACCTACAACGCGAATGTGCAATCGGTTAAAGCGGCAATTGATTTGTTAAGTGATATGCCGGGGCGTCGTATTTTTGCGTTAGGTGATATGGGCGAGCTTGGTGAAGAAGCGCGTTTTTATCATCAACAAGTCGGTGAATATGCACAGCAAAAAGGCATTGATGAACTTTATAGCCTAGGTGTATTAAGTAAATCAGCCAGTGATGTATTTGAAAAGCCAAACCGCCACTTCTCAAGCCGTGAACAATTATTACAACAATTACAAAGTGAACTTGCTCAATCGACGCAAAAAACCACAGTTGTTGTAAAAGGTTCGCGCAGTTCTCGTATGGAGCTTGTGGTCACAGATTTAGTAAATAGCCAGCAAAATGGCAATAATGGAGTATCGTCATGTTAGTTTGGCTGGCCGAGTATTTAACACAGTATTACAGTGGTTTTAATGTTTTTTCTTACCTAACGCTGCGCGCAATTTTAGGTATTTTAACAGCGCTACTTATCTCACTTTATTTTGGTCCTAAGCTAATTCGTGCATTGCAAAAAATGCAGATTGGTCAGGTGGTTCGTCACGATGGTCCAGAATCTCACCTATCTAAAAAAGGTACGCCAACTATGGGCGGCATTTTGATTTTAGGGGCGATTTTTACCAGCACATTACTGTGGGCAGACCTTTCAAATAAATATGTTTGGGCAACTTTATTTGTCGTGGGCTCGTTGGGCGTGGTTGGTTTTATTGATGACTACCGTAAAGTGATCCGCAAAGACCCTAAAGGCTTAATTGCTAAATGGAAATACTTTTGGCAATCAGTGATTGCGTTAGTGGTTGCCAGTGCACTTTATTTTACCTCGCAGCAAGGCAGCGAAACCTCGTTAGTTGTGCCGTTTTTTAAGGACGTGTTACCACAGCTTGGGCTGTTTTATATCGTGATGACTTACTTTGTAATTGTAGGTACGTCGAACGCGGTAAACCTGACAGATGGCCTTGATGGTTTAGCGATTGTGCCAACCATTTTAGTGGCGGCAGCACTTGCCATTATTGCTTATTTAACAGGTAACGTTAATTTCTCAAGCTACCTACATATTCCGCATTTACCGCTCGCCAGTGAGCTTGTGGTTGTGTGTACAGCAATTGTGGGAGCTGGACTTGGTTTCTTATGGTTTAACACCTACCCAGCACAGGTATTTATGGGTGATGTAGGTTCATTAGCACTTGGTGGTGCACTGGGTATTATTGCGGTGCTGGTTCGTCAGGAACTGGTACTTATCATCATGGGTGGTGTGTTTGTAATGGAAGCATTGTCGGTGATTTTACAAGTAGGCTCTTACAAATTACGTGGTCAACGTATTTTTAGAATGGCGCCTATTCACCACCATTATGAATTAAAGGGGTGGCCTGAGCCGCGCGTAATTGTGCGCTTTTGGATTATTTCAATCGTGCTAGTGCTTGCTGGCCTTGCGACATTGAAGATCAGGTAAATGACAGTAATTAACGAGATTAAAAACAAACAAATTTCAGTGCTCGGACTCGGTGTAACCGGTCTGGGCATTGTGCGTTTTTTATTATCTCAGAATATTAAGCCAATTGTTGTTGATAGCCGCACAGCGCCGCCGGGTGCTGATTGGCTAAATGAGCATGCCAGTGAGCTAACGACTCACTTTGGTGATTTAGAACAGGCAGACTTAGCCAGCAATGACATTATTATTATCAGCCCAGGTTTAAGCCTTGCGACACCCGCTGTAGCAAAAGCGATTGATGCTGGTGTTGAAGTGATTGGTGACGTGGAGCTTTTTGCCCGTTTAACCGATAAACCAATTGTTGCGGTGACAGGTTCAAATGGTAAGTCGACAGTGGTCACATTGGCGTTTGAAGTACTGAAAGCGGCCGGTTATAAAGTTGGCCTCGGTGGCAACATTGGTACTGCGGTACTTGATTTACTATCGCAAGACTATGATGTGTATGTACTTGAACTGTCGAGTTTTCAACTTGATACCACGCATAGCTTAAAAGCGAAAAGTGCCTGTGTGTTGAATGTGAGTGAAGACCACCTCGATCGTTATTCAAGTTATCAAGCATACATAGACTCTAAACAAAGTATTTATAATGGCTCAGAGCTTGCTGTAGTTAATGCCATTGATGTGGCAACACACACTGCAAAGCAGCCCCAAGTAAGCTTTGCGCTCGCCAATGCAGATTTTGCCTTGGTTGAACATCAAGGCGAACAACACTTTGCAGCACACGGTAAACCAGTATTACCAGCAAGCTGCTTAAATGTTGTTGGTTCACACAATCAACAAAACGCTTTAGCGGTGATGGCATTACTGAGCCCGTTTGATATTGCTAAAGAGTATTACCAGCAAGCGTTTAGTGCTTTTACTGGGCTTGCACACCGTTGCCAGTTTGTCGCTGAAATTAATGGAGTGAAATACTTTAACGACTCAAAGGCGACCAATGTAGGTGCAACTATCGCTGCGATTGAAAGCTTAGCTGATCAAGCAAAGCAATTGGTTGTGATTGCCGGTGGTGATGCAAAGGGGGCTGATTTAGATGCCTTAAAGCCATACTTAAACAATAAAGTGAAAGCGCTTATTTGTTTTGGTAAGGATGCTAAAGCTCTCGTAGCATTAACCGAAAAAGGCCACCTAACCACCAACATGCATGAAGCTGTGCAACTAGCAAAACAGTTAAGCAGCAGTGGCGATATCGTTTTATTAGCACCCGCATGTGCCAGCATTGATATGTACAACAATTACATGCAACGTGGTGATGATTTTGCGCAGTGCGTATTGGCGGAGGCAGTATGATTGCATTTGCTGACATCCGTGACGCATTAACACCAAAGCAATCGCCACAGCTTTATGATGTGCCGTTATTGTATTGCATGTTGATGTTGATTGGCGTTGGCTTTGTGATGGTAACCAGTGCCTCTATGCCAACAGCAGAGCGATTATTTGATAATCCGTATCACATTATTATTCGCCACGGCATGTTCTTAATTATGGGCTTTTTCTTATTTTGGATTGCCACAAATGTGCCTATGGATTGGTGGAAGCGCAGTAACGCCTATTTATTGTTGCTGGGTTTAGGTTTGCTGGTTTTAGTGCTGATTGTTGGCCGTGAAGTGAACGGTGCAAAGCGCTGGATACCCATTGGCCCTGTGGGCTTTCAGGTTGCTGAAGCCGCCAAGTTGTATTTCTTTAGCTATATTGCCGGTTACTTGGTACGTAAACGTGAAGAAGTACAAGAGAACTTAAAAGGTTTTTTCAAGCCATTAGCTGTATTTGGTGTGTATGCATTTTTGATTTTGATGCAACCAGACTTAGGGACCGTAGTTGTACTGTTTGTGACGACAGTTGGTTTGTTGTTTTTAGCGGGGGCTAAGTTATGGCAGTTTTTTGGCCTTATTTTAACGGGTATTGCTGCCGTGGTAGTGCTAATTATCGCTGAACCATACCGTATGGCTCGTGTCACTGGCTTTTTAGAGCCGTGGGAAGATCCATTCGGTAAAGGTTATCAGTTAGTGCAATCGCTAATGGCATACAGTCAAGGTGGTTGGTTTGGTCAAGGCTTAGGAAATAGCGTGCAAAAACTGCAATATCTTCCTGAAGCACATAATGACTTTATCTTTGCAGTGATTGGTGAAGAGCTTGGCTTTTTTGGCGTATTAAGTATTTTGATTGTGCTTGCTGTGTTTGTATTCAGAGCCCTGTTAATTGGTCAAAAAGCATTGAAATGCGGCAAAGAGTACGAAGGCTATTTTGCTTTTGCTATTGGTATCTGGTTTGCGTTTCAAACCATGGTAAATGTTGGCGCAAGTGCGGGTATTTTGCCAACCAAAGGTTTAACACTGCCGTTTGTTTCTTACGGTGGCTCTAGTTTATTAATTATGACCATAGCAACAGGTGTACTTTTGCGAATAGATTTTGAGACAAAAATGGCAACTAAGCAGGCAACCTCTCGAGGAGGTAAGCGATGAGTAAAAAATTACTTGTTGTTGCAGGCGGTACTGGTGGTCATATTTTCCCGGGTATTGCAGTTGCTGATTTTTTAAAGCAGCAAGGCTGGCAGGTTAGCTGGATTGGCACGCCTGACAGAATGGAAGCAACGGTAGTACCTAAGCACAACATTGAGATTGATTTTATCAATGTGAAAGGTGTGCGTGGCAATGGTATTAAACGTTTGGTCAAGGCACCATTTATGGTGATGAATGCCATTTTTCAAGCACGCAAAATTTTAAAAGCACAAAAGCCCGATGTTGTTTTAGCTATGGGTGGTTATGTGACTGGACCTACGGGCATTGCAGCAAAGAGCTTAGGTATTCCTTTGGTTATTCATGAGCAAAATGCTGTTGCAGGCATGAGTAATCGTTGGCTAGCAAAGTTTGCCAATAAAGTTTTAGCTGCTTTTCCATCGGCTTTTGCAAAAGAACAATGCGAAGTGGTGGGTAACCCTGTGCGAGCAAGTGTCGCTAATGTCACTGTAAAGCAAACAGCGACACCGATTAATGTGCTAGTAGTTGGCGGTTCACTCGGTGCGCAAGTTCTTAATGAGACTTTACCAGCTGTATTCAGTGAACTTTCAGCGCTAACAACGCTTAATATATGGCACCAAACAGGTAAAAATAATGAACCGAATGTGACTGCCAGCTATCAACAGTTAGGGTTAACTGAAAATAGTAAAGTCGCTGAATTCATTGATGATATGGATAGCGCATATCAATGGGCTGATTTGGTAATTTGCCGAGCTGGTGCATTAACGGTGAGTGAGATTGCGGCAGCCGGAAGAATGGCCTTATTTGTGCCTTTTCCACATGCTGTCGATGACCATCAAACTGCCAATGCAAAGTATTTAGTGACTGAGCAAGCTGCATTGATTATGCAGCAAAGTGAGTTTAACCAAGCGGCGGTTGTTGAGTTATTAACGCCTTACGTAAATGCACCAGAAAAAATTTCAACAATGGCAAGTAAAGCAAAACAGCTTGCTATTTTAGATGCCACAGCCAATGTTGCAAAACGCTGTGAGCAACTAGCAGATAGAAGAGATTAGTAGTGAAAGAAAGCACGATGAAAGAAAACAACACTCGTCCTGCGATGCGTCGTATAGACACCATCCACTTTGTGGGTATTGGTGGCGCAGGCATGGGTGGTATTGCCGAAGTACTTGCTTTTGAAGGCTACCGTATCACAGGTTCAGACATTGCGCACAGTGCGATGACTGAGCGCTTAATACAAGTGGGTGCAGAAGTATTTATTGGCCATGATGAGAACAATGTAAAAGATGCCAGCGTTGTCGTGGTATCAAGTGCGATTAACGAGCAAAATCCTGAGATTAAAGCAGCAAAAGCGGCACGTATTCCAATTGTTCGCCGCGCCGAAATGTTGGCAGAATTAATGCGCTTTCGCCACGGTATTGCTGTAGCGGGCACTCATGGTAAAACAACAACAACCAGTTTAATAGCAAGTATTTATGCACAAGCGGGCCTTGATCCAACCTTTATTATTGGTGGCTTGTTAAACAGTGCTGGAAGTAATGCCAAGGTCGGTAAAAGCGACTTTTTAATTGCTGAAGCTGATGAGAGTGATGCGTCATTCTTACACTTACAGCCTATGGTGTCGGTGATCACGAATATTGAAGAAGATCACATGGATACATACGGCGGTAGCTTAGAAAAAATGAAAGACACGTATGTTGATTTCATTCATAACTTACCGTTTTATGGTTTAGCTGTTGTGTGTATTGATTCTGAGGTTGCAGCGGAGTTGATCCCTCGCTTTGGACGCCCTGTGATTACCTATGGTGAGTCGGCAGAAGCTGATTACCGCATGGTTGATTTTAGTCAAGCAGCGAATACTTGTTCATTTAATGTTGTGAATAAGCAAGGTGAAAGCCTAGCCGTTACGCTTAATATGCCGGGTAAGCACAATGCGCTTAACGCGACAGCTGCGATTGCGGTGGCTAAAGATCAAAACATCGCTAACCATGCAATTTTAGAAGCGCTGACAAAATTTGAAGGCGTAGGCCGTCGTTTTCAGCATTATGGAAGCTTTGAGAATGAACGCGGTAATGTGATGTTAGTTGATGATTATGGTCATCACCCATCAGAAGTTGCAGCAACAATTGCGGCGGTTCGTGAAGGGTGGCCAGATAAACGTTTAGTGATGATTTATCAGCCGCACCGTTATAGTCGAACCCGTGATTTATACGAAGACTTTGTCAAAGTACTGGCTGATGTTGATCAGTTATTACTGCTAGATGTGTATTCAGCGGGTGAAGAGCCAATTGTAGGGGCCGACAGCAAGAGTTTATGTCGTAGTTTACGCCAGCGTGGTAAAGAACCATTACATATTGCCAACAGCTCCGAGCTTGCTGGTGTTCTTGCCAGTACACTGCAAGATAATGATTTAGTTTTAACACAAGGCGCTGGTAACATTGGCCAGTTAGTGAAAAAGTTAGCAGCAACCGAGTTGTCTATTGAACAACTAAAGCAGGTAAACGTATGAGCCAGTTAAGTGACAAATTTGGCAAAGTAGCGGTACTTTTTGGTGGCACATCTGCCGAACGAGAAGTCTCTCTTAAATCAGGCCAAGCTGTATTGAATGCTTTGCAAAGTGCTGGCGTTGATGCCATTGCTTTTGATCCGAAAGATCAGCCGCTATGGCAATTAAAAGAGCTAAACATTGAACGTGTGTTTATTGCTCTGCATGGTCGTGGTGGCGAAGATGGCACTATTCAAGGTGCACTTGAATTTATGGGTATCCCATATACTGGCAGTGACGTTTTAGGTTCTGCGCTTGCGATGGATAAAGTGCGTTGTAAGCACTTATTTAAAGCAATGGGGCTAAGCACAGCACCTTACACTGTTGTTGATAGCCGCCATGAGTTTGATAGCCAAGCGATTATTAATGAGTTTGGCAAAGTGATGGTAAAACCGTCACATGAAGGCTCAAGCATTGGTATGGCAGAAGCAAGCAGCGCTGAGCAACTCGATGCGGCGCTTAACGCTGCATTTAAGTTTGATAGCCAAGTGCTTGTTGAGCAATGGATCACTGGCCGTGAATTTACTGTTGCTGTACTTGGGCAAGATGTTCAGCCTGTCATTGAGATGACGACGCCAAATGGCTTTTATGACTATCAAGCTAAGTATCAATCGAATACAACTCAGTATCATTGCCCTGCAGATATATCTGCGCAAGAAACTGAATTGTTGCAAGATATGGCATTAAAAGCATTTGATTTAGTGGGTGCAAGTGGTTGGGGGCGTGTTGATGCGATGCGTGATCAGCAAGGTAACTTTTACTTATTAGAAGTAAATACGGTACCAGGCATGACAGAAAAGTCTTTAGTGCCCATGGCAGCGAAAGCGAATGGTGCAAGCTTTGAGCAATTAGTTGTTCGCATTTTGGAGCAAACCCTTTAATATGCATCCTTTTTTAGAAAAAGCGCAACAATTAAAACAGCAACTAAATTGGTCGTTGATTTTTGGTGTGAGCTTTTTTCTAGTCGTGATTTTTGCATTAGTAAAAATCACCACGGGCGTCTCAGATTGGTTGGTAGAAAACAAAGACGCACAAATAAAGCATTTATCAGTACTTGGACAGCCCCAATATACTGATGAGAAAGCAATTATTGGTGCAATAAAAAAAGCCGACTTATCGAGTTTTTTTGAATTAGACGTAAAACATGTGCAACGCTTAGTACAAAGCTTGCCGTGGGTGGCAACGGCATCGGTCAGAAAGCAATGGCCAGATACCCTGCAAGTATATGTTGTTGAACATCAAGCTGTAGCTCATTGGAACAGTGATATGCTGTTAAACCAAGCTGGCGAAGTGTTCCAAGCAAGTAGTGATAAATTACCCACAAGCTTGCCACAATTATACGGCCCTGAAGGCAGTGAGATTGAGGCGTGGACAGCATTTAGTCAATTTCAAGAAATGCTCAAAGTGAATAACTTAGAGCTGACTAGTTTAGCGCTTTCTGAGCGCTTTTCGTGGCAGTTATGGCTTGATAACGGCATTCGCCTGAACTTAGGCCGCAAAGAAAAAGCAAAGCGTGTACAGCGTTTTATTGACGTGTATCCGCGCATGGAACAACGTGCAGATGCACAAATCGATGTTGTTGATTTACGGTATGATACCGGTCTTGCAGTGAGCTGGAAGCCAGTGCAAGAAGAACAATTAGAAAATAAGAGTAAGGCATGACCAAGTCAGCAGAAAGAAACCTAGTGATTGGATTAGACGTTGGCACATCGAAAGTTGTGGCCACCGTTGGTGAAATCACCGCAGATAACAAACTAAGCATTGTGGGTGTTGGCAGCCAAGTATCGCATGGTATGGATAAAGGCGGCGTTAACGACCTTAACCTTGTTTCTGAATCGATTCGTCGAGCTATAGATGAAGCTGAGCTAATGGCTGATTGCCGTATTAGCTCTGTTTATTTAGGGATTTCTGGAAAACATATCCAGTGCCAAAATGAAAGCGGTGTAGTGGCAATTAACAACACGGAAGTGACAGACGAAGATATTGAAAATGTCATCCACATTGCGCGTTCAGTGCCTATTTCGGCAGAACGAAAAATGCTACATGCATTGCCACAAGAGTACAGCATCGATATGCAAGAAGGGATTAAAAACCCACTTGGCATGAGCGGTGTACGTATGGAAGCTCGCGCGCACATTATTACTTGCTCAAACGATATGGCAAAGAATATCGAGAAATGTGTTGAGCGTTGTGGCCTTGAAGTCGATCAGTTGATCTTCACGGCACTGGCATCATGTTACTCAGTACTTACAGATGACGAAAAAGAACTGGGTGTAGCCGTGTTAGATATTGGTGGCGGTACCATGGATATCACCATTTATATTAATGGTGCGCTTCGCCACTCAGCCGTTATTCCTGTAGCCGGTAACCAAGTGACTGGTGATATTGCAAAAATATTTAGAACGCCTATATCACATGCTGAGTCACTCAAAGTACAATATGCATGTGCGAGTAGCCAGATGGCAAGCAACGAAGACACTATTGAAGTACCGAGTGTGGGTGGCCGACCAGCGCGTATTATGTCGCGCCATACCTTAGCTGAGGTTGTTGAGCCTCGTTTTAGAGAATTATTCGAGTTGGCGATGGAAGAAATCCGCCGCTCAGGTTTTGAAGACCAAATTGCTGCAGGTCTCGTCATTACTGGCGGAACAGCAAAAATGACGGGTGCAATGGAAGTGGCAGAAGACATTTTCCAAATGCCGGTCAGAATTGGCAAACCAATCGGGATTGTTGGTTTGACAGATTATGTAGATGATCCTTCGTACGCAACCGCGGTTGGTTTGTTACAATACGGCCGTACAATGCAATCGATGAATGCACAAAAGTCGAAAGCAGAAGGTGATAATAATTGGTGGAACCGTATTACTAAATGGTTCCAAGGTGAGTTTTAAGACTCAAGTCGGAGAGTAAACATGTTTGATATGATGGAACAGCACAGCGAAGAAGCTGTCATTAAAGTAATTGGCGTGGGCGGTGGCGGCGGTAACGCTGTTGAGCACATGGTAAAACAACAAATTGAAGGTGTACGTTTCATTGCTGCGAATACGGATGCACAAGCATTACGTAATTCATCAGCAGATGTCACTGTACAGCTAGGTACACAAATCACCTCTGGTCTAGGTGCGGGTGCTAACCCTGAAGTGGGTCGTAATTCTGCTGAAGAAGACGCTGAGACTATCCGTGCCAGCTTAGAAGGCGCTGATATGGTATTCATCGCAGCAGGTATGGGCGGTGGTACGGGTACAGGTGCTGCACCAGTGGTTGCTAAAATTGCTAAAGAGTTAGGCATTTTAACGGTTGCTGTTGTAACGCGCCCGTTTGACTTTGAAGGTAAAAAGCGTGCTGCAGCTGCTGAACAAGGCATTAATGAATTGTCAGAAACTGTAGATTCACTTATTACAATTCCGAACAATAAATTGCTTAAAGTTTTAGGTAAAGGCACTACACTATTAGATGCCTTCGCAAAAGCGAATGACGTATTATTTGGTGCGGTACAAGGTATTGCAGAACTAATCACACGTTCTGGTCTAATCAACGTGGATTTCGCCGACGTACGTACAGTTATGTCAGCGATGGGTACTGCGATGATGGGCACAGCATCTGCGTCTGGCCCTGACCGTGCGCAAGAAGCTGCAGAAGCGGCTATCTCAAGCCCGCTACTTGAAGATGTCGATTTAACAGGCGCTAAAGGTATCCTAGTTAATATCACGGCAGGTATGGATATCGCGATTGAAGAATTTGAAATTGTTGGTAACCACGTTAAAGCACTTGCGTCAGAAAACGCAACAGTGGTTGTGGGTGCGGTAATTGACCCTGAAATGAGCGACGAGTTACGTGTAACGGTTGTTGCAACAGGTTTAGGCGGTGATCGTCGTCCACAGTTTGGCATTGTTGATAATGGCTTTAAGAAAGCATCAGGTTCTGATGTACAAAGCTCAATGAACCAAACAACTAGCAGCATGTATGTACCAAGCTTTGCAAGTCAAAGCAGCGGTGATGATGTAAGCATGTCATCTGCGTCTGAAAAGCAAGAGCCAGTACAACAAAGTACAACGAGCAGCTCAGTATCTAGCAGCACTGAGAGCAGCAAAAAGTCTGATAAATCAGAGGGTGGCGATTACTTCGACATTCCAGCTTTCCTAAGAAAGCAAGCTGACTAAGACAGTTTTTGTTGGTAATTTTGTTCGATAAATAAACAAATTGGCAGTTGAATGTATTTATGATACAATTCGCCGTCTAACTGTAACTATAAGTGAGCGAACCTATGATTAAACAGCGTACGATTGCAGAAGTAGTCAAAGCCATAGGAATTGGACTTCATAAAGGTGAGAAGGTCACTATTACTCTCCGACCTGCGAGCGCAAATACTGGGATAGTATTTCGTCGCGTAGACCTTGATCCGGTTGTTGATTTTGAAACAACACCAGAAGCCGTTGGTGATACGCAACTGTGTACCTGTTTGACAAACAAAGATGGTGTTCGTTTATCAACGACTGAGCACCTTATTGCGGCGGTAGCGGCAATGGGTATTGATAATCTAATTGTTGAATTAGACAGCTCAGAAGTACCAATCATGGATGGTAGTGCATTACCATTCATCTATTTGTTACAGAAAGGCGGCATTAAAGAAGTAAATGCAGCTAAGCGCTTTATTCGTATTAAAGAAAAAGTACGTATTGAAGAAGGCGATAAATGGGCTGAGATAGAACCATACGATGGTTTCCACATCGATTTTGAAATTGCGTTTGATCACCCAGCAATCAATGAAAGCCGCCAACGTATCGGTTTAGATATCACGGCACAAAGCTTCACTGAAGAAATCAGCCGCGCACGTACTTTCGGCTTTATGAAAGATATCGAGTATATGCACGCTAACAACCTAGCATTAGGTGGTAGCATGGATAACGCAGTTGTATTGGATGAGTTTAAAGTACTAAATCCAAACGGCTTACGTTATAGCGATGAGTTTGTTAAACACAAGATCTTAGACTGTGTGGGCGATATGTTTATGACTGGCCACAACATTCTAGGTAAAATCACGGCTTATAAATCAGGCCATGATTTAAACAATAAACTACTTCGTAAAATTATGGCGACTGAGTCAGCATGGGAATGGGCAACTTTCGATTCCCCAGTGACTATGCCAGCACCAGGCTTAGAAGTAGCGACAGCTTAATCGCAAGCATATTACAGTTATAAAAAATGACGCTTTAAGCGTCATTTTTTTTGCCAAACTATTATCAAGAATTATAAGCCTAGAATAGCTTCAAGCTCGACCAACTGATTGATTTGATAAGTTGGTTTAATATCTTCAGGTAGCTCAACTCCTGGGTGTTGTAACCAACACGTGTCGATACCCACATTGTGACCACCTAAAATATCACTGGCAGCTGTATCGCCTACCATTAAAATCTGCTCTTTTGGTGGATTGCCCATTAATTGAAATGTATGTTGAAAAATCTCTGGGGCAGGTTTTGCTTTACCGACTAACTCTGAAATAACCAGCCAATCGAACATATCCTGTAAACCGGTGTGCTCTAGGCGTTTTTGTTGTAACTTAGCAAACCCATTGGTAATAATGCCTAGCTTGGCGTGTGGTTTTAACTTTGTAAGCAAGTCAACTGCACCAGGTAATGGCACACAAATAGAGGCCATAGCATCCAAGAAGCCATCGTTAAGCTCTTTTGCTGGTACATCGAGTTTATTTGCCCACTCGGTAAAGCGAGTTATCTGTAGTTCACTGGCGGTAATTTCGTGCTTTTGATATGCAACCCACAGCGGCTTATTGGTTGCTTGGTAATGATGATAATCTGACTCAGTAAATTCTACGCCGTAATGTGCAAACATCACTTTTAAACCTTCAAATGCATTAAAGCTAAAAAGCGTTTCATCGGCATCGAATAATACGTGGCTATACTTCATGGTTATCCTAATTACTGGTTGAATAGGGTAGGGTGTGAAAATGGCGCCATGGCCAATGTCAGCGCTTGTACATAAGTACTTTCGCGCGTGGCAAGATGATTGGTTAATAAGCCAATAGCACCACCTTGTTGTTTGATATTAACGGTATTGAATGCCTCATCCATGACATCACCTAGTTCTTTACCAGCTAGCAAGGCATCGTAAAAAGGTTGCGGTAACGGTAGGTTGCTACTGCGACCCACGCTAAATTGCTGCTTGTTTGCAATCACTACAAAGGCAAAGGTTGCAGCGCCATAACTAAATTGTTCTGCGCCACCTTCCATTGCTGTATAAAAATCGGCGTCAAAGTGATCTTGGCAATACTTAACGCGATTTTCAGCGCCGATACGGGTTTCATCTTCACCTAGTGGCTGATCAGGTACGCCAGAAGGTGCATCTTCACCTTTGCACTCAATGGTATGATGTGGGAAATAAAGACTAAAGACATGTTTAGCCGCGTTAATTTTAACGGGGTTCTTTGAACCAACAATAACACGTAATGTTTGTTTCAAGGCGACGACTCCATTGTTTTCACCAGAGTCAGCAGTGTACCCGAGTGAGTTAAATCGGCAAGTCAACCGGGGCTAAATTTTCAAGGGCGCGTTTTTTCAAAATAATATCTTTGATCAACGGGGTTAGCACAAGCTCCATTGCTAAGCCCATTTTGCCTCCAGGTACCACAAGCGTATTGATACGAGACATAAAGCTGCCTTCAATCATGCTCAAATAGTACGGAAAATCGACGTCATCTATGCCACGAAAACGAATCACAACAAAGCTTTCGTCTAAAGAAGGAATATCTTTTGCGCTGAATGGGTTTGAGGTATCAACCGTCGGCACTCGCTGGAAGTTGATATGAGTACGTGAAAACTGCGGGGTAATGTGGTTAATGTAGTCATCCATTGAACGCACAATAGAGCCCATTACCGCTTCTCGCGAATGGCCTCGTTCAGAGGTGTCGCGAATGAGTTTTTGGATCCACTCAAGGTTGATAATTGGCACCATGCCAATCAATAAATCGACATGCTTAGCAACATCATGATTCTCATCGACAGCACCACCATGAAGACCTTCATAGAATAAGATATCTGTATTTGATTCTAAATCTTGCCAAGGGGTAAAAGTTCCTGGAAGTTGGTTATAAGGCACCGCTTCGTCGAAAGTATGTAAGTAACGTCTGATTTTACCTTGGCCGGTTTCGCCATATTGGTAAAAAAGCTCTTCAAGGGCACCAAAATCATTAGCTTCTCGGCCAAAGTAGCTAATGTGCTTACCTTCTTGTTGTGCTTCACGGATTTTTTTATCCATTTCAGGGCGAGTATAACGATGAAAGCTATCGCCTTCGATGAAGGCGGCATCAATGCTTAAGCTTCTAAAAATGTGCTTAATTGCATTGGTGGTTGTGGTAGTTCCCGCCCCAGATGAACCGGTAATAGCGATGATAGGGTGTTTAGCTGACATAATTATTCTCGTTATTGTTGATACCAGTCGGCTTAAAAATTTAACCATTCTAGTGTGTTAAATGGTCAGTGGCATAACTCGATTGGTATTACCGTGCATAAAATCAATCAGTAGAAACCGATAAAAAACGAACACGTCCTAGTTATAAAGGTCGAGCATGGTAAGGTCAAGTGACTGGCGGATTAATTAACGCTATCATGGGCTGATAAAAATTAAAACGAGAGAACAACATGAAATTGATTTCGTCTTTACTTTTCGTCGCAGCAGGGACATTGTTTACCAGTCACGCACATGCAGCGATGCCTAAAAGCGAAATATTACTTGCCGATTTAGACACCCCATATGGTATGCAGGTGTCGCGAGTAACCGATGATAAAACTTATAATAATCAACCATTTTTAGTTGATACTGGGCTTTACTACACCCATGAAGTTGTTGGCGAAAATGGCCAGTCACAAACCGATATTGCGTTTTATGACTTTGCATCTAAGAGCAGCGTGAATATCACCAATACTGCTGTCAGTGAATACTCGCCAACGCTAATGCCAAATCAGCAAGCCTTGTCGGCAATCGTGGTCGAAGCAGATGGTAAGCAAAAGTTATGGCAGTATCCATTAGCAGAAGAGCCTGCCGCGAGCCGAATTTTTGAATGGATTGAGCCTGTTGGCTACCATGCGTGGGGCGCTGATGAAGACCTGATCATGTTTATCTTAGGTGAGCCGCATACATTGCAATACACTCGTGTTGCTGCGGCTAAACCGCGTGTCATTGCTGATGATATTGGCCGAACTTTAATTTTTGATAAACATACAAACAGTTATTTATTTAGTTATAACAAAAACAATCAACATTGGGTTGCACGCTTTGCGCCGCAAACTGAGGAAGTGAGTGATTTATTTAGATTACCTGAGTCGGTGCAAGACTTTGCTTTAATTGATAAAGACACTGTGGCTTATGCGGTTAATAACCGAGTTCATAAGCGCAGTTTGACTGAGCCTGAAGTGGTATCACAGTGGCTTGATTTAAGACGCTTTTGTGAAGGCTCAATCTCGCGTTTAAATTACAAACAGAGCAAACTGGCATTTGTATGTAATAAGTGAAATGACCCGTTTTCCAACTCGCATTCATAAAAGTGCACAGCCCATTCATTATGGTATTGCATTTAAAGTCACCTCACCTGAAGCTGCAGAGCAATTTATAACTAAGTTAACTGCTATTTTAGCGCAATAAAAAAGGGCCACATTGTGGCCCTTTTCGCATTTGCTTTAATTAGCGCTTAAGGAAGCTATTCACCGAATTTAACTCACGGTTTTTCAGTGCAATACAATCATTAATGCTTTCTTCAAGCTTACTAAGAGAACGTGCATAACCTGGTACTTCAGTGATTTTATCGTTGAAGAAGGCTTTGGTTTTCTCTAGGCTTTTCGCATCGCAGCTTGCCGTCGTGAAGAACGGTAAATTTGGTACAAAGAACGGTGGTAAGTTCTTAGTGATAGCATCGTAATTGTTGTAAATCCACTCAATAAACAGTGCTTCACGCTCTTTACCATAGCCTAAACCACCTAATAACGTACGCATATCAGAGGCTGTTACGTTATCTGTTAAGCTGTATTCTAGAACCGCTTTTTGTAACTCAGGTTTACCAAAGTAACCCATCGCTGCCAGCATCTTAGTACGCACTTGTGGATCTTTGGTGGTTTTAAAGGTTTGTTTGTACTTTTCAAGTAACTTTGCATCGCCATGGTAAGCAGCAAGGTTTAAGTAAGTTGAGGCTAAATATGGGTCAACATTTTCAGGGTTGTTTAAGTACAGTGCCGCTTGTGCTTTTGCGGTATCAATGACTTTTTGATCTTGACCATCAAAACCTAAACGGGCAATAACTTGCGCACGTAATTGCGATACCGCCGCGTCTTCATCTGTTTTTGCCGTTAATCCATATTGCTTAGCAGCAGGTGCAATGCTGTTTCGAATAAACTTAGGCCATAGGTCTCGGTTACTGTCGTCTTCGAATACGCGTTTTTGAGAAGCAAGGTAACCTAATGCTGTGTTTGCTACTAATGGGTGAGCATCACTCACAAAGGCTTCTAAAGTTTGCATTAAGTGAGCCGCAGAGATAACACCTGCATCAAGTAATGAATCAACCGCAGAAAGTAGCGCTAAGCGCTCACGTACCGTTAGCTTGTCAGCAGCGTTCTCTAACAGGGCATTAAACTGAGCATCATCTAATACCCAGCGGTAATAACCCATGGCACCTTGATCTGGGTAGATCCACTCAGGTTCAAAGTCGAGAGTCAGTTGCTGTGTTTCTTTATTCAGCAGTACATTTGCGGTTTTAACTTTGTCGCCCGCACCATACTTAATTGCAACCGGAACATTCCAAAGTTGTGCTGGTGCATCAACGCCAGCATTTACAAAGCGGCTTTGGCTGATATTAATTTTCTTACCATCTTGCGTTACTTTAATAAGTGGGAAAGATGACTGTTCGATAAACGATTTAAGAACACTTGCCACATCTTTATTAGACGCTTCGCCTAGTGCTTGCCATAGATCAGCAGCTTCTGCATTTTTATACGAGAATTTCTTCAAGTAAGCACGAATACCTTGCTGGAATGCCTCTTCGCCAATCCAGTTTTCAACCATAGATAAAACCGCGCTACCTTTACTGTAGGCAAGGCCAAGGCCATCCATGATGTCAGCTTCAGTTTTGATTGGCTTACGGATAGGTTTAGTACTTAAACGCGCATCCAGTGCCATTACATGATTTTGTGGTAAGTCTAAGTGAGACTCAAATTCTGGGTTGATTTGTGCAGTGATTTTCGCTGCCATCCAGCTTGCGAATGCTTCGTTTAACCATAAATCATTCCACCACTTCATAGTCACTAGGTTACCGTACCACTGGTGAGCTAACTCATGGGCAATGATTGATACATTACGCTCTTTTTTGCTGCGCGTTGCTGTTGCTAGGTCTACTAGTAAAATGTCTTCACGGTAAGTCACTAGGCCTGCGTTTTCCATTGCGCCAAATGGAAACTCTGGCACTGCCACTGAGTCTAGCTTTTTGTATACGTAAGGAATGCCAAAATAATCTTCTAGCGCTTTTAACACTCGCGGCATATTTTCTTTTGCGTAATCAGCAAGGTGAATTTTACCTTGTGGAGTCAATACGCGGCCAGGGATTGGCATGCCTTTAATTTCAAGCTCTTCAAACGGGCCAACAGCCATAGCGACTAAGTAAGAAGGAATCGGTGGTGTTTTGTCAAAAAAGTGCGTTGTCATATCGCCATCAACTTTGGTTTTTAAAACCGGTGTATTGGCATACACTTTTTGTGATGTTGGCGCTGTGATAGTTAGCTGAAATGGAATTTTATAACTTGGCTCGTCAAAAACGGGGAATGCACGACGCGCATCGCTCATTTCAAATTGCGTGAAAAGATAAGGTGTGCCTTGATCTAAAGTTTTATATAAACCAACACTTTGGCGGTTATAAGGTGCGGTAAAATCAACTTTTAAAGTGTATTTGCCTGGCTGAATTTTTTCTTCACAAGCGAATTTAACTTTGCCTGTTTTTAGCATTTCAGCATTTAGGTCACAGTTTTCTGCACCTAAAATTTTCGCCATGCTAACTGCATAATCAATACCGTTTAATTCGATATAATTGGTTGCTTTTAGAACCTCTAAAGCAATTTCGGTATGACCAGAAAAATTGTCTTTGGCAGGATCAAGCGTAAGTTCTACTTGTTGTGAGCTAGGCTTGGCAAGCTTTTCGATAACATATTCATTGGCATGGGCAGAGCTAACAGCAAGTGCAACACTCACCGTTAATAGGCTTTTTAAGAACATAAGTATCCCTGATTTTTTGTTGTTAGAAAGGCACCTGCTATGAGGGGCGAATCACCATGCTATCAGGTTTTAATTTGAACAGTAATAAATAGTTAGTAACAAAGTTTGTCAGTTAATTATGGCGGTCAATGAAACGCTGCCAATGCAGTTGCGGGTTTATTTGTCGGACGTTTTGCAGCACGGTATTTAATAATTGCATATCAGCAAAGCGTTGTTCGTTGAAATCTTTAAAACCAAGTAAGTAGTTAAAGGCGTCTTTGCAGCTGGCTTGCAGTGCATGAATTCGCACTTGTTGTTCAAAGTTGAGCCGTAAACTGCTTATCGCGGTTTTCATACCTTGCTGATCAACAGTAGGAATAGCGCACTTTTGTAAATAACCAGCGCGTTCACCTTCACCCGAAAACCAAATACGTACTTTTTCGCTGTAGCGACCAGATTTAGCGGGTAAATCAAACATCAGTCGTTGCTGATTTTGTTCATTTAAATAGCCTAAGTATTGGTCAAGTCCTGCATCGAGTAATGCATTGTGGATAGGCACATAGCGGGGTTTTATCTTGCCATGTGTATGAAAATCAAAGCAGCGAATTCCATCAAGGGTGACAATATTCTCAAGGGTTAAATGGCCAATTTCATCGCTGTAGGCACCGGTGTAATAGGCAAATAAAGGCAGCCAAAAGTGCCAATGCTTAGCTTGTTCACGTGCTAAACGCTGATCACCATAAATGTAACCATTATACAGGGTATGTAATTCCATGGCCGAAAAGGGCCTACGACCAAGATGGGACTTCAACCTAATACCTTGATAATAAAGATGTGTCGAAGAGTATACCTGATAAGTATCAAGTTTCCAGCTTAACGACACTGCCATAAATACGGCCGTGTCGTTATAAGCTTAAGGATTGCGATTAATCGCAAAGAGCTTTAGCTAAACCAACCGGTTCGATTTCAACGCATACTTGATCATCGTTCCAGTTTAAACCAATAAGCGCATCATCTTCGTTAAGGTCTTCAACCCACTCATCAAGAAATTCGTCTAGGCCAATTTCAACAGGGGTATAGTCTTGCCACTCATCTTTACATTGTGCTTTTGCAGCGTCTTCAGTACCCCAAAGTAATAGCACATCTGTGTCGCTAAACTGGTTTGATTCACAGACAACAAAACCACCATCTTCGGCACCCAGTGCCCACATAGATTCGTTCAAACGAACTTTCTCTACAAAGCTAACTAATTCTGATTCAATTTCGATATCGCTCATTTGCGTAACCCTTATCTTTATATTCGTGGATCTGTTTGTTGTACCGCCGCTTTATCGGCGAATTTATGATAAAAACCAACTAAGTTTTCTAGTTGGCTAAAATCAGTTAATTCGCGGAAGCGGATCCAATCTAGCAAGCAGTATAAACTGATGTTGAGGTATTCACAGCTTTTAAATACTGGCTCCGATAAATGAGTATTTAAATAGGCTAATGTTTCAACAATTCGTTCATTCTGTAAATTAAAAAATAGTTTGTCGCTGTTGGTATCAAACCCTGAACGCTGACAAAGTAAAATTTCTACCAGTGAATCATTGCAGGCATTGATAATGGTTAAGTAGTTCTCTTGCTGCCAGCTAAGTAACGGCTGATCAGCTTTTTCGAGCAGGTAGCGAATAATTGAGTTGGAATCACATAAGGTAAAATCATGGTCGATTAACACAGGAATTTTTCTGGCAGGGTTATGAGCTATCATGGTTTGTCTGTCTTGCTCAGAGAAAATATCCAAATTAACAAAATCAATAGGTAGGTTATTAAGTGTCGCCCAAATCCGAATACGGCGTACAAAAGGTGAGGTAGTAGAGCCTAGTAATTGCATGATGGTGTCCTTTGCAAAAAAAAGCCGCTGTGAAGCGGCTTTTTGAAATCAATTTGTTAATTAGTCAGTACGGCTTGTTACTTCTAGAAGATGATAACCAAACTGGGTTTGCACTGGGCCTTGTACTTGGTTAATTGGTGCAGAGAATACGACTTTGTCGAACTCTGGAACCATCATGCCAGGGCCAAACTCACCTAATGCGCCGCCATCTTGACCTGATGGGCAATTAGAATGAGCACGAGCAAGCTCTGCAAAGTCAGCTCCTTGCTCAATTTGCTGTTTTAAATCTAAACAGTGAGCTTCACTGTCTACGAGAATGTGTCTTGCACTGGCTACTGCCATAACATCTCCCTAATGTGTGTTTTAGTATTAAATCACTAGTTTAGTTCAATATTTACCGAACGAAAAATTAAATTTATTTTGCAGTCAGCTCAGCTTCAATTGCATCGCGTAAAGTTTGCGATTGTGGCTTAGTTTTACTATTGAAGCGTTGCACTGTCTTACGATCTGCAGACACTAAATATTTGTAAAAGTTCCAGTTAGGTGAGCTGGTTGCTTCGTTTAGGTGTTTGAATATTGGGTTCGCATCGCTACCACGAACGGCACTGGTAGCCAACATATTGAAGGTTACGCCATAATTGATGAAACATACTTTTGCCGTGTCTTTTTCATCGTCTTCTTCTTGAAAAAAGTCATCTGATGGAAAACCTAGCACAACTAAGCCTTGGTCTTTATATTCTTTATGAATGGCTTCTAAACCTTCAAACTGGCCGGTAAAACCACAATTACTAGCGGTATTTACTATTAAGAGTGGTTTATCTTTGAATTCACAAAAATTAATAGACTCTTTTGAACGCAACTTTCTCATTGTGACATTGGTAAAATCATCACATTGGCTGCTTGCTTTAGCTGTTGGTACCGTCTCTGTGGTTTGTGCTGCAAGGTTGGTTGTTATTAGACCTGCTGCAAGTAACAAAGCATATTTATACATAGTTATTTCCCGCTAGTTATTTGTGATGAATATACGCTAATATGCAGCAAAGTGATCATTTAATTTCAGCTATTTATGACGATTCGCAAAGCAACACAAAACGATTTAACTGATATAGTCGCGATTTATAACGAGACCATCCCTGGGCGTATGGTTACCGCAGATACCGAAGAGGTGTCGGTGGCAGACAAACAAGCTTGGTTTGATAGCCATACAGAAAAAAGACCTATCTTTGTTTTTGAGCAACAAGGTAAAGTAATTGCTTGGTTAAGTTATAAGTCTTTTTATGGCCGCCCAGCTTACGATGGCACGGTTGAGATTAGTATTTACATCACCCAGCAGGCTCAAGGGCAAGGGCTAGGAAAGCAACTGCTTATATTTTCAGAACAGCATGCAAAAACACTTGATATCAAGGTGTTATTAGCTTTTATATTCAGCCACAACCTACCCAGTATAAAACTGTTTAATCGCTTTGACTACAAGGTTTGGGGAGAGCTTCCAGAAATTGCAATTATGGATGATAAAGCTTATGGCTTGACAATTTTGGGTAAGCACTTGCAACCTTAACCTTCTCAAAAAACTAGTAAAAAAATACGGTGTAAATTGTGCGGTAAAAGATTTTTAGACTACGCTAAAAAGGTCAGTTTTTATAGTGAGTCTTATTTACGGTGCGAAAAATATTAATAGTTGATAGTAATAGTGTACTTGCGATGCGTGTAAAAGTTCTACTCGAGCTTATCGGTTGCGAAGTTGAGCTATTACACTTTTCAATGATAGATGATACCGTTCTAAAACAGCAATATGATCTCGTTGCTGCTTCACATGGGGTGCCAACAAGTATCATTGAAGAACTAATGAATGACTTTTCTCAAGAGCATTTCTTATTACTCGCACCGAAAGCACAACGCAGTGACTTACTTGAACATTTTAGTGAAATTAACCGTCTCTTACCTAATGCCGTTGTTATATACCCTTTTTTCGCAAATAAAGAGATAAGCACGCTTCTAGAGGGAATATTAGAATTAGACAGCGACAATATTCTCAAACTTCCTACTGTATTGCTCGTTGATCATTGTCCCGACCGGTTACAAAAAATAGCGCAAAACTTAAAGGGCGCGCATATCAAAACCATCACCGCTGATAACATGAGCTTTGCAATGGAGTTAATTCATGAGCATGCAATTGATTTATTGATTAGTGATTTTACTTTTGAAGATGGAACAGGGCTTGAATTGTTTATAAAGCTGAAGTCGTTGCAGCCTGAAAGTCGTTGTTTATTATATACCTCAAAGCCTGATCAAGTTTCCATGGTTGCTGCCATTCGTCAGGGTGTTGAAGATGTTTTGATCAAACCGATTGATGATAATGGTTTATTGCAATCAGTTCATAAACTATGGCAAACAGAGCTTCTCAAACGTCATAATTCAGAACTTGTTGAAAGACTTCAGAGTACCGTTGATGCGCTTATAGAAAAGGACAGTTTATTAAGAGTTATTTTTAAGCATACTCCCGACGCTATTATTTTATTTGAACGATGCGGAAAGGTAATCGAAACTAACGATGCCTGTGAACAATTATTTGATAAACAGCACCATGAATTTGAAAGCTGTTCGGTATTTGATTTTTTTGATGCGCCTTCAATAACACGTATTAAAGAAAAAATTACGACGCTAAGTAAAAACCGCCAATTTAGCTGTGATCTAAGAATGCTTAATAAAGATGGCAATGATATTCCATTAGTGGGATCGTTTAATGAAATAGATCATCATGGCGAGATTGCGTTAGCGGGGATCTTTAAAAACGTTACACACTTAAAAGAAAAGGAAGATTTGCTACTTGAAGCAAAAGATTTGCTTGAAGAAGAGGTAAAAGCGCGAACAGCTCAGCTAGAGCACGCAAAAGATGTGGCTGAAGCTGCAAACTTAAGTAAGTCTGAATTTTTAGCGAATATGTCTCATGAACTCAGAACGCCAATGCATTCAATCTTAAGTTTTGCTCGTTTTGGACTTGATAAAGTTGCCAATAATGATCTGAGTAAAGACAAGTTAAATAAGTATTTATCGCGTATAGAACAAAGTGGTGAGCGCTTATTGTCACTGCTTAATAATTTGCTTGATCTTTCAAAACTGGATGTTGGTAAATTTCCCTTTAATCCGCAAAAACATAACCTTAGCAGTATTATAAAAACCAGTATTGATGATGTCTCAGGGACTGCTCTTGAGAGAAATATTGCTATTCGTTTAATTGGCTTTGAGAAAAGTATTTTGCTCGATTGTGACGAAGAGCAGATAAACCAAATAATGCGCAACTTGCTTGGTAATGCACTTAAATTTAGTGAGCCTGCCAGTGAGATAGATATTCAGCTAACTATGAATAATGAAATGGCTGAAATATCAGTAATAGATCGTGGTATAGGAATTCCCGAGTCTGAACTTGAAAAAATTTTTGCGAAGTTTGAGCAAAGTAGTAAAACCAATAGTGGTGCTGGAGGTACAGGACTTGGTTTAGCTATTTGTCGTGAATTTGTAGCCTTACATCAAGGAACGATTACGGCAAGAAATAATGAATATGGAGGTGCAACTATTTTAGTAAAGCTTCCATTGAGGATAGATCTACCTCAACACTTAGCGAATGAAGATAGATCTGTAAAGTTAAATTAATAAAACGGAAGTGTTAGACATGGCCTTAAAGAGAATTTTAGCCGTCGATGATGAACCATTTAACTTAGAAATAATTGAAGAGATTCTTGAAGAGCTCGACTTTGAACTGAAAATGGTCAGTAGCGGTCCAGAGTGTTTGGCAGTAGTTGAAGAGTTTGATCCTCAGGTTATTCTGCTTGATGTGAGTATGCCACAAATGAGTGGTTATGATGTTTGTCGAAAACTAAAAGAGAATCCAAATACCGAGAAAATAATCGTTATGTTTGTTTCAGCAAGAGGAACGGTTGAAGAGCGTATGGAAGGCTATTCAGTTGGAGCTGAGGACTATATAGTTAAACCATTCGGGCATGAAGAATTAAAGCTTAAACTGCAGCACTTACATCAAGTATTGATAGAAAAAGAATCGCTAGAGCAACAAGTTGAAGATGCGACTTCAACAGCATTTAATGCCATGGCAAACAGCAGTGAAATGGGGCAAATAGTCAACTATATCGAGCATATAGGTGCTATTGAAGATGAGCAAGAGCTGGGCAAGGCTCTGCTTAACTGTCTAAGCTCATTTGATTTACAAAGCAATGTTGAGTTTCGCTTAGAGTCTGGCATTGAGCACTTTTCAATTTCGGGCATGTGTTCGCCAATCGTTATTGAGTTATTTGAAATGCTCAAAAATAAAGGCCGACTCCATGAATTTTCGAATCGAATTTTAGTCAATTACGAAATGATCAGCTTACTAATCTTAAATATGCCAGACCAAGACCCTGATAAGCATGGCCGAATTCGGGATCATACTTGCTTTTTAGTCAGTGTTACAGAACAGCAGCTTAAAGCGATCATCACAAAAAAAGAATTGCTCAGACAACAGCAACAACTTAATGATGCTGTAGGTAAAGTTCACAGCAAGTTTTCGGGACTCATCGAACTTCTAAATGAAAATCGTGTAAATAACGAGGCTGTATTTAAGCAGCTTCAAGAAGACTTAGAACGACGTATACCAACCATGGGCTTAGATGAGGACCAAGAGGTTTTTATCTATCAAAAGGTCGACGAAACCATTCAAAACTCTGTTGCACGTGAAGAGTCAGTTCAGGGAGTAAAAGCGGCATTCAAAGAGATTGAAAATGATTTATCGCAATTATTAAAGCAGTAAGTTACAACTTAAGCTATCAAGCATCTCTGGGCAGCCCTTTTTCAACAATGCGAATTAAGCGCGCAGTTTTACGAAGCCTTAACTGGCGCTTATTTTTTTGCTGCTCAAGCGCCCACTCGATATGCTCAGCGACCAAAGCTGTAGCGGTTGTTAACCTTTGCGCTAAAGCCTCAATTATCTGCTCATTGTAATCAGCGTTACCTAATCCGACAGCGAGGTTCCTTAACCAGCGCTCGTGACCAATGCGGCGTATAGGGCTGCCTTCAGTATTTTTTAGAAAGGTTGCCTCATCCCAAGCAAATAAGGTCAGTAAGTCTTGATCTTTAAGTTGTTTTCTTGGGTGAAAGTCGGCTTCATCGGTCAGCTGGCCATAGCGATTCCACGGGCAAACTAATTGGCAGTCATCACAGCCATAAACGCGATTACCTAACAGTGGGCGATACTCTTCAGGAATAGCGCCTTGCAATTCAATGGTAAGGTAAGAGATACATTTGCGGGCATCAACTACATAAGGTTCGACAATCGCGCCGGTTGGGCACAGTGTCATACAGGCAACGCATTTACCACAGCCCTCAAAGCTATTTTCTTCATCAATAGGCAGGGGGATATCAACAAACAGCTCCCCTAAGAAAAACCAAGAGCCCGCTTCTTTATTGATTAGCAAACTGTTTTTACCACGCCAGCCTAAGCCTGCTTTTTCGGCTAGTTGTCTTTCAAGCACGGGGGCTGAATCAACAAAAGGACGAAAACCTAGCTGGCCTATATGCTGCTCTATTTGTTGGCCTAATTTTTTTAGGCGGTTGCGAATTAATTTATGATAGTCACGACCTAATGCATAGCGACTGATGTACGCTTTATCTGTTTGCTTGAGGTTCCTAGCAAAGCTTGCATCAGGCGGCAGGTAGTTCATTTTTACTGAGATGACTCGTTGCGTGCCAGGTACCAGCTCTGCGGGGCGCGCTCGCTTCATACCATGGGCTGCCATGTATTCCATCTCACCGTGATAGCCTAAATCTAACCAGCGCTGCAGTTGAGCTTCATGTTTCGTTAGGTCAATATCAGTGATCCCGACTTCTGCAAAGCCAAGGTCTTTACCCCATTGCTTTATTTGCAGTGCGAGTTGTTCATAATCAATAGCGGGTGTTGTCACGGTCAATAAAAAAGTAGCCAAGAAGCGGCTACTTTAACATAGTTTGACTCAGAGCAGCAGTTAAAAGCCGATTACACAAAGCGTTTTAGCTGCTCTTGGGTTTGTTGGCTCAGTTTGTGTGATTGCTGGCAGTCAGCGAGTGATTCATCAATCTGCTGTTTAGCTTGCTCACCCAGAGCAACTATTTGCTCAACAGTTTGATGAGTGTGGGTTTGGGTTTGCTCAAGTAAATGCACCGCACTAACAATCTGCTGTAGTTGTTGTTGGTTTTGCTCAAATTCGCTAAGCATATTGCTAAAGCCTGTAGAGGTATTGCTAATCGCTGTTTCAGCTTCACTCGAGTGGCTAATTAGTTGCTCAGATTCTTTATTGGTTTCGCTAACAAGACTATTCATTTGATTAATAAAATCAGTTATTTGGCGGGTTGCGTCGTTTACTTTAACCGATAGTGATCTAACTTCATCGGCAACCACGGCAAAGCCTCGGCCAGCTTCACCGGCACGTGCCGCTTCAATTGCAGCATTCAGTGCAAGTAAATTGGTTTGGTCAGAAAACTCTTCAACCATTTTTAAAATGGCGCGAATATTCTCGCTGTTTTCTTTTAGGCCAGACACAGTTGCAGAAAAGTTACCTAAAATTTGGCTGATCATCGCAACCTTTTTAACTAATGCTGATAACTCAGTGGCTGAGTGTTTTACAAAGTTTAAGTGCTCACTGTTAACATGGTGCACGCTATCAGTGTTCGCTGAGATATTCTCAAGGCTTGAAGTTATTTGATTACTCGAATCAGTAATGGTTTGGCTAAACTTGATTTGCTGGTGGCTCATTTCTGCGGTTTGCTGCATTGAATGAGTCATCTTTGAACTACTATCTGCACTGGCTTGTGCACTTTGGTATGTGGTGGCTAATAGATTTGCTAAATGAACTGTAAAGGTATTGTACTGCTCACTTAAATCACGAAATTCATCGTAGGTAAAATGCGGTAACTTGGCAGATAAATCTGCATCATGACGGTTGATTTGCTCAAGTGTATCGCGCATTGCTTGCACTGGGCGCACAATTAAAAAGCGCATGTAGAAAATAGTAAAAATAAAGCTCGCGATGATAACAAAGGTCATTAACCAAAATAGTCCCATGCCAACTTGTTGCTCTGACAGGCTGCTATAAAGCCAGATCAAAGTAATGGCCTGAAACGCAAACACAAAACCTAAATTACCGACAATCTTACGTGTAAGAGTGTAAAAGAATGTTTGTTCGATAAAATTATAAATGCGCATATAGCTACTCATTAAGGTGTTGTGTTGATTCATTTTGGCGTAATTTTTTATTATTCAATGTCACATAATTCAACAGTATAGCTTAGTTTTGTTGAGTTACAGTGACTGCAGTGTCATTTGTGTATGGCACGGAAAATTAGTAAAAATACCATCTACGCCATACTCTAGCATTAATTCGATATCTTCCACTTTATCGACCGTGTAAGCATAAACTTGAAGGCCGCGTTGTTTTGCGTCAGCAACAAACTCATGGTTTATAAAGTTTTTATCTACATGAATGCTATAGGCATGCAGTTTTTGCGCAAACTCGCTGTAATTAATTGGGATAGAAGCGGTAAGTGCACCAATCTTTACCCACGGCAGTTTTTGCTTAAGCCACATCAGTTGGTGGTGATCAAATGAAGAGACTAGCAGGTTATCTCTAGATATTTTTCCTGCACTGACATTTGACTCAATAAGCTCTACAAACTTGTCTAACGAAAAAGTATGTTTAAGCTCTAGATTAAGCAAGGTTTTATCACCAACCCAATCGATTGCCTGCTGTAAAGTGGGCACGCATTCGCCATTGCCTGCATCGTATTGTTGAATTTGCTCTTTGGAGCAGGCGTTTACTTTACCGCGACCTGAAGTTGTGCGATCAAGCCAAGTGTCGTGAATAATCATGTAATCATCAAGGCAGCTTTGCACATCAATTTCGATGCCATCTACTGCTAAATCAACAGCGGCGATAATGGCGCTTTGAGTATTTTCTGGGTAGGTACCACTGGCACCTCTGTGAGCGAATACTTTCATTATTGCTTATACCTACGAGTCACTGACCATGTTTCATAAAAAGCGGCACTAATCACCAGTGCGCCACCAATAAGAGTGCTAATTGAAGGTTGCTCATGCAAAATTAAAAAAGCGAAAAACGTACCGTATAAAGGCTGCAAACACGATATTAAACCAGCGGTTGAAGCTGATAAGTTTTTTAGGCTTGCTGCAAACAGTGAATGCGGTGCTGCTGTAAAAATAACCCCTACAGTAATTAATAGCAGCCAATTTATTGTATCAACTTGTAATGGCGGTACCTCGACAAAGGCACACAGCATAATGCAGGCGATCCAAGTTTGGTAAAGCATGGTTTGTGGGCCGCTATATTGGCTAAAGTAACGCTTATGAACGATATTTCGAAAAGCAAAAAAGAACGCAGACAAAATACCAATAGCAATACCTAGGGTGACATCATTGCCTAAGCTGGCATCAGGAATAAGTAAATAAATACCAAGCATTACTACTAAGGCGCTAAAAATATCTTTGAGCTGTGGTTTGCTGCCATGAAAAAAAGGCTCTAAAAACACCGTGATAACAGGGTAAGTAAAAAAGGCAATCATACCGACAGCAATACCTGCTAACTGCATACCTGCGAAATAGGTGAGCCAATGTATTCCAACAGTGACGCCAAGTAACAAGGCTATAAGGTAGTCGCGACGCGAGTGAAGCTTAATCGCTTTGTGTTGAATTGTAAGTAAGATCAGTAAGGCACAGCCAGCAATTGCTGTTCGGTAAACGGTAATATCTAATGCACTTAGGCTGACTAGTTTAGCGAATAATGCAGTCCCCCCAAATAGGAGTACTGCAATATGTAAGTATATTAGGCTCTGTTTGTGCGCCTGCATTACAAACCTTGTTATTGTTGTTATTAACTCTCTTTGTAACGGTAATCCTTTACTTTGTAAACTCCCCAAATGGGCTAATCCATTCGTTTAGTTCCAATATTTCCATCCCTGCAAGTAATAGTGCAGCACATTAGGCTCATCAAGCGTCGATACTTTTTCATTGTTAGCACTAATATCCGGGGTAAAAATAAACAATTGTGCATCATTTTCTGGGCGGTAAAAGCGGGTTTTAACCGGTAATACTTGTTGGTTACTACACATCAAATTGCAAGCCATAACAAAGCCCCATTCGCCAAAAGAGGGCACATTCAAATGGTAAGGCAAGGTGTGTGCAAAGCCCGCTGCACTGAGCGTATTATTGATAGACCAAAATGCGTGTTTCGCAAAAAATGGACTGGTGGCCTGGGTCACTACAATACCGTTATTTGGTAATCGTGTTTTTACTAGTTGATAAAACTGCTGACTGTAAAGCCGTGCTAAATTGATTGCTTTTGGATCAGGTAAATCAATAAAAATAATATCGAACAGCTGTTCGCTTTGCTCAATAAACACATAAGCATCTTGATGAATAACCGTCACTTTAGGGTCACTGAGTGAGTGCTTGTTAAGAGTTGTCAGGTTGTGATTAGTTTGCGCAAGCCTAGCTACTGCTGGGTCTAAATCAACTAGGGTAATAGACTCTATTTGCGGGTACTTCAAAAGCTCTCTGGCTGCTAAGCCATCGCCACCACCTAAAATTAAAATACGTTTTGCATTGCCATGGCGCACCATAGCGGGATGAATAAGCGCTTCGTGATAGCGATACTCATCAATCGATGAAAACTGTAAGCCACCGTTTAAATAAAGTCTAATATCATCTTTATGGCGAGTGAGTACAATTTGCTGATAGGGCGTTTGCTCTGAGTGTACAACACGGTCATCGTAGATTTGGCTTTGCCAAAGATGGGTAAGCTGTTTACTCGCAAATAAGCAAAGCACTAATACTGAGCAGACTAAAACTAAAGTGAGCCTAAGCACTTTTCGACGATTTGCGCTGATATGGTCGATAAAGTACCACAGCAATAACAGCGCAATACTTAGATTCATTAAGCCAAAGCTTAACGCTGTTTTAAAAACCCCAAGCCAAGGTAAAAATAGAAAAGGAAACAGTAAAGTCGCAAGCAGGGCGCCAAAGTAGTCAATAGATAACACATTGGCGAGGTTTGCTTTTAGCGCATAATGTTTTTCCATTAGGCGACTTAACAGCGGAATTTCTAAACCAATCAAAATCCCTATTAGCGTGGTGAGTAAAATACTAATTGCTTGCAGCGGTAAACCAAACGCATAACAGAAATACAGCAAGGGCACACTCAAACCACCAAGTAGCGCAAGCGCTAACTCAAAGCCAATAAAATACACCAGCAATGGCTTATCAGGCACAAAACGCGAAAAATAAGAGCCAACCCCCATTGCCGCCATATAGACGCCAATCGTCAGGGAAAATTGGGTGATGCTATCACCCAAAAAGTAGGCACCGGTAGTTGCGATCAGCAGCTCATAAATAATAGAGCAAAGGCCTGCAACAAAAATGCTAAACAGTAAAATGTGGCTTTCGCGAATTGATTTATTTACCACCTGGGCCGCCTCGTGAACGGAAACCTGCACTACCAATACTTTGCTCACGCAATTGTTTATCAACGCTTATCGTGAGGTGGTGATAGGAGTAAACTTGCCAATCTTGCTCTTTGTCACCTTTGCTATATGCCAAGAAGGAAAAGAAGAGCACGGGTGCTAAAAACAGTAACACAATAGGCCAAACTGAGATGCGCGATTCCATTGCTTTTATAGCTTCTGGGTTTAACTTATTAATTGGTTTATAAGTAATATCAGAGCCTTCACGCTCAGCTTCTAAACGATGCAGCATTACAAATAGCGCTACACCGCCGATGAAACCAGAAATCCATAACAGCGGTAGCATGAAATTACTGTTACCTTTGATTGGAATAATACGAAACGTATAACTAAAATGTTCGGCACGCTTATTTGGGCCAAACGTACTACTGACGTAGGCGCTATATTGCCCCTTCTTAGGGAAGTGGACATCGTGATGAGTATAATCACGGTACTCAGTCCATTTACCATCTGAATCGTGTCCGGTTTCTGCCCAAAGTTCATCAGAGTAACTAAATAAGTAGTTACCATCAGGGTCAAAAATTTCGATATCAATGGCTTTCCATGAGTTTAAAGGCAGTCTGCCTTTAATTTCCAAGCGCATCATTTGGCCATCTTCTGGCACTGTAAATAGGTAAGGTTTGTCTTGTCCGTCGTAGTCTTTAAAGTTGCCATATTGGCCACTAATAAGTGGCGCTTGTAGATCTGCACGTATCACTAAGCAAACAACAAATGTGATAGCGGCAATAATAAAAAGCTTATAGATGTTCATCCATTACTCCATAAATAAGCTTAAATAGCGATAGTGATGATAACAGCAACACAGATTGCAATGCTGCTTTCAATAACCGCAACGGCGGTGTTTTTGTCGTGCATTGCTTGGTCGAGTGAAATTTTACTAAAGATAATTTTATCAACGAGGTAACGTACAATTGGTAAAATTAAAAAGCCAAATAATGCGTCAATAAAGAATAAGCTTAAGCTTTGTTGCCAGCTATGAAAGCCACCAATGAGCGCATGACACAAGATAATAGCTAGCGCCAACATGGTGCCAGAAAAGCTAAGCGCTACGGCTTTGTTACCTTTTTCGAGCTGTTCGTGAAGATTAAAAGCAGTGAGGTGATCATAGCCTTTGGCAAAAATGATCAGCATTAGTTGCCCTAAAAAATAAAACACTATGGCCGATAACCAGCTGCCTTCGCCGGTTAATGCACCACCAATGATCAGCGCAGCAGCCATATAGTTTGCCGCTTGTACTAAGCCTACGGCCTCGTTTTGTTGGTTAATTAATTGCTCTTGGTTACAGAACAAACGCAGCAGTAACTTGTCATTCAAAATACGTGAGCAGGTTAGCAGTACCATACCTAATACACTGTACAGAGATACATTCATCAAATCGCTTAGCAAACCTTGACTAGGCCCAGCTAAAACAAAGCCATAAATAATGGTAATTGCCCCTAAATAGCCACCAATAGATAAACCTAAGGCACTGTTGGCATTATCGGTTAACTGGCTGGTGGTGTTATAAGGGGTTGCTAAGTTATACGACAGTTTTGCAACGGCTATGATCGCAATGAATAGACCAATATAGGCGCTGTTATAGGCCATCGTTGCGAGGTAATGGGTTAAGTTAATATCCATATAATTATGTTAGCTTGTTGTTATTTTCCGAAAATATTAACACAGAGTGTTTGTTGCAAAGAATATCAACGCTTCATTTTTGGCAGAATTAATTAATTTCTTAAAAGTTTCATAGCTTTTGCCTGTCTCATTGTTAGGTTATGGGTTAAAATAACAACATAACCAACTAACAAGATAGTGAATGTCAAAACAGGATCCCAATCTCAGTCGAGAACAAGAAAAGTACGAAAACCCCGTCCCTAGCCGTGAGTTTATACTTACTCACTTAGAATCTCGCGCCAAACCAGCAAACTTCACACAACTTTGTGACGAATTACATGTGAATGATACAGAGCGTCAAATTGCGTTCAAACGTCGTTTACGTGCTATGGAGCGCGATGGTCAATTGTATTTCAATAAGTTTAAATGCTACGCATTGATTGATGAATCTGGCCTGGTTAAAGGCAAGGTCATTGGTCATCGTGACGGATTCGGCTTTTTAGAAGTTGAAGGTGAGAGTAAAGATTGGTTTATCGCAAAGCACCAAATGAATATGGTGTTGCACGGTGACATTGTGCTTGCTAAGGGCAATCGCAAAGGCTCAAGTGGCAAATGCGATGCACGGATCATTAAGGTATTAACCAATGAACGTGCACCGATTGTTGGCCGCTATTTTGTTGAGCATGGTATTGCAGTTGTTGTGGCTGAAGACCCACGCATAACGCAAGATATTATGATACTACCGGGTAGTGAAAATGGCGCGCGCCACAACCAAATGGTGCAGGTGCAAATTACCCAAAACCCAAGCCGACATATGAATGCGGTGGGCAAAGTCACTGAGGTACTGGGTGAGCACTTAGCACCGGGTATGGAAATTGAAGTTGCACTACGCAATCACGATATTCCCCATGTTTGGCCAGAAGCGGTTGAAAAGCAAGTTGCTCATTTAGGTGAGTTTGTTGATGAACAAGCAAAGCAAGGTCGCGTTGATTTACGTGACTTACCGCTAGCTACAATCGACGGTGAAGATGCCCGTGACTTTGATGATGCCGTTTACTGTGAGCGCAAACCATCAGGTGGTTGGCGTTTATGGGTGGCCATTGCCGATGTGTCGCACTACGTAGGAATGAACACGCCTCTGAATAAAGAAGCGATTGAACGTGGTAACTCAGTTTACTTCCCTGAGCAAGTTATTCCGATGCTGCCAAAAGTGCTATCGAATGGCTTGTGCTCATTGAACCCAAAAGTTGACCGTTTATGTATGGTTGCTGAGATGACGGTGTCAGAAGCGGGTAAGTTGTCTGGGTATAAATTTTACGAAGCGGTGATGAATTCACACGCTCGTTTTACTTACACTAAAGTGAATGCGATTTTACAAGGCGATGAAAAGCTACGTGAAGAGTACGCCAAGATGGTGCCACATTTAACTGACTTACAGCAAATGTACATGGCACTTAAAGCTGCTCGCCAAGAGCGTGGTGCGATTGAGTTTGAAACCTTAGAAACGCGCTTTGTGTTTAATGCACATCGTAAGATCGAATCAATCGTGCCAGTGGTTCGCAATGATGCACACAAACTTATCGAAGAGTGCATGATTTTAGCGAACGTATCGGCAGCCCGATTATTAGAAAAGCACGAGGCGAGTGCGCTTTATCGTGTGCATGATGAGCCTGACGCTGAAAAGCTTGGTTTCTTCAGAAACTTTTTATCAGAGCTTGGTATCGAAACCGCGATTTCTGATGAGCCAACACCAAAAGAAATAACCCAAGTGTTAGCTAAACTAGGCGACCGTCCAGAAGCTGAGCTTATTCAAACCATGCTGCTCCGTTCAATGAAGCAAGCGGTTTATCAGCCAGATAACATTGGCCACTTTGGTTTAGCTTTACCAGCCTATGCCCACTTTACATCGCCAATTCGTCGTTACCCTGATTTAGTGGTGCACCGTGCAATTAAAGCGGTACTTAAAGCGCAAGGTCAGCAAACATCGGGTGAGTATGCCTACACTGATGATGAAGTTGATATTTTAGGTGAGCAGTGTTCAACCACTGAACGCCGTGCTGATGATGCGACTCGCGAAGTCGCTGATTGGCTTAAATGTGAATTTATGCAAGACCATGTTGGTGACGAATTTGGTGGGGTGATCTCATCGGTAACTAACTTTGGTTTATTTGTACGCTTAGACGATTTACAAATCGACGGCATGATCCATGTAACTAACCTGGGCAATGAGTACTTCCATTACGATGGTGCTAAGCATTGCTTGATTGGTGAACAAACTCACACAGTTTATCGTTTAGGCGATAAATTAACGGTTCAGGTGTCATCTGTCAGTCTTGATGAGCGACGCATAAACTTAGTGTTAGCAGGTGAAGCGCAACAAGACCGTTATGCGCGTCGTCGTGGCCGTAGTGCCCCTGCAAAACCAAGTGTTCGTGCCCAGCTCAAAGCAGGTAAAATTCCTGGTAAAAAAGCGCTGTCAGGCAGCTTTGAGGCAAAATCAGGCGACAAAGAGAATGAAAAACGTGGCAAGTCTTCACCTTCTAAAGGGCGTAAAAAGCCTAATAGTAAACAAGCTGATGCTGTAAAAGCTGGCAAAAAGAAGAGTAAGAAAAAAGCCACCAAAAAGGCAAAAAGACCGGGTAAGAATGCCCGTAAACGTAATGGCCGAGGAGCAAATAATACGTGAGTAATGAATTAATTTTTGGTTTTCACTCAGTTGAAGCAATATTAGCAAAAGAGCCTGAGCGCTTTTTAGAAATATACGCTTTAAAAGGACGTGAAGATAAACGCTTAAACCCGGTTATTGACCAAGCACGTAAATTCGGTATTTCTGTACAGTTTATGCAGCGTAAAGCGCTTGATAATAAAGCAAATGGTGAGCAGCACCAAGGCATTATCGCTAATGTGAAAGCGGCGCGCATGTATAACGAAAAAGATCTTGATGAGATCATAGCCCGTGAAGAAACGCCTTTCTTGCTGGTACTTGATGGCATAACAGATCCGCATAACTTAGGTGCCTGTTTACGCAGTGCAGATGCTGCGGGCGTGCACGCGATTATCGTTCCTAAAGATAAGTCTGCAAAACTCAACGGCACAGCGCGTAAAGTAGCATGCGGTGCAGCAGAAACAGTGCCATTGGTACAAGTCACCAATCTTGCGCGTACGCTACGTGAAATTAAAGATGCTGGCGTTTGGGTTGTCGGCACTGCCGGTGAAACAGATACAGAGTTATTTGATGCAAATCTAACAGGGCCAATGGCTGTTGTTATGGGTGCTGAAGGGGATGGTATGCGCCGTCTTACACGTGAGCATTGTGATTTATTAGTTAAAATCCCAATGGCTGGTACGGTATCTAGCTTAAATGTGTCAGTTGCGACCGGTATTTGTTTATTTGAAGTGTTACGTCAGCGTAATGCAACGCAAATCTAACTTGGTAAATTTCAGACACAAAAAAGCCGATGTAACATCGGCTTTTTTGTATCTATTTCGTAAGATTAGATCTTTGCGAAAGCGTCTTGTAGTGGTGGTACTACTTGCTTCTTACGGCTTAATACGCCATCTAACCATACGCGACCGTCTTCTGATTTAACATCATAGGCAGCTTCGATTACTGATACGTCATCAGACGCAATTAGCATTTCAGAGCCTTCTTTCATGATATCAGTTAACAGGAGTAATACTGAGTGGCGACCGCCTTCTTCTTTAAGCTTTGCGATGTCAGCTTCAAGATCTGCTTTGATCTCATCAAATACAGCAAGGTCGATAACTTCTAGCTGGCCAATACCTACTAGCTTACCGTTCATGTTGAAGTCTTTGAAATCACGCATTACTAAATCGCGTGCAGGTGTGCCTTCCACTGCTGATTTAACCTTGAACATTTCCATGCCCAGTTCTTTGAAATCTTCGATGCCAGCGATTTCAGCAAGTGCTTCAACACACTTGATATCAGCTGTTGTACACGTTGGTGATTTAAAGATTACAGTGTCGCTTAAGATTGCGCATAACATGATGCCTGCGATATCTTTTGGAATTTCTACATTATAGAAGTCATACATCATTTTGATGATAGTGTTTGAACAACCCACTGGGCGGATCCAACACTCAAGTGGTGTTGATGATGTTAAGTCGCCTAGTTTGTGGTGATCAACAACACCTACAACGCGTGCTTCATCGATGTCATCAGGTGCTTGTGTTTTTTCTGTGTGGTCAACGATATAAACGTCTTCGCCCGCGTAGCTAAGTTTTAGCTCAGGTGCTTCGAAACCGAATTTATCTAGGATAAATTGTGTTTCAGGTGATACTTCACCTAAACGCGTCGGGATCGCAGGTTCATTGATCTGGTTTTTTAAGTAAGCAAGCGCAATTGCACCGCAAATTGAATCTGAATCAGGGATCTTATGACCCACTACATACATTGACATTGACGGAACTCCTTTAAATTTGGCGGATATTTTAGCAAAGTATCGACAGATTGATACATAACAGACATGAAATTTTGTTGATCAATTACAACTGCCAATTAATGTCCTTTTTGGTTACACTTTAAGATATTGAAAACTGAGGAAGATACTGATGCGCTTGAGCCGAAAAGCATGGAATAATGTGGTGATTATTTCGATGCTATTGATGATTTTTTTCTTCAATGGCCTACATAAAAAGCTCAATACACAGCCTGTTGAAGAAGGAGTACAAGCATTACTCCCAGAGCAAAGCTTTATTTTGGCGATGGCATTTCCAGAATTAAAAATCGAGCGTATCGGCACCTCTTGGCGTAGCCAATCATTGCAAGAAACCACATGGCAAGGCGATGAGCAGCAGCTCGAACAACTCGTTGAACTTTGGCAACATCAAAAACTGACTTTTGCCAGTCTCCCTGTTAGTAAAATTTCACAGACATCGGCTGATTATGTTGCCTCCGTGTGGCTAGCCGGGGAGCAGTTGCCAGCGGTGTATCAGTTGTACAACATAGATCAGCAATACTATTTATTAGATAAGCGGTTACAACGAGTATTTGAGCTTGAACAAGCTGATGCTGCTAAGTTATTTCCGTTATACCCGTTTTAAGAGAGTCACAGATGCCTGAATTACCAGAAGTTGAAGTTAGCCGTTTGGGAATAACGCCGCATGTGCTTAACCAAACAGTGACCAAAGTAAATATTCATAACGCCAGTATGCGTTGGCCAGTGCCTGATGATGTATATCAATTACAAGGACTTAAAGTTACTTCAGTGGAGCGTAGAGCAAAATATTTATTACTCGGTTGTGAGCTGGGTAGTGTTATTTTGCACTTAGGAATGTCGGGCAACTTACGTGTTGTGAGCGCAGATGAGCTATTAAAAAAGCACGACCATATCGAGTTTATTTTAGCCTCAGGTAAAGCGTTAAGACTCAACGACGCCCGTCGCTTTGGTGCCTGCTTATGGCAAGCACCAGGCGAATGTCATACCTTGCTAACCAAGCTTGGACCGGAGCCTCTTACCGATGAGTTTGCTGCAAAGCGTGTTTACGAACAGTCTAGAAATAAAAAAGTACCAATTAAACAGTTTATTATGGATAACGCTGTGGTCGTTGGTGTAGGTAATATCTATGCCAATGAGTCGTTATTTAAGGCCGGAATTCACCCGAAACGAGAAGCCGGCAAGGTGTCTTTAAAGCGTTATCAGCAATTAGTTCCTATTATTAAAGAAACACTTGCTGCGGCTATCACGCAAGGCGGCACAACATTAAAAGATTTTGCTCAAAGTGATGGTAAGCCCGGTTATTTTGCCCAGCAATTACTAGTTTATGGTCGCAAAGGTGAGCCATGTGTAACGTGTAAAGAGCCATTAAAAGAAATTAGATTAGGGCAAAGAAGCACTGTGTACTGCTCTAATTGTCAAAAATAACAATGAAGAAGCACGCCAAGGCGTGCTTTTTCATTACAGTTCAAATGGTGCTACACCAACGGCTTTCATCTTGTAGCCTACTTGAGCAATTTCACCAGACCAGGTTTCGGTGCTGATAACGCCTGTCACGACAATCGCATCGTAGAGGCTTTCGATTGGCACGCCATCTTTAATCGTGACATGCACAATTTGATTTGGTGGCGGTGGTGGCACGTGAATACATGCACCAAAATAAGGAACCAATAAAAACTCGGTGATCACTTCGCTATCGCCTTCTAGTGGTACAACAAAGCCAGGAATACTCACAGATTGGCCATTAAGCTCTTTTACCACAGGTGCATCAAGGTCTGGTTGCACCCAGTTTTGCTCAGATCCTTCATGGTTTGCTTGTGCTTGGGTGTCGATCTGCACATGACCTTTTGGAATTAAATCTTCCCAGAAGATTTCTTTTGGTGCGCCAGCATTAGCGCTAGCACACAAAACTAATGCGACTAAAGCGACGAATTTTCGAAAAAACGGCATAACATTCCTTAAATTTTAATACTCATGCCATCAGCAAGAGAGTAGAAATACGCACGGGTTGCAGGAATTAACCCAACAATAAAGCCTGCGACCATTATCGCAGCTAAGAGCATGAGTTCATAGGATGACAATAAAGCAATATTTAGGCTTATTCCTGCATGGCTTTGCAAGTAATCTGCGCCGAGTAGCATTAAAGCATAGAATAATGCGATGCCAACTATGCTGCCTAGCCCTGTAATGAGTAATGATTCGACACTGATCAAGGTGAAAATATGCCAAGGTCTTGCGCCAACAGAGCGCAAAATTGCAAGTTCTCTGCGGCGTTGATTTAAACTTGAAAGCAGGCTAGTTAACATGCCAAGCAAACTGATCAGCACCACGACGATAGAAAATAATAGCAGGATTTTTTCAACGATAGAGAGCATTTCCCAGAGTTCACGCAAAGTAACACCCGGCATGATGGCAAGCAGTGCCTCATCTTTGTATTGGTTAATATTACGACGCACTTGTAAGGTATAAAGTGGTGAATCAAAACCAAGTAAAAAAGCGGTTATTTGTTTTGGTGTGCCAACTAAATCAACATCATCATGCTGGTCATGGTCATGGTCATGGTCATTTGCATCAGCCTGAGCGGCTTCATGCTGATGAGCATGACCGCCATGAATCGCGTCAATTGCTGCAAGTGGGATATGCAGGGTTTTATCAACAGGTGTCCCCGTTGGTTTTAAAATACCAACTACTTTAAATGGGTTATCGTCATGATTATGAAAGCTGGTATTGCCCATGCCGTGTGCAATCACCACTTCATCACCAAGTTGATAGCCAAGGGTATTGGCAACCTCAGCCCCTAGTACAACCTCAAATAAATGATTAAACTCATGACCTTGTGAAAAGCTTAACGGCTGTTTTTTAGCAAAGCGATAGTGCTCAAAATAGTCTTTATTTGTACCAAGTACAGCTAAACCTTTATGGCTGTCGCCAAGCGACATAGGGATAGCCCATTTTACACCGCGCTGCTCAGAGATGTATTGGTAGCTTTTCCAACTCACACCATTATTAGCATGGCCAATCCGAAATACCGAAGACAGCAGTAGTTGGATATCACCGGTACGCGCACCGACAATTAAATCAGTACCAGAAATTGTATTGCTAAAGCTACTTTTAGCATCGACACGAACCCGCTCAATCGACATGAGTAGCATTACGCTGATAGCAATGGTAAACAGGGTGAGAAGGGCGCTGGCCTTTCGGTTTAATAAACTTTTTGTGGCGAGTTTAATGAGTAGCATCTGTGCCTCCTTGTAACTCAACAAGGCTGATACTGCGGGTAAATAGCGTTTGTAATGTTTCATCATGGCTAACAAAAATTAGCGTGCTATTTGCTGCGTTTGCCTGTTCAAATAATAATTTTACAAAGGCTTGGCGATTTTGCGTGTCGAGTGCTGAGGTAGGTTCGTCTGCAATGATAATTTCAGGGCTGCCGATAAAAGCTCGCGCTGCGGCAACTCTTTGTTGCTGACCTATACTCAGCTGTGCAACGGCTTGATGTTGCAAGGCGTCGTTTAATCCTAAAGCAGTGAGTAGGCGGCTTGCCTCCGCGGCTATTGTTGCACTATTTTTTAATGCGTTTTTTTGCCTTTGCTTTGAAAATTGGCAACCCAAAGTCACGTTTTCAATGGGCGATAAATAGGGCAGTAAATTAAAGTTTTGAAAAATATAGCCAATATGGTCGGCACGAAAACGGTCACGTTTACTATTACTCAGTTGGTTTATCGCTTTACCAAGAAGCTGGATATTGCCCTGTGTTGGCACTGTGACGCCAGCAAGCAGGGATAATAACGTTGATTTACCACAACCACTCGGACCGTGAAGAAAAACATGTTCGCCTTGATCAATATCTAGCTTAGTAATATTGATCGTCGGCTCAGGTTGTTTTGCGTGCCATTTAAAAAGCACATTTTCAAGCGTGATCATAACGACCTATGAATTGTTACCATCGCCAGTAATTTAACTCTTTGCGCATTTTAAAATTACGAATAAAATTACGTGGTTTCGGCTTAAGTGCAGGATTGCTCAATAGTAATTCATTGCTAGCAGCAAGTACACGTTGACTCGATAAGCCGTCTTGGTAAGGATGCAGTTGCTGGCAGAAGTGTTCGATTTTTGCCATTAATTCCGCAGGCTTACTCAATGCATAGTCAATTGCCTCGGCAACTTTATCTGCATCTGTAATATCAACTAAATGCTCACCAGCACCATGATTACAAAAAGTCACCACAGGTTTTCTTTGTAAGATAAACATAAGCAAAATAGACGAGGTATCACACAGCATAACATCCGCTGCTTGTAATAGTGGTAATACGTTATCAGTCTCGACAAAGGTTAGATTGTCGTTTTGTAGAGCCTTGTATTGTTCAACAATCTCGCTTGGCATTTTTGGGTGAAATTGCACCAAAATTCGCCACTTGCCTTGTTCACTGTATGCTTTTATTTGTTCGTATAATTTAGGTGCAAGAGAAAGGCGCTTTGAGAAAGTCGAGCAAATCAATAAGGTTTTTCTGTTGTCATCATGATTTTTGTATGGATTGTTTTCAATCTCACTAAAGTAAGGATCGAGCGTCGGCCAGCCCGTTTCTTTTACTTTAAAGAACCCATGTTGCTGGGCAAGCTCTAAAAAAGTAGTCGTGGTTGTTGGACCTTGAGTGCAATATAAGTCAAAGCACCCTCGAATATTAAAGTGATTATCAACACCTTTATTCATGCGCTTTCCTGAATTGAAACCATGGAAAACAGCCACTTTTTTACCAGGGATGAAATCCGGCACCACATTCCCTGGTACATACACGATATCTGGACGCCAGTCTTTTAGCTCATCTACTGAGAATAATCGAATCTCATCTTGGTGAAGGAAGTTTGGATTTACTTCATCGCCGTACAAAAACCAGCGAACTTCGCCACCTCGGGCTAAAATCTCCCGTTGTAATGGGCGTAAGATCGCGTACGAATAGTTCTGCGAAATAAACATTAAGTATTTTTTGTTTGCGGTAGCTGCTAAGTAATCCAAGAAAACCTCCTATTGCGAGGTCGCTATTATAGCGAAATAATGTTTATGACAGCAAAATTACTGGAAGTTTAAATTTTTATGTTTTTTATCACGTCCGCAGGCTGCTGATGATAGTGCAATGATTGAGCTTTCAAGGCGTCTAGATTATTATAGGCGGCCATAACCCCAATCCCATACATGTGCTCACATGAGCATGCCAAATACTATCGGAGATAGCATGACTAGCTATAAAGTTTTAGACGTAAACGATGATTTACCGATCCGTACCAAAGGTGCGGTACACAGTGGTAAAGTGCGTTCAGTTTATTGGTTAACTGATGAAGACAGCGCTCGTTTAATTAATGAAAAAGGTTATCAAGTTCCAAAAGGAACTGAGCTAGCTATTATGGTTATTTCTGACCGTATTTCTGCGTTTGATTGTATTTGGCAAGGTGAAAACGGTTTAAATGGTGTGCCTGGTAAAGGCATCGCGCTAAACTCTGTGGCATCTCATTGGTTTAAGTTATTTGATAAAGCAGGTCTTGCTGGTAACCATATTGTTGATATTCCACATCCATATGTATGGATTGTGCGTAAAGCAAGTACAGTAAAAGTTGAAGCCATTGCGCGCCAATATATTACTGGCAGTATGTGGCGTGACTACGCCAAAGGTACACGTAGTTTCTGTGGTATTGATTTACCAGAAGGCTTAGCTGCGAACCAAAAGTTAGATGAAGTGTTAATTACGCCATCAACGAAAGGCATTATTACCGGTGTTGCTGAGATCCCTGAAGTAGATGATGTAAATATTACCCGTGAAAATATTACGAATAACTTAGCTGTTTTTAACTTCAAATCTGAAGATGATGTCGCTAAATATGAGCAATTACTTGTTGAAGGCTTTAAGCTGATCAGTGATGAACTTGCACAGCTTGATCAAATCTTTGTCGATACTAAATTTGAATTTGGTTATGTTGAAGACATTGATGGTTCAGATAAGCTTATCTATATCGATGAAGTAGGCACACCAGACTCATCACGTATCTGGGATGGTCCAGCTTACCGTGACGGTAAAATCATTGAAAACTCAAAAGAGGGTTTCCGCCAGTTATTAATTAATAACGTGCCAGACAGCGACGTGTTATTAAATAAAGACCGTATGGGCGAGCGTGAGCAGCTTGCTAAAGACTACACCTTGCCAGAATCAGTGATGCTTGAAGTGTCTGATACCTACGTTGGCATTGCGAGTAAAATTATTGGTCAAGAAATCACTATTCCTAGTGACCCAAGAAATGAAGTAATCGCAATTTTAGATAGTGATTATGGCTTAATTAAGCACGATTAATAGGCATTTACTAATTTTATTCATAGCTAAAATGCTATTTTTAAAGCCAAGCTGTCACAAATAACATTGCTTGGCTTTTTATTACCTTCTGTACTCATTTCTGAATGATGTATAAGGTAATTAAACGGGATAAACATGATCCCAATAGTCTCCACCTTTCTGACATTACAGATTAATTGATAACGAAAGTAACACTAAGCAAAGTTATTACTGTAACTAATTCACTAAGTTTTAAGTTTTTCGTCAATACTTTCTTGCCTAAAACCGGTCTCTATCAATGAAATGATTAGGTATAACTTAACAATAGATTAATCTATACTGAATTGTGAACTAAGAGCGGAACTAATTAATTATGTTGATGTTTGCGAATTTTTTTAGCCGGGTATGTTACGTTGCTTTGTTATTAGGCTCAATGAATGTACTTTCAGCGGACTTTTCCTTTGTTGTACGCGATCAATTTGGAGAGCCATTAAAAGATGCTGTTATTGAGTTTAAGGATCAGCAGTTAAATCACCAAGATAACTTATCAGTTGCCGTCATGGACCAGGTTGATAAGCACTTTACTCCTAAAGTACTTGTTATTCAAAACGGGCAATTAGTTGACTTCCCAAATAGTGATAATATTCGCCATCATGTGTACTCATTCTCGACTGTAAAGCAATTTGACATCAAACTTTACTCTGGTCGGCCTGAAAAACCCGAAAAATTTGAATCACCCGGGATTGTTGTTCTCGGTTGTAATATCCATGATTCAATGGTCGGATACATTTATGTTGCAGATAGTTCAGAAGTGCTAAAAACGAGCGTAGATGGGAAGGTTCAATTAAATGTGAGTACATTTCCTGTTAGCTTTACGGTATGGCAACCAAACCAACAGAGTGATATCGATCAGAAAAAAACAATTACATTTGCTGATTCTTCGCAGGTTGCAGATATTGTCATTACTACAATAGAGCCGAAACCACGAAATACATTTGGAGAAATGTTTAAGGGTACTAATGATTAATAGTTTAAGAGGGCGAGTTATTGCCTTATGTGTTGGTCTTGTTCTGTTAACAAGCTTAGTCAGCCTAGTTAGTTCTTGGTGGTCTGCGAATCGTTTTAATGACCAAAAGCTTCTAGAAGATATTAATGTTGCTGAGAATGTTTTTAACCAGTATTTAAGTGCGAAAGAGAGCCTTCTTCTAACTGCTGCAAAAGTGTTAACAGCAGATTTCGGTTTTAAACAAGCTGTCGCAACTCAAGACGCCGATACTATCAGCAGTGTCTTAAATAATCATAGTAGGCGGATTAATGCTGATTTAATGATGCTCATAAACTTATCTGGGGAGCTCGTTTCTGCTAATACGGATTTCGCTCACATGCCAAATGAGTTTACGGCATTAATGAAGCAGTTATTAGATAACCCTGAGCAGTCAAATTTCATTGTTATCGAGCAGACTCTTTATCAAGTTATTATATTGCCAGTTCGAGCACCGAGAACAGTTGCATATAGTTTGGTTGGTTTTGAAATCACAGATCTAGTTGCCGAAGAGTTAAAAAAACTTACAACTATGGATGTAAGTTTTATCGGAGAGGATGATGATGTCGTTGAAACCTCTCTTGTTGATAAGCCAGAAGATAATGCAGTACTTAGGCATTTTGAAAATAAATCTACACAGCGAATTTTTGGGGAAAAGCCAGTTTATCGTAATCGCCTTGTTGAGCTACCTTCGGTTTCTGGGCATAAAGTATCAGTGCTACTAAGTGCCGATTTAACTCGAAGTTATCTTGAATTTGAGCAGCTCTTTTTTACTATTATTTCATTAGCAGCTATCACAGTTGTGATTGGTGTTTTAGCTAGTGGGATTTTGGCTAAAAACCTTACCACACCGCTTTCTAAACTTACTTTACTTGCTCAGCAATTCGCGCGGGGTAACTACAAAGCTGAATTTATAGGAAAAAAGCAAAGTACTGAAATTACGACGTTAGTTGATGCATTCAATAATATGGGTAATGACATTAAAGAACGTGAACGACAAATCAACTTTCAAGCAAGTCATGATACGTTAACAGGGTTTTTAACACGCAGTGCCATGTTGGAAATTATGGAATCGCTATTAGGGCAAGGCACTGAATATACTTTAGTTGCTATTGATATAAGAGGTTTGCGGCATATCAATGACAAACTTGGCCCTCGTATTGGAGATGATTGTTTAAGAGAAGTTGCTGAACGTATTAGTGAGTATTCTGAGCCGCTTGGTGGAGTTAATGCACGCATAGGTGGAGATGAGTTTTTAACCTTATTTCCAAGTGGAAAAGCAGAGCAATTAAAAAGTGGAGTCATGGATTTAATGGCTCAGCTACAAGTCGGTTACACTATTCAAGGCTTGAATATTACCTTGCGATTTAGCGCTGGTGTAGTTCATTGTACCTTTGAGGGAGTTAAGCCCGATGATCTAATGCGCCGAGTTTTAATCGCAATTGATACAGCTTCGTCAAAAAAGAAGAATGTTCATTATTATCAAAACGGCGAAGATGAAGAGTATCTGGAACGGTTGGCAATTATTGATGAATTAAAACATGCATTACAAGCAGACGATGGCCAATTGTTTATGACTTATCAACCAAAGCTAAATTTAAACACCTCTAAGATCGATAAAGTGGAAGCGCTGATCCGTTGGCAAAGAAAGGATGGGCAGTGGGTATCACCGGAGCTATTCATTGATTTAGCTGAGCAGTCAGGTGTTATTGTTGATTTGACTGCTTGGGTAGTTAAAACAGTTGTCACTCAAGTCGCAAGGTGGCAAGAACAAGGCATTATTATGCAAGCCGCTATCAATGTTTCGGCTCAAGATATTGCCTTCCCAAGCTTTTTCTCTCATTTGGCAAAACAATTAAAAGAGAATGATGTTAATGGACAGCTTATTACAATAGAGCTGACAGAACGCGACATGATAGAAAATGAAGAACAAGGTATTAAAGCATTAGAAAACCTAAAATCACTTGGGGTAAAAATATCGCTAGATGATTATGGTGTTGGGCAAACTTCATTGGGTCGCTTGAAATTACTACCTATCGATGAACTTAAGTTAGATAAATGCTTTATTCTTCAATTGGAGCAATCTAAACAAGATCAGTATATTGTTGAATCAACAATAAACTTAGGTCATCAGCTAGGTTTCTCTGTCGTTGCAGAAGGTGTTGAAAATAAAGCTTCTTTAGACTTTTTGAAACTAATGAAGTGCGATTATGCGCAAGGGTATTACTTGAGCAGGCCACTAAAATCAGAGCAGTTTTTACAATGGCTAGAGGTCTATAATGAAGCATCTTAATTGGCTATTTGGACTAACTTTCATTGTTTTTACAAGTTCAGGGTTTGCAGCTTCAGGTAAATTATTAGCAACGCCCGGAGTCTCTCAGGTTGAAGGCAGTGCGGGTGGTGGGATTGTTCCATGGGCTCAGCTCGCAGGCTATGCAAGTGATGATGAAATCGCTTTGAATGGCTTTTGCAGTCGTGCAAATGTGAGTGATTACCGCTTAGATGTTTGTGGTGCGCAGCTAAATGTTTATGATCGCGTGGAATTTAGTTATGCGGAGCAACGTTTCGAAGTTCCCGCATTAAATACCGATATTGAGCAATCAATTACCGGGGCAAAAGTACGCTTATATGGTGACATTGTTTACAGTAAATGGCCGCAATTAAGTTTAGGTGTGCAGCATAAGTCTTTAGATGATGGCAGTATTGCTAGTTTATTAGGTGCAAAAGATACCTGCGGTACCGATATTTACCTTGCTGCTAGTAAATTACATTTAGGGGCGCTTGCAGGGTATAATTGGTTTTGGAACACCACCTTTCGTTATAGCGATGCCAATCAGCTAGGTTTGTTAGGTTTTGGCGGTCCTGATAGTGATAAAAAATTGTTGTTTGAAGCATCTACAGCGGTGTTTTTAACCCATGAAATAGCTTTGGGTGTTGAGTATCGGGTAAAGTCCAATAACCTTGGTTTAGGAGAGCAAGATTGGCAGGATGTATTTGTGGCTTGGTTTCCTAATAAGTATGTTAGCATCACCGCTGCTTGGTTAGACTTAGGAAGTATTGCTGGTGCTGAAGACCAAACTGGTTGGTACTTATCAGTAACAGGGTATTGGTGATGATAAAAACACTTTTTACATTTGTATTTACCGTTATGCTTGTGGGTTGCGTAAGTAGCAATAATGGCACCTTGTACCAGCAACTTAATGGTAAACAAGGGATTGAAAAATTGGTTGAAAGTTTTATCAATCAAATAGGCCATGACGAACAGATTTTAGCTTATTTTAAACAAAGCAATGTTGCGCATTTTCGCCAAGGCTTTATCACTCATTTGTGTAGTGTCACCGACGGTCCTTGTGAATACAAAGGCGATAACATGGTTGATATACACACTGGAATGAATATCTCAAAAAAAGACTTTAACCGTGTGGTAGAGCTTTTGATTAATGCTATGGACGAACAACAGATTCCACAAACAGTACAAAATAAAATTCTTAGTCGCTTAGCACCCCTTCGCCCTGAGATAATTGATATTTAGCTTGTACAAACTTCAATTGTGGGCTGAAACAAAAATGTAATTTATGTACAATGGCTATTGATTAAGTTATTAAGTTGTAAATGATGCAGTTATATTTTGATGTTCAACATCTATATTATATTCCACAATACCTGCCTGTTTTAAAGGAGTTAAAAGAAAAAGGCCACAAAGTTTCGATGGTTTTCTATAAAGAACAAGATGAGTGTAGTCGTGCTGTATGTTGTGACTTTGTAGATAAAAACGCAATAGTTGCAAAATGGTTAACGAGTGCGAGTGAAACCTTTGACTTTTATCAGAACTCAGATGCAGATTGGGTTGTATTTGGAAATACGTTCGTAGGTGCTGAGAATTTAAATAAAAAGACTGTACTGATGCAGCATGGAATCGGCCCAAAGCAATGCTATTACGACGTATCAAACAACAAGATGACAGTGCGGTTTGTTGAAGGTGAACACCGACTACAACGTTTAAAAATGCTCTATCCCGAAGGTAACTTTATTGATAGTGGCTACGCAAAATTAGACCCTATTATTAATCAGACTCTTGGTACTATTAACCTCAAAAACCTAGGCCTAGATCCAACAAAGAAAACCTTGCTGTATGCGCCTACTTTTTATCCAAGTTCTTTAGAATGTTTTAGCGATGATTTCCCTGAGCATTTTGATGAATTTAATATTATCGTTAAGCCTCATTTCTTTAGTTTGTTTAAGAAAAAATATAAAAAACAACGTCTAAAACTCGATAAGTGGGCCAACGCTAAGAATGTTTACCTTGCGAATGAGTACGATTTTGACCTTACTCCTTTTTTAGAACTTGCTGATATAATGATTTCTGATGCATCGTCAGCCATATTTGAGTTTGCAGCATTAGAAAAGCCTGTAATATGGTGTGATTTCTATAAGCTGCGCTGGTCTTACAGAGGTATTTTTTCTTATAGGCTAAAAGCTCGGCTTGATGAAGATATCAAGTACTTTAATGAGTTATGTGCTCGTGCAGGAAGTTATAAAGATTTAAAGTATTTATTAAGTTCAAGTTTTAATGAATCAGCTGAATTTAAAGAAAAAAGAAAAGAAATTGTTTATAAGCTGGCAGGTATTACCGATGGTCACTCTGCTAAGAGAATTGTATCTTATTTAGAGGAGCATCAATGAAGCGGGTAATTACATTTGGCACGTTCGATATTTTTCATGTGGGACACATCAATATATTAGAACGAGCTAAAGCGTTAGGAGATTATTTGATTGTTGGTGTATCTTCTGATGAACTAAACTTCTCTAAGAAAGGTCGAAAGCCCGTATATAGTGAAGCTGATAGGCTGAAAATTATTAGTTCATTGAAGTGTGTCGATGAGGTATTTGTAGAGCATTCTCTAGAATTAAAAGGTGAGTATATCAAAGATCATCAAGCTCACTTGCTAGTTATGGGGGATGATTGGGCTGGTCAATTTGATCAATTTAACCAAATTTGTGATGTAACTTATCTAGAGCGAACTCCCTCTATCTCTACAACAGAAATAATAGAAGTTGTAAGGCAACCTTCCAACTGTCATTTATAATTAATAAAATTGCTATATGCGCTAACGTTCAATCAAAAATAAGATGTGTAAATGGCTTTTTTATTTATCTCTCGCAATAATGTGCACGCCCGCTATTACAAAAAACTCACTAGGAAGCTGCCTTTAAAGAGTAAAGTGCATTGCATGGGCTTGCCTAGATTTACTGCTTTAAGATACTTGAGTAAGGCGAAAAAAGTTGATTTTAGTAAAATAATTGCGGAGCAACTCCTACGTAAACAAGCTCGAAACAAGCTATGGAAGAACCCACTGATAATCAAAAGTTACTCTGCTTTGATGTATTTAGTAGAGCGATGCCGGTTTGCCAAGTATTATGATTTATTGCAGTCAGAATCCCCACAAGCGCTAGTTATTTGGAATGGTAATAAATTACCTAATGTTACTGTTTGTATGGCTGCTAAGGCATTAGGAGTGACCACCTATTTCTATGAAAATGGGTTATTGCCCGGAACAACAAGCTTAGATCCTAAAGGTATTAACTTTGCGGCTTCTGTACCGCGAGATAGTCAATTTTATTTAAACTTTGATCCGCAAAGGAAGTTGCCATTTTCTGCGCCTGATTTAATTCCAAGAGCGGCTCATAAGAAGCGCTGTAAGTTTGACGCAATTGAGTTACCCAAAAAATACTTATTTGTGCCATTTCAAGTTCCACATGACACCCAAATAGCTTGTTATTCTCCTTGGCTTAAGTCCATGGAAGAGTATTACGATGCTGTTGTTTCAGCCGTAAAAAAGTTAAATGATCCAGAACTTAAAGTTGTTTTTAAAGAGCACCCTTCATGGCATAAGCACTATGAACATTTGTACGACAAAGATGATATTGCCGTTTTTGCCAACGGAAATTGTACTCGAGAACTTATTGATAATGCTGAGGCTGTGATCACCATTAACTCGACCGTTGGCTTAGAATCTTTATTACTTGATAAAAAAGTAATTACCTTAGGGCTTGCTTGTTACAACATTGATGAGCTTGTACTACACGCAAGTGAACAAGCTACTTTGGTTGAGTGCTTAGAAAAACTGCAGAATGGCTGGCAGCCTAATAGTATTCTGAGAGATAAGTTTTTTACCTACTTAAAGCATGTATATTGCTTGCCCGGTGTTTGGAAAGAATGTACAACGGAGCATGTTGAAGCGGTCGAAAAGCGTTTAACTCAGCAAGATACATTTGCACAGCTATCGCAAAAGGAAAGCTAATGAAGAACATCGTCTCGCCAGAATGGCTTAACGAGTACTTAAGTCACGATAATTTGGTTATTTTTGATGCAGGAATGGTACGCCCTGGTTTACCGGGTGAGTATGCGCCTAAGGCGATGCTCCCAAATGCACAGCGTTTTGATTTCAAAAAGACGCTGGCAGATAACAGTAATCCTGTACCAAGTATGATGTGCAGTAGTGAGCAGTTCACAGAGCATATGCAACTAGCTGGTGTTAACCAAGACTCTCTGGTTGTGATTTATGAAGACCAAGGCTTGTTCAGTTCTGCCCGTGCGTGGTGGATGTTTAAAGCCATGGGCTTTGATAACGTAAAAGTGTTAAGCGGTGGTTTGGCTAAGTGGCAGGCACTAGGCTTTGCAACACAAGCACGTTATTCAGCTGCTTCTGGTCAAGGCAACTTTGTTGCTAGCCCACGTGTTGATTACTTTATCAGTGCTGAGCAAGTACTTAACTCACTTGATGAACAAAGCACACTAACACTCGATGCTCGTCCTTATGAGCGATTCACCGGTGAACACGCTGAGCCGCGCGAAGGTATGCGCAGTGGTCATATTCCAAATAGTCGCAGTTTATCTCTAGCAACAGTGCTAAATAACGGTGAGCTTAAACCGCTTAGCGAGTTGCAAGCATTATTTGAACAACACATAGCGCCGCATCACACCCAGTTGCAGTTTAGCTGTGGTTCAGGTGTAACCGCTTGCGCAATTGCATTGTGTGCCGATGAATGTGGTTACGCTAACTTACGTGTTTACGATGGCTCATGGAGTGAGTGGGGCGCTCGTCACGAGCTACCTATTGAAATAGGCCCGCATCAATAAACTCAGCGTAATTTTGCCAGCTGCCGATACTGTTTTTATTCAGTGGCTGGCGAATTTGCTTTTTACTCGCTGTGGCTGATGCTGCATTGTTTTTATAAAAAGTCAGGCAGTTTTCCTGCCAGCTTAAATCACAAAACGCATAGAGCTTTTGAGTTTGTGGGGTAGGCTCTGCCACCAATTGCTCATAGCTTTGCAAAAAAACGTTCTCAGGATACTTGTTGGCAAAATGACTGACTAATGCCGAGTAATCTTGATGGAACGAGGCAATATTTTCAAGTGTAAAACTGTAGTGATGAAACACACTTTGCGGGTTATACATCTGCCTAAAATTGGCGATGCTGCAATCTTGCCAGCCCCGCTGCATACAAACGATTTTAGCATTAGGAAAAGCCGCTAAAATAAAATCAATATAGTAAAAGTTAAATGGCTGTTTATCACAACTTCTTAGGCCGCCACTTAGTAGCTCGGCTCTCTGTTGATAGCTAGCCAGTGCTGTCTTTATCGCCTCAGATTGATATGCCTTATCGAGCATTTCGCTGTCAATTACACGAGTTGATTGCGTGGCGTGCTGTATGAGTTGCGCAATATCGTTTAATTCCCCAACCCCTTGCAGTTTTGAACTTTGATTAAGGATTTTCTCAACTAAGGTTGTACCAGAGCGGGGCATGCCAACAACAAAAACGGGTGAGAACTCAGAGTCACTACTTTTAATTGCTTGCTGTTTGCTCTGAGTAATAAGTTTTTGACAAAAGTGGCGATGCTGTGTGGCTTGATAATTAAGTTTACCGGCTATCGCTTGCTTACTTAGTGCAAAGTATTTAAATGCATTTTTGTAGTCATTAAGGTGCTCATAATTAAGAGCAAGACTATGAAAATACACTTGTTGTTCAACAATGCTTTTTTCTTTATCCGCCAAGGCTTGTAGTTTTTGGATATGTTGCTCTGCATCTATAACAGTATTGAGTTCAGCCTGCGAGTAGTGGGCTTGATAAAAGCGAGGTTGCTTTTGGGTTAGTTGCAGCAGCAAGCTTTTAGCCTCATCGAACAGTCCGTGAATTTTATAACACACTGCCAAATTATAGCTAATTTGTGGGTTATCTTTATTGCGTTGGTAGGCTGCTTTTTGAAAGCTAAGGGCGTCGTTATAATACCCTAAACGGGTCGCAATATTGGTTAATGTATCAAAATCAGTGGCACTAAAGTCAGCTGTTTGTTTAGCACTTTGATAATGCACAGCTGCATTACTTACTTTACCTAACAGTACGTATAACTTGGCAAGTGCTAAATGATAAATCGCAAAAGGGGCTAGGCTTAGTGCTTTCTCAAGCAGCTTAATTGCTTTGTTGATATCGCCAGCTGCGGTGTTGACTTCGCTGAGTAAAAAGTAACAAACGTGGTCTTCAGGGTTTTGTTTTAGCCTCTGCACAAGTAGGTGATGTGCATCGTTTAGTTGCTTGTTGTTTAACAACTGTTGGATATGAGCGCGAAGCGCTTGTTGGATATCATTTAGCATAAGCGCATAGTATACCAATTAATTATTTTCAGGTATTAAAAAGCCCTGCCTAAAGGCGGCAAGGCTTTTATGAGTATGTTTAATTACAGCTCAAAGTTGTAGCTAAATTTCATACCGATAGTACGAGGCGCGGTGGTGTAGTGACCATAAACACGCTGTAGCTCAGGTAGTTCTTTGTTAAGCTCAGCATATTGCGACATACCAGCCCAAGACTTATCACGACGTACAGAAGTGAATGCGTACTTATCGAATAAGTTGTCTACGTAAAGCGTTGCAGACCACATATCGCCAGTAATTTTGGCAGATAAGTTACTTAGTGCATAACCAGGTAATACTTCCCCGTCTGCTTTTAGGCCTACTTTGGTGATCACATCGCTTTGCGCTGTGATACCGTAGTTTACGCTTAATAGTTTATCGCCTAGGATATCTTGCTCGTAACGAAGACCAAACGAGAATTGATGCTCAGGAGCGCCCGGTAAACGCTCGCCCTTAGCGCCATCATAGTAGCTTTGGTACTCTATTATCTCTTCATCAACTAGAATCCCTAATAACTCAGGTGCATCTTCTGTCAATTCAGCCTTTGCATACGCGTATGTCGCATATGCAGCCCAGTTATCACCAATCATTGCGCGAGTAGAAAGCTCAACACCTTTTGAATTTGCAGTGCCCGCGTTCGAGGTAATTAATTCTTGACCATTTACAGTGCTACTACCCACTTGCGCATCTTTCCAATCAACATTAAATAGAGCCGCATTGAAATGTAGGCGGTTACGTAACCATGATGACTTAAAGCCTAGCTCGTAGTTGACTGTTGTATCTGGTTTGTAATCTTCTTCGTTTGGCAGGGCACAAACAATTTGTTGCTCAGGTAATACATCAGGACAAGGAGCAATACCGTTACCACCACCAATACGGAAACCTTCACTCACGGTAAAGTAAGCAAGTACACCATTATCGAATGTATAGTTAGCATTAAACTTAAATAAGTTACCGTTATCACTAGCGCTCACATTTTCCATAACAAGGTTATCTAGTGAATCAAAATCACCAGAATAAAGCGGTGTTGCAGAGCCTGACGTTGTTGATACATCGTATTCGTAAAAACGAGCACCTAAAGTTACATCAAACTGATCTGTAATGCTGTAGCCGATTTCACCAAAAAGTGCTTTTTCAGTGGTTTCACTATCTGAAATTAGAATGTACTCAAGATCTTGTTCAACATTAGGAATACCACCACCCCAGTACTCAGTCAGACCCGGCGTGTACTCACGGTCATCTGAGTGACTTTCTACTTTGTTGTAGAAGCCTCCTATAATCCAGTTAAAAGCGCTATTGCTATTTGACACTAAACGAAGTTCTTGCGTGAAGGTATCGCGATCTGAGGTGTCGTGCGTGTAGCCAACAAATGCAGGGAAGTCGGCATAACCTGACCAAATATCGTAAAGTAGATCGGTTTGATCGCGTTGACCAGACTGCTCATAGCTAGACCAACCAGATGCAGATACCAGCTCAGCAAAACCAAGATCTGCTTTCACTTCTAAACTTAATAGATCGTTTTCTTCTTCACCAGGCTCAAGAACACGAGCTACGTTTTCGTATTTTCCAGGAATCCCTTGTAGCGCACTACTATCAGCAAGAGAGTCGTATTGCGATGTCGAGTTACCGCCATTTTCTTGCTTTTGATAGAAGTAGTTTAGCGTTGCATCAACATCTTCGGTTGCAAGCCAACGAAGTGATAAACGTGCAGTGGTGATTTGCTCATCGTTAACATCGCTTACGCTTTTTAAGTTGGCATTTACATCGCTGCTGTCTGAAAAGTCAGGATTTGGGTTTGATACACCCGGTTCTTGAACCACGTGCGTGTAGTCAATGTAACCAGGGTTATCGTAATAATTTAAGCTAGCACGAAGCGCTAATTTTTCTTCAATTAGCGGGGTGTTGAATACCACACCAAACTCACCACCTGTGCCGTCACTTTCGTTAATGCTAAATATATCGCCTGTAACCTTACCTTCGGTGATATCAAGCTCAGGTTGCTTTAGTAAGTAACGAATTGCACCACCTAAAGTACCTGCACCATACAGTGTACCTTGTGGGCCAATTAACACTTCAACACGGTCAACATCAGTTAAACGTAAGTCGATGCTCAGTGGAATTTCACCAACATAGGTTGCCACTGTGCCGCTATCAGAAATACGGTCAGAGGTATTTGTATTCAAACCACGAACGATAATCGGAGAACCTTCACGGCCACCTTGATCAGAAATTGTTAAGCCAGGTACCCAGCGTGCGACATCTTCTAGATCGCCAATGTTTTGGTCGCTAATTACATCGCCATTGAGCGCTGTGATATTAAGCGGTGCATCTTGCACAGAGCCTGCACGTCGTGTTGCAGTAATTTGAATAGTTTCAATTGATTTATCAACTTCGATAGCATCTTCTGCAGCAAACGCCATATTGTTATTGATTAAAACTGCAGAAATTGCACTTGCAAGTAGAGCAGGCTTAAAGGTGTTCATGATTGATTCCGACTTAGTTACAGTATATTTATGCTTAAAAAATAGACTTTACTAGTGATTTAAGCTTAAAAATTGATGATTTAGTGAATTTATATCCAATTATAATGTATTTTTATTCTTGTCGTCCATGTGTTATTTGCAATTAAATGCAAAATAATTGAATAAATACTCTTTAAGAGGTTAGCTGTCGGAATAAGGGCAATGAGTACAGCCATTACTACAGCAGTGGCCACGTTTTAAAAAGAACCAGCGGCTAAATACCATGTAGTTGTTTTGCATGGTGTAATCGAGATTTTCTATTAAGTTACCTTGAGTAAAATAAGGCTTAGCAAAGGCAAGCTGCTGTTCAAGAGGCTGTTGGTAAAGTTTAGATAAAAATGAATTGATCTTTTTTATAGTACAGTCTCGGCATAAACATTCTGTTGCTGCCTCATCGAGTGGTAAAATATTGGGCAGCTCACTACACCAACAGGCATTAATATTGTCGGCTTGGCAGTGAAGGGTTGCTTTGCATTGTGAGCAAGTAAGGGTTGTCATTAAGTAAAAAGATGCTTTGAAATTGAAAAGGTAAGCATAGCAAATGGATAAATTAGACGCATTAGATGAGTTTGCTCGTTTTGGTGATAACCGATTTGAGGCAATTTCAGTAATTACCAGTACTCCAGACACGCAAGGTGATGTGTATATTCTAACGCAAGACGTTTTCTGTCAGGTTTTACAGCGTGTTATCGACGGCGAAATCGATATCGATGAATTAGAACTTTGGGCAAACGTATTAGAGTCTAGGCAAGACATCGACGAAAGCGCCGTTGAAGGGGCTATTTATGCACTAAGTAATAACGAGCAAATGGGTGAGTTAAATAAAAGTACGCTAGAGAAGTTGTTAAGAATAATTCACTAGTATGAACGAGATTGAGAGTCGAAAGCTTTAAGCAAACCTTAAAGCTTTCGCTCATTAGCCAATGGGTTAGTGAGAAACGACAATTAAACGAATTGCATCCAGTTTAACTTGGGCTTTTTCGATGTAAGTAGTGAGTTCACTACGTTGCTTATCAAAAAAGCTAAGCTCTTCATCACGAATATTCGGGTTGATCTGCTTAAGTGCCGTTAAACGAGCTTGTTCTTCACCAAGGGCAGTTTGCATTTTCTCTAGTGATTCAGCACGCAGTGCTTCTAGCTTGGTTTGTGCCATGCCTTGTGCGCTGGTGATCATTGGGTGAATGGCACTTTGTAGCGCGCTGGCTAATTTACTTGCAGTTTGGCGACCAACCGCAGACAACTGCTGATTGAAAGCATCAAAAGCAACATTATCAGCCAGATTGTTACTGCCCTTATCTAATAAGATACGAATAGGCGTTGGTGGCAAGAAGCGGCCAACTTGAAGTGCTTTAGGCGCCATGGCTTCAGCAATGAAAATGAGCTCAACAAAGAAGGTACCAGCAGGTAGCTTTTTGTTTTTCAGTAACGCCACAGAGGCAGTACCAAAGTCATCATCACAAATCATGTCTAAGCTGCCTTGCACCATTGGGTGGTCCCAGCTGATGAAATGGGCGTCTTCTTGCGAAAGCGAGGTGCTGCGATCAAACGTTACTGTGATGCCATCATCTTTCAAACATGGGAAGGATGGGTTTAGCATGTGCTCAGTTGGTTTTAAGATAATGGTATTTTCACCTTTATCTTCTTGGCTTACACCAAAGGTGTCGAACACATTGATCATATAGCTTGGTAGCGTGAATTGGTCGTCTAATTCTTCGATATCAGCAACAAGGCTTTCTGCTCGGCCTTGGCCACTTGAATGCAGCTCTAGTAAGCGGTCACGACCACTTTCCATTTGCTTACGAAGCTTAGCATTTTGACCCGCCACTTGTTCTAGCAGTGGGTCTAGCTCTTCTTCGTCGCAATTGTGTGCACCAATAAACTCAAGCAATTCTTCGCCATACTCTTTATACAGCATTTGCCCTGTTGTCGATGTTGTTTCAAACGCATCTAGGCCCTCGTTGTACCAACGAAGTAACACTTCTTGTGCGGTGTTTTCAAAATACGGCACATGAATGTTTACGTCTTGAGTTTGACCAATACGGTCAAGACGACCAATGCGTTGCTCGAGTAAGTCTGGATTAAGTGGTAAATCAAACAGTACTAAGTGATGCGAGAATTGGAAGTTACGACCTTCAGAACCAATTTCAGAGCAAAGTAGAATTTGTGCGCTGTCGTACTCGTCGGCAAAGTAAGCCGCAGCACGGTCACGTTCAACAATCGACATACCTTCATGGAAAACTGAGGCTTTAATTGCTTCACGCTCGCGTAAAATCTGTTCTAGGCTAAGTGCGGTTTCGGCTTTAGCACAGATAAGCAATACTTTTTCGTGTTTAAGGGTTTTTAAGGTTTCGATTAACCAATCAACACGTGGGTCAAATGCGCCCCAGCTAGCATTTTCACCTTCAAACTCTTGGAAGATCTTTTCAGGGAATAGAGCGCGAAGTGCCGTTAGTTCAGCATTTTGAATGCCGCCCATGTTACCCAGTACCGACATCGCCGTTTTATATTGTTTAGGCATTGCCATAGGGTATGCATGAAGCTTACGGCTTGGGTAACCATCAATACCGCTGCGGCTATTTCTAAATAAAATACGACCCGTACCATGGCGGTCCAGCAGCATTGATAAAATTTCGTTGCGCGCCGTTTCATCACCTTGCTCAGCTTTCGTTAAAAGGTCAGTGATGTCGGTTTCTTTTAATAGCTCTTTTAATGTTGCACGAGATGCATCATCAAGACCTTTTTCACCCAGTAATTGATTAGCAGCTTCAGCAACTTCTTTGTAGTTGCTTTCTTCTTCAACAAACGCATCGTAGTCGTAGAAACGATCAGGGTCGAGTAATTGCAAGCGGGCAAAGTGACTGCGGTGACCAAGTTGATCTGGCGTCGCTGTTAATAAGATAAGACCTGGAATATCTTGGCTTAACTCTGCCATGCGTTGGTATTCAGTGCTTGGCTTACCATTATTGATACTTAAATGGTGCGCTTCATCAACCACTAATAAATCCCAATCAGCCAGAGTTGCTTGCTCAAACCAACGTTTTTTCTTGCTTAAGAATTCAAGGCTAGTAAGTACTAACTGTTCTGTTTCGAATACGTTTGGAGAGTCTGCAAATGCTTCATCACAACGTTCTTCATCAAAGATTGAAAAACGTAAGTTAAAGCGGCGTAGCATTTCTACTAACCACTGATGCTGTAAGTTTTCAGGCACAACAATCAATACGCGGCTAGCACGGCCACTGATGATTTGTTGATGTAAAATCATACCCGCTTCAATGGTTTTACCTAAACCCACTTCATCAGAAAGTAATACGCGTGGTGCAAAACGTTTACCCACTTCTTGTGCAATATAAAGCTGATGCGGAATAAGGTTTGCACGCTGGCCAATTAAACCTTTTAAAGGAGATTGTTGGCGCTCAAACTGGTGCTGCCAAGTTTGGTAGCGCAGGGTATAGCGGTCAAAGCGGTCCACTTGACCTGCAAATAAACGGTCTTGTGGTTTATTGAATTTGATAAAGTGATCTAAAAAGGTTTCTTTTAACTGCGCTTTTTCACCATTATCAACGCGAATGCCGTGATAGCATAGTAACTCGCCTTGCTCTTCAACAGACTCAACTTCTAATTCCCACTCTTCAACGCTGCGAATAATATCACCTGGATTAAATGCGACACGAGTAACAGGCGCTTCTGTTAAAGAATAAACTCTGTTTTCTCCACTGGCTGGAAATAAAATGCTGACCTGACGGCCTTCAAGGGCAACAACGGTGCCTAATCCTAAATCTGACTCAGTATCACTGATCCAACGCTGACCTAAGGAAAAATTCATGTATGTCTCGTCTATGAAGAAAAAAGGCGGCTATGTTACCTGTAACGCCATGCTACTTCAAGGCAGTAAACTCGCCGCACACAATTAAATTTAGTCAACCATTTTAAGCCATTATCAATGGTAAAAATTGTATTTATTTTAACCAGTTAAATAATTGTATATTTGTTTGTCATAAAAAGGACTTTTGTCGTAAATAGACTAAACTGAGTATATACCTGACGAATAAACTATAGCTTCATCCGCCGCTTGTTTAGTTTATTGGGTATAGCATAAAAATCATAAAACGTAAGGAAAGTGCTATGGAAAAAGCTTCGAACCTTGATAGTAAAATGTATGTGCTCGATACCAATGTATTACTCCACGAACCTCTCGCTTATTTATCTTTCCAAGAACATGATGTTGTTATCCCCATGACAGTATTAGAAGAGCTCGACCACATTAAAGATAGGAAACATGACGTTAGCCGTGACGCCCGTGTTGCTATTCGTGGTTTAGATGAAGTGCTAAAGGACGCTTCGCCAGAGCAAATGTTGCAGGGTGTCGCGCTCCCTAGTAACAAAGAGGCAAAATCAGAATCTCGTGGCCGCTTAATTATTGTTAATGACCATTTATTTGCAGACAGTATTTCGGGTTTACCTGGCAACGAAAACGACCATCGTATTATCAATTGCGCTGTACATCTGCAAAAACAGCACAGTGACAGCAAGGTGGTGCTTGTCACTAAAGACATCAATATGCGCCTTAAAGCGAAAGGGGCAGGGCTTAAATTTGTTGAAGACTACAGAACAGACCAATTAATTGACGACATAGCGTTGCTTACAAGCGGCTATAAAAAAATTGAAGGTGATTTTTGGCAACAGGTTGGAGAATGTGAAACAGAGCAGCAAGGCCGAGATACCTATCATCATGTTGCAAAAAGCACGATTAGCGATGTGTTCTGCAATGAATATATTTTAGATGAAAGTGACCACTTTGCGGCTCGAGTAACAAGCTACGATGATAAACAAATTACTTTAAAAGATATCAGTGTTGAGCGCTTGATGAGTCATACCGCGTGGGGCGTTAAGCCAAAAAATGTCTATCAAGGTATGGCACTTGATGCGCTACTTGACCCAAGTATTGAATTGGTAATTTTAACTGGCCCCGCTGGCTGTGGTAAAACCTTACTTGCTCTTGCTAGTGCCCTCGAAATGATTATTGAAAAAGGCATTTACGATAAAGTGATTGTTACGCGTAATACCCCAGAGATTGCTGAATCAATTGGCTTTTTACCTGGCACTGAAGAAGAGAAAATGGCGCCGTGGTTAGCTGCCATTACCGATACGTTAGAAGTGCTGCATAAAGGGGACGAAAATCCAATTTCGAGCCGTAATTACATTATGGAAAAAGCCAATGTACAGTTTAAATCGGTAAACTTTATGCGTGGTCGTAGTATTCAAAATGCGGTTGTCATTTTACAACCCCGAATTGGGGGTATTTTAAAGTTTTTACCCCCTTGTTTTTATTGGCCTGTAGAAAAAGTAAAAAGAATTTCCAAAAAAATTGATTACCTTAGCTACTCTGAGCAGTCTCTCAACAATAAACCTTTACTCAAAATTTGTAATTTACAAGAAAAGTACAACACAAAGCCTAGCAACGATTCAATCTTTTGGGAGGCTGCGTAATGAAAAGCTCTATTGATAATCGAAATCCTCGTGTACTAGACACATCTGCATTAGTACATGATCCAAAATCTATTTTTAGCTACAAAGATGATATTTACATCTGTCTAACTGTCCTTGAAGAGCTTGATAACCTGAAAGAAAGAACTAATAAATCGGTAAGTGCCGATGCCCGTATGTGCATTAGAATGCTTGAAGACATTATAAATGGACATACAGCCGAGGAAATGGAAATAGGTATTCCTTTACCATCTACCGAAACAGCCCAGAGAGGAAAGCTTTTCATTGGAATTGACACTCAATTGGATCTGGCTAAGGAGTTAAAGCACGGGATAGGAAGTGATGCTGATAACAGAATAATTAATTATGCTTTATATCTTCAAAAAGAACTCAATAAAGACGTAACAATTGTTAGCCGTGATATTAATATGCGATTGAAAGCTCGAACAGTTGGGGTTAGGGCTGAGGACGTTGCCGTAGATAATCAAATATCAGATATTGATCTTTTATACACAGGAGTACAGGCTTTTGAAGGCGATCTTTTTGATCGAATTGAATCAGATAAAGATTTCAAAGTCTCAGGAGAGGTTTATACATTCCCAATAAGCTTGTTCAACGATGAAGTTCAGCCAAACATGTATTGGTACGATGAAGCCGGACACATTGGCCGGATTTCAGAAGTAACAGATACTGAGGTATACACAAAATTATTGCCGCGTAAGCAAGAAAAGATATGGGGCATATTGCCTAAAAACCAGCGTCAGGCGGTAGCTTTAAGCCAATTAACAGACACTTACTATGATTTAAATATCATCCTTGGTCCTGCTGGCTCCGGAAAAACTTTTTTGGCAGTTGCTTCGGCGCTGCATCAAGTATTGGAGTTGAAAAAGTACAAAAAAATCGTTGTGGTGCGCTCCAGAGACTTTATGGACGACGATCCGGGATTCTTACCGGGGGATTTAACTGAAAAATCAATGCCTCTTCTGGCAGGTATTACTGACGCATTAATTTCGATGCACTCGGATGATAATCATGAAGGAAATATTCACGCTACAGTTGAACATGTGATCGAAAGAGCTAATATAGAATTTACCAGTATGGCTTATTTTCGTGGCCGTTCAATAGACGATGCTGTTTTAATAATTGATGAAGCACAAAATATGACCCGTGCTCAAATTAAAGGAATGCTTAGTCGCGGTGGCAAAAATTGTCGGACAATCGTATTGGGCAACCTAGCCCAGATTGACGATAAGTTTGTAACACCTGCTTCTTCTGGTGCAAGTGCGGCTGTTAATGTGTTTCGTCATTATGAAAAAGGATCAGTGCTGATTTTTGATGAAGTAGAGCGTAGTAGCTTGGCTGAATTCACTGAAAAGAATATGTAGGCATCAAACTACCATTCACATTTCCTTATAATATTGCGACAATGGCCACTGCTTTTTGCAGTGGCTTTTCAGAGAAGCCCGTTCCCACGAAAACAGGACGAAATGGATTTACTCTGAACTAAAAGATTAAATATTCACATAAAAACTGAGTGACATAGGTGCGTGGCCTAGCGTTGCCGTTTTTTGGTGTATTGATGTCTTTTAAAAAAGAAGACCTGCTAGTAAATATAAAAAGGCAGGCAAAACGATTATCTAAATTATTAACTATTCCCCTTGGACAAGCCCAAGAAGGGGCAGCTATTTGTCTATATGGCTGTGACAGTTACAGCGATTTACTAGTAAAAATAAAAGCTGAATCCTTTGACAACCCATTGATAGCACTGTCTGCACTCTCACCAAACTCGGAAATATTTTTAGTAAAAATATTAGCTAGCCACCTAGATAGCATTATTGGAAATTTTGAAAAAAAATTTCCCGGCTCCAATATAAATGAAGAGATGGTCGTATCCTTGTTTGGGCTTAGCTTTTCAGAGTTCAAACTCAAAATATCTACCTAAAGTTGTACAAATACGTAAGTTGTCATTTTGTTTTTTGGCGATATTATAATAAGAAGGCTGAACGGACAGCCTACGCCTACACATGTTTTTCGCCTTGAAAAACGTGAACAGTGAAGCGGAGCATCCGTAAAAATTTGGTTATTTGAACAATAAATAAAGCAATGTGTTGGTAGGCCATTGTTTATTAGAAAGTTGTTTGGAGAACTAAATGATCTCACTTTATCAATTAAAGAATAAACTCAATAAACAAGCAAAAGAGTTTGCTGAGTTATTAGAGTTTCCTGATCTTTACGCCCAAGGCCTGTGGGCTAGAGGTGTTTATAACTGCCCTCATTTTTCTGATACCCATAATAGCCTCACTGAAGCATTTGAACAGAAAAAACTGGATTCAATTCTAAAGCACGATTCCCTGAAATACTTAATGATCAATGAATACGATGATCAAGAAATTATTGAATCGCTTCATAAAGAAATTGAGTCAATGGCAAACCGTATTGAAAGCCTGATGCTGGTAGATATCGAAACATTAGAGTTAGTTTCAGTGATATACCAAGTATTAGGGTTGCCAGAAGATGCCAAGTTTATTGTAAACACTGGTGCTGACTTTAGGCTGGAGTGGCGACCATATTTCGATGCTTTTGATGATCCGTTGATAGTTCAATATGCAGATTTAAAAGTTCATGGTTGTTATTTCAGGCTCATAGCTTCAAAGTTTCCGGTTGAAAAGCTTTCCTTGAATGACATTAAAAAATACATGTACATCAATCATGTAAACCATGATAGTGAGTTCGAAGGCTGTATTTCTGAAGGAAATACATTTTCTAAGCATGAGCACTGGCTGGTGTTGACACTTGAATTATTCCGTAGCGGCAAAGTAAATAAGGCTCAGTTCAATCCAACAACCTTCAAAATCGAAGGTATGCGCTATTTGGTATATGGCTTCCCACTGATTCCTTCCTTTGTATCTGATTGGCACAAACCTGATTTATGTCTACAGGTTAAAAATCTAGATGGTGATCAAAAGTTCATTGTTCGTATCGATCAGCAAGCTCTTGTTTTCCATGCACGACGTGTCGATACCAATTTTTTTAACACCATCGATTATGAAAAATATATTTCGTTGTATCAGTCTAGCGTTCTGTCACATTTTGATGCTGACAACAATTTACTAAAAGTTAATGGAGTTAAGTACCTTAGTTTTTTCCGCCCGTTTTGCCTAGAAGATAAGAAGGAAGCACAAGCATGAGACCAAGAGTAAAACTAACTAACGCAACACTTATCTCAATTAAATCTGACTTAGAAGATAAGGTTGAACAGGTGCTTTACGCTACTTTTGCTGAGGATAGTAAGAACGGTAAAAAAGGTGAGGCTTTGTTTTCCACGAAAGTCATGGAAGTAAACGGTCTTGAATATAGAACTTTTGGTGCTGACTTTTATATCTTAGATGCAGAACCCCAAAAGTTTGATGTAGATGTATTTGAGTTCAATTTAATGCATGAGTGTATGTACTCTCCAAATGAGCTATTAGAGTTGCGAGAAATGCTCCCTGCTGGCTATTAGTAGGGAGTAACAAATGGACAAAACATATTTAAAGGATGCTTACATACTCTCGGTCTATGACTATAAAGACTTTGAAAAATCATTTCTTGGGGAGTTTTTGTCAGGGGTTGTTATTGACGATGAAACATTCAGATTTCGGCCATTTCAGCAAATCGTGACTTCAAAGATTGTTAGCAAATCTGCTGATGAGGATAAGTTAGAAATATACACACATAGTGAGAGTTGTTATGTGATTGATGCTGACCATAAGTTAATTGATATTTCGTTTGTTGAGCTGGTTGTTATGAGAGCAGGAGCTTATTCGGCAGATCGAGTTTTAGAAATGAGAGAGCAACTTAAGTCTCAAAATAAAAGCCATTGAATAGCGAAGATAAGAAGTCTGATGAGATTATTATTTGTACACTAATTCATATTATTTGTCACTTACCTCTTTGAAAAAATTGACGTTAGTCAAATATTCATAAATGTTTACATGACATCAATTTACTTATTCGAAAATTTGTATTAGCATAGACCATGTATATTTTTATGAGAATTTTATGTCTAAAGCATTTTCAAAAGTCTTAGTAATAACGCTTATGCTGGTTGCCTTTGTAGGGCAAGCATTTGCGTATTCTGCTATGCCTTGCGAAATGTCATCAGGTTCTCACGAATCACACATGAACATGAACATGGATCATGGTGATATGAATAAAAGCAGTAATGGTCAATCAGAAGATTGTTGTGACGTTGAATGTATTTGTCCTGCAAATGCTTGCTCATCTACGACAGTCCTAAATTCCAGTGTTGACTCGACAGATATTCAAATATTGAGTGAATCTGTAGCTGCTATGCAATCTAAACAACCTCATTCAATTTCCACTTCCCTTTATCGTCCACCAATTTTTGCCTAATACAGGATTAGTGCGTCCAAATTTCGCACACATGTAATTAATTTTTCTGTTAGTCAATATAGCGTCGTAGCGCTATAGCTATTTTCCAGCGACGTCTGGGGGCAAAAATGATCAATAAGTATTTAAAAATAGCAGTTGTAATGCTGCTTTCACCTGCGTTTGCAAACGCTAATGAACATAAGCATGCACACAATAACGACGTAACACCTTTGGAGTTAATCGTTTATAAAACCCCAACTTGTGGGTGTTGTAAAAAATGGATAACTCATATTGAAGACAAAGGGATCGTTGCGCATTCCAAAGATTTCCGAAACATCGGCAACATCAAAACTAAGTATGGTATCAAACCTAATTACCGTTCATGCCACACGGCAGTGAGTAGAAATGGGTTTGCCTTTGAAGGTCATGTACCGGCTAAGTTTATTCAGCAGTTCTTGTCAGAAGAGCACCCCAATGCGATTGGATTATCTGTCCCAGCAATGCCTGTTGGCTCTCCGGGTATGGAAGTCGGCGACCGCTTTATGTCATATAACGTATTAATTTTATTTAAAGATGGAACGAGTAAAGTATATGCAGAAGTTAAGGCTTATGAGGAGCAATTCTAATGAGATTAAATGTTTCAAGCCTTACTCTACTTTCAACTTCGCTAATTCTCGGCTTGTCTGTATTCTCAGCTCAAGCTGAGAAAGTAGTGTCACTTGAACAAGCTATCACCTTGGCTCAGCAAAATGATCCTTGGCTTCATGGGAGTCGGTTAAAACAAAGCGCGGTTGAAAATAGAAGTATCGCTTCAGGTACTTTGCCTGACCCCAAAGTATCACTAGGGATAATGAATTTACCAACAGATACTTGGGACTTAGATCAGGAAGGAATGACTCAACTAAAGGTTGGTGTTTCTCAAATGTTTCCTAGAGGTGATAGTTTAAAGATTAAACAAGAGCAATTAAAAATTGAGTCAACGAAATTTCCACTGCTACGAGAGGATCGTAAGGCTAAACTGATAAGCCAAGTATCACAGTTATGGTTAGATGCTTACTTAGCCCAACAAACCATTAAATTGATTGAAGCGGATTGGGCGCTCTTTGAGCAGATGGCGGAAGTTACTAAAGCTAGCTACTCAAATGTTGTTGGTAAAACCAGACAACAAGATGTTATTCGTGCTCAATTGGAAATCGTGCAGTTAGATGACCGATTAACTTCGCAAAAGCAGAAACTAGAAACAACAATCGCTCGCCTTAATGAGTGGCTTCATATCTACGATGCTGCTGGCTTGAATGAATCATTCAACTTTGATACGCAACCATTAGAGTTTAGGGTTTCTAAAAAGTTGCCTACAATTCATTTGAACAATTCAACAGTCCTAAAAGCATCTAATTACTCAAGAAATCTATTGGCTCAGGCGCTTTCGAATCACCCAGCCATACTTGCAATTGATATAAAACGCAAAGCTTCAGAAAAAGCAGTTGAGTTAGCTAAACAGCAATATGAACCGCAATGGGGTGTTAATGCTAGTTATGCCTATCGGGACAATATGCCCTCTGGTGATAGCCGAGCTGATTTATTTTCTGTTGGAGTAACGTTTGATTTACCCTTGTTCACCGAGAACAGACAAGATAAGCAAGTTGCAGCTTCTATTGCAGATTCAGAGACTATTAAAACCGAGAAACTATTACTGACAAAGCAAATGATCAGTATGGTGGAAAAGGAGCTTAGACAGCTTAAGCGTTTATCTGATAGGCAATCTATCTATCAAGAACAACTCCTTAAACAAACTCATGACCAAGCAGAAGCGTCATTGACAGCTTACACAAATGATGATGGCGATTTTGCCGAAGTTGTTCGAGCAAGAATCGCAGAATTAAATGCCAGAATATCAGCCTTAAGAATTGATGTTGACGCACTTAAAACAGTTGCTCGTATCAACTATTTCTTTGCACGTTCTCAATCTAACTCAAATGCTGAACATAAGTCGATGCAAACTTCACACAAAACTAATCAGCACTTATCCAATCAGCAATTTGGAGAAAAATAATGTCAACGAATACTAAAACAATTATTGCCATCATCATTGGTGCTGCGCTAGGCGCAGGAGTATTGAGCTTATATCAAGGTGCAGGGTCAAACAGTAATACAGATGAAACAACATCAGCAGAGAAAAAGCCTCTGTATTGGGTTGCACCGATGGATTCTAATTACCGCCGGGACAAGCCCGGTAAGTCGCCTATGGGGATGGATTTAATTCCTGTGTATGAGGAAGAATCATCTGGTGATGATTTTGGTCCCGGAGCAGTAAAAATTGCGCCTCATGTAGTGAATAACCTAGGGGTTCGCACTGCACCTGTTGAGCTGAAAAATATGCATACTGAAATATCAACGGTTGGTTACGTTCAATATGATGAAGATAAGCTAATTCATATCCACCCACGTGTTGATGGTTGGATTGAAAAACTCTATGTCAAAGCGGCAGGTAACCCTGTAGAGAAAGGGCAGCCTCTTTATACACTGTATTCTCCTCAGTTAGTTAACGCGCAAGAAGAACTTTTAATAGCTTTAAAGCGCGACAATAGTTCCTTAATTTCGGCGGCGAAAGATCGCCTTAAAGCGTTACAGCTTTCAGCAGATTTCATTCAAAAGCTAGAAAAGACTAGAAAAGTTCAGCAAACCATCACCTTTTATTCACCACAAGCAGGTGTTGTTGACGGTTTGAAGATTAGAGAAGGCTTTTATGTCAAGCCGGGAAACACCTTATTAAGCATTGGTCAACTAGATCAAGTTTGGGTTGAAGCAGAAGTGTTTGAACGTGACGCAGCCTTAATTAAAGAAGGACTGCCTGTATCAATGACACTGGATTATTTACCCGGAGAGGACTGGGCTGGTGTCGTTGATTATGTTTATCCAACATTGAATAGTAAAACACGCACACTCAGAGTGAGACTGAAGTTTGACAACCCAGACTATCAATTAAAACCAAACATGTTTGCACAAGTCTCTATTCACGCTAATCAAGCTGATAGCACGATACTCGTACCTAAAGAAGCCGTCATTCGCACAGGTAAACAAGACAGAGTTGTACTTGCCTTGGGGGATGGGCAATTTAAGTCTATCGAAGTGACAATTGGCCGGGTTGATATCGATAGTATCGAAATCTTAGAGGGTCTTAATGAAGATGATGTTGTGGTGACATCTGCTCAATTCTTGATTGATTCTGAATCAAGTAAAAACTCTGATTTTAAACGAATGACTCATGACGAAGTGCCTAGCTCTGTTTGGATGGAAGGCGAAATCAACAGCGTCATGGCGGGACATCGTATGGTTAATATTACTCATGGTCCTGCTGAGGCTTGGGATTGGCCTGAAATGACAATGGACTTCGATGTAGGTGAAAAGGTAGATATTGATTCACTGAAGTCTGGTCAATCTTTGCACTTTGAAGTGAGCAAAACCGAAGAGGGTGGATATGAAGTTACTGGAATTCATATCATGAGTGAGCCTGCTGATATGAGTGAAGAAGTATCATCAGCAACAGTATCAGGTTTAATTAATGCGATTGATATTGATACACGGATTCTAAATATTAGCCGAGGCCCAATAGAGAAGTGGGATAGACCTGCTGCGACGATGGATTTTATCGTCGCGGACAATATAGAAATAGTTGATTTCAATGTTGGTGATAATGTCACTTTCACTTTTGAGGTTAGGGATGACTTAGTTATCACTGAAATCTCTCTTGAATCAGATGAACAACACGGCAAGGAAAATAAAGCTGCTGTTGATCATTCTAATCATTAAGTGGGAGAAAAATAATGATTGAATCAATTATTAGATGGTCTATCGGCAATCGTTTCTTTGTTTTGTTGATTACCTTAATTATCGCGTTTGGTGGTTTGTATTCATTACAAAAAACGCCAGTAGATGCACTCCCAGATCTTTCTGATGTGCAGGTGATAATTAAGACGAGTTATCCGGGACAGGCACCACAAGTTGTGCAGGATCAAGTGACATTTCCACTTACTACAGCGATGCTATCAGTGCCGGGGGCGCAAACTGTTCGTGGTTACTCATTCTTTGGTGATTCCTACGTCTACATTATTTTTGATGATGATACTGATTTGTATTGGGCTAGAAGCCGAGTACTTGAATACTTAAGCCAAGTAGCATCAAGCCTGCCTGATTCGGCAAAACCTCAATTAGGACCTGATGCAACAGGTGTGGGTTGGGTATACATTTACGCTTTAACAGATAAGTCTGGAAACCATGATCTAAGCCAATTAAGAAGCATTCAAGACTGGTTCTTAAAGTATGAACTACAAACTGTTCCGGGCGTGTCCGAAGTTGCCGCCGTTGGTGGTATGGTTAAGCAGTATCAAGTGCAAGTAGATCCTGACAAATTGAGAGCTTACGATATTCCTCTAAGTTTAATACAAATAGCCTTACAAAAAGGGAACAAAGAAACTGGCGCATCCGTTGTGGAAATGGCTGAAGCTGAATATATGGTTACCGCAACGGGGTATATTCAATCAGTTAGTGATATAGAGAAAATTCCACTTGGTATTAACGAACAAGGCACGCCGTTGCGTATTGGTGATGTTGCCAACGTTAACCTTGGTCCTCAAATGCGCCGTGGTATCGCAGAACTTAATGGCGAAGGCGAAGTTGTTGGTGGTGTTGTCGTTATGCGCTTTGGTGAAAACGCTCAACAAACCATAAATGGGGTAAAAGAAAAGCTTGAGTCGCTCAAATCTTCTTTACCAGAGGGGGTGGAGGTTGTCCCTGTCTATGACAGATCGAAGTTAATAGATCGTGCTGTTGATAACCTTTGGAGCAAGTTGCTAGAGGAGCTTGCGGTCGTGGCTATTGTCTGTGTTGCTTTCCTATTTCATCTTCGCTCATCAATTGTGGCAGTTGTTACTCTACCATTAGGTATATTGGTGTCATTCATCATCATGTATATGCAAGGCATCAATGCCAATATTATGTCTTTAGGCGGTATCGCTATTGCTATTGGTGCGATGACTGATGGTGCAATAGTGATGATTGAAAATATGCATAAACATATGGAGAAAACACCACTAACAGATGAAAACCGTTGGCAAATTGTAGCTAAGGCTGCGAGTGAGGTAGGCCCTGCATTATTTTTTAGCTTGCTGATCATAACTGTCTCATTCTTACCTGTGTTTATCTTAGAAGCGCAAGAAGGAAGAATGTTTTCACCGCTCGCCTATACAAAAACCTATGCAATGGCTGCATCAGCAGGCTTGGCAATAACATTGGTGCCTGTTTTGATGGGCTACTTTATTCGAGGCAAAGTCGTCTCTGAAAAGAAAAACCCATTAAATCGATTATTGATTGCTATCTACATGCCTGTTTTAAAGCAAGTCATGAAGTTTCCAAAATTGACAATAGTCGCAGCAGTATTAGTGACTATCGTTGGTTTTTGGCCTGTCGATAAAATTGGTAGTGAATTCATTCCGCCATTGGATGAAGGCGACCTTATGTATATGCCTACTACATATCCCGGCATTTCAATCGGTAAAGCAAGAGAGTTATTGCAGCAAACGGACAAGCTTATTCGCACTGTGCCAGAAGTTGAAAATGTATTCGGTAAAGTAGGACGAGCTGAAACCGCAACTGACCCTGCGCCTCTAACCATGATTGAAACCTTTATTCAATTGAAGCCACGGGAGGAGTGGCGAGAAGGCGTGACAACTGAGTCGTTAAAAGCTGAGTTTGATAAGTTGGTTAAATTTCCGGGCTTAACCAATGCTTGGGTCATGCCAATCAAGACCCGCATTGACATGTTAGCTACAGGTATAAAAACGCCTGTCGGTATTAAAGTCGCCGGACCAGAACTTGATGTAATTCAGGATATCGGCCAACAAATAGAACAACTCTTGCCAGAAGTGACAGGCACAGCGTCAGTTTACTCTGAACGAGTTGCAGGTGGACGATATATCAAGGTTGATATTTCACGAGATAAATCAAGTCGCTTTGGGTTAAATATCGAAGATGTCCAACAAGTAGTTTCTACTGCGATTGGCGGTATGAATGTGACACAAACGATAGAAGGTCAAGAGCGTTACCCTGTTAATCTGCGCTATCCGCAAGATTATCGAGATTCTCCTGAGCAGCTAGCACGATTACCTGTTGTAACACCAAGTGGTCAACGCATTGCACTAGGTGATGTTGCTGATATTCGAGTAGAGAATGGCCCACCGGGTATTAAAAGTGAGAATGCCAGAATCAATGGTTGGACTTTCATTGATATTGATAGCGTTGATGTAGGTACTTATGTTGAAAATGCTAAAGAACACTTAGCAAATAACCTGACATTACCAGCAGGCTATTCAATTACTTGGGCTGGACAATACGAATATATGGAAAGAGCGAAAGAAAAGCTCACCTATGTATTGCCTTTAACACTCGCCATTATTGTTATTCTGCTTTACCTGAATTTCAGAGCGTTTAGTGAAGTGGCTATCATTATCGTTACCTTGCCGATGGCAATGATCGGTGGGTTATGGTTGATGTATCTAGAAGGGTTTAATTTCTCAGTAGCTGTTGGTGTGGGCTTTATCGCTCTAGCTGGTGTTGCGGTTGAGATTGGCGTGATAATGCTGGTTTATCTTAATCAAGCACTTGCTGAGCTTAAGGAAAAAGCGGTGGAGCGAGCAGAACTCATCTCAGATGATGCATATCAAGATGCATTATTGCACGGTGCTGGCTTACGAGTTCGTCCAGTAATGATGACGGTAGCTACAATCATTATAGGTTTAATGCCTATTTTATATGGTACTGGTACAGGTTCTGAGGTCATGAGCCGCATTGCTGCTCCTATGGTAGGCGGAATGACAAGTGCTGTGCTGCTCACGCTTATTGTACTCCCTGCAATTTACTCAATCATTAAAAAGCCTGAAGTAAATGCCTTTAACAAAGAGCTTTCTAACGTGGAGCCTGAGAATAATGCTTAGCACGGCTAGAAAATATCACAAATGGCTAATGGCATTTGTCGGAATACAATTCCTCTTCTGGTCTATTACAGGCGTGTATATGGTGACTATGGATATTCACTATATACACGGCGAAACCTTGGCTAAGAGTGAGGAAGCCAAAATAGATTTAGCAAGTATGGATTACTCCATTGTAAAGCTAGCTGCGGATTATCCTAAAGCTAGCCAAGTTACACTTACTCAAAGTATGGGCCGTCCTTTGTATTCTTTTATTAATGGAGAAAATGGAAAAGTAGCAATAGATGCTAAAACTGGAGCTGTTCAGGCCCTTGTAGATGAAACCAAGGCTAAAGAAATCGCACAATACCATTATGCGCTGAATCATCAAATCGACAGCATAAGGTTGATTAAGTCAGCGACAAACTTGCCTGCTGAGTTGTCCCCAAGGCATTTACCTGTTTGGAGAGTGACGTTTGAGCAATTCTCCACACCGACATTTTATATAAGTCAACAAACAGGATCACTTGTTGCCAAGCGTCATGATTACTGGCGATTGTTTGATTGGATGTGGCGGTTCCACATTATGGATTACTATGATGGAGAAAACGTATCAAACTGGTTTTTGTTCTTGGTCGCAACTCTAGGTCTAATGGGAGCAATTACTGGCGCAGTATTGACTTATTACCGAGTGCTTTCCCCAAATAAAAAGAGAGTCATTTGATGCGACTATTTAAGTTAAATACAACGATACACAAGTGGCTTTCTTTATTTGTTGGTTTACAACTGCTTATTTGGTTGGGAACGGGCCTTTACTTCAATTTGATGGATCACAGTAAAGCCAGTGGTAATGAACTTAGAGTTCATTCTCATCATGAAGGTAGCATTACAGGCTTTGACCTATTCCCTATTAAAGACATTACTAGTAATGCTCCGCAGGAAGTAAACCTTATATGGGTTTTACATCAGCCTTACTATCATTTTGTGTTCGATAAGGGGCAGCATAGCTATCAAGAGCGCCACTCAAAGCTATTTGATGCTGTAACAGGAAAGCCATTTAATTTGTCTGAAGAACAAGTACTAACTTTGGCAAAAAACTCCTACTCAGGACAGGGTAAGTTAACTACTCCAGTGTTATCTCAACCTCCGTTTTCTGATCACGTAAGGCAGCAAAATCCTATGTGGCAAGTTGCCGTTGAGGATGAGAACAATACAACTATTTATTTAGATAGTATTACAGGTCAAGTACTTCGCCATGCCAATGATGATTTCAGATTGAAAGATCTGATGATGAAGCTTCACTTTATGGACTATGGCAATTCTGGAGGATTTAACCATTGGTTGATCATTGCATTTGCTTTTGCAACGCTATTCCTTTCAATTACTGGTGTTACTTGGCTGATACAACAGTATCGAAGTGGTTTACTGAAGCTAGGTTGGGGCACTAACAGGCAAAAAGTGGCAGTGACGTTTTCCAATGAAAATACTATTACTGACATCTCAGCAGTTGGTCGCTCAACTGTATTAGAAGGGCTAGCTAGTTCACATGTATACCTTCCTTCAGGTTGCGGTGGTGGCGGTACTTGTGGCAAATGCGTGTTCTTAAGTTCAACTAAATTACCTATCACACTATCTGAACAGGAACATTTATCTCAGGAGCAACTTAAGGAAGGTTATCGGCTTGGATGTCAGCATAGGTTTTCTGAAATTAGTTCGATTGAAGTTAATACTGATCGCAATATTGAAAATCATGAGCTAGTTGTGGTTGCGACTAATTTCATTACTCCTTTTATCAAGGAAGTGAAATTTAAGCTGAAATCAGGCAAACAGTTGGCATTTAAAGCTGGTGCATATATGCAATTTGATGTGCCAGCAGGGATGAATAGCTTACGTCCAGATGATATGCCAGAGTGCTATGAAAAATACTGGGATAGCTACTATCATGGAAAATTTTCTCATAACGGTGTAACTCGCCACTACTCATTAGTTAACTTTGACGAGGAGTCTGATGAGTTAATGTTTAATATCCGTTGGCAGACCGCAAAGAATGGTTTTAAAGCAGGAATAGGTTCAAGTTATTTAGGTTCACTCCAAGTAGGTGAAACGATAACTGCAAGAGGCCCTTTTTCTGATTTTTATGCCACTTCAAATAAAAAAGTTAGTCGCGTGTTTATAGGTGCGGGTTCAGGACTTGCACCACTGAGGTCTATTATTTTTGAACAGTTGAAAAAGCATAAAGATAAAAGTGGTTTGACTCTTATCTATGGTGCGCGAACTGAAGATGACTTGCTATACCATAATGAATTGAAGTCACTGAGTGAGAAGCATAAAAACTTCTCTTATATTCCTACTCTTTCTAATCCTTCAGAAGAATGGCAAGGGCACTCAGGCTATGTTCAAAAAGTACTTCTGCCGTATATGAACCAAAAATCAGAACTACATTTGGCTGAGTTTTACTTATGCGGTCCAGAAGCAATGATGAGTGAAGTGGAAAAAATAATTATAGATGCTGGGATTCCAAGTAATCAAATTTTCAAAGATAAATTTAGTCGTTAATCCATTAAATAAATAGAGGTATATATGAAAACATTAATTAAACTTTTAACCATAATCAGTGTTGTTTTTAGTAGTGCAGTATTTGCACATGTGCATCTTGAAAAAAGCGTGCCTGCTGATAATGCAATGCTAATGAATACTCCAGAAAAATTGACATTGGGATTTAGCAAAGAGGTACGTGTAGTTAAAGTTACGTTGAAAAATAAAAAAGGTGAAAATATTAAATTTGACTTTAAACCATCAAAAGAAGCTTCCAGAGAGTTTTCATGGGAACTACCTAAATTAGCTCCAACAAACTATATCGTTGATGTGACCTATTTAGGTAAAGATGGACATAAAATGAAAGATAGCTTCGGCTTTATGGTTCATTAGTAAGGCTGTGTGATTGATATGGAAATGTATATCTGGAATACAGTCATTGTACTGTCAAAAATTGTATTTTACGTCGGCTTTGCCTGTATTGCCGGCTATACATTTTTCAGACAAATTTTTGAGCATAATGAATCTCATAGTAATGCTGTAATAGCGAATTTAACGTGGACAAGAACTTATATAGTTATGGCTTTGATCGCTAATATTACTTGGTTCTTTGCCAGTACTGGTGCAATGGCAGAAGAGGGAATTCAGGGGGCGATAGACGCTGATATATTGGCTATTATGTGGGACTCCTCTGTCGGCACTGGAGCTTTGCTTCGAGCGCTTGGGCTAGTTACCGCAATAATCGCTTTAGCTTTAAGGTTCAAATTCGCTGTGAACTCGTACTTAAAACAAAGCGCTTTAATGTTGAGTTTATTAATCCTTGCATACTCATTCACGTTACTGGGTCATATTTCTGAGTTAGGCACAATTGAAAAAGGCTTGCTTATTTTGCATGTGCTCGTTATGGCATGGTGGTTTGGGGCGTTATTGCCACTAAAACAGGCTTGCCATCAGCTAAGTTATGCAGAACTTCATTTGCTGATGGAAAGCTTTGGCAAACAAGCAAGTTTTACATTGAGCCTATTGTTGGTAGCAGGCCTCTGGCTCGTGATTCAATTGGTCGGAAGTCTTGATGCACTAATAAGCTCAAGTTACGGACAAACACTGTTGTTTAAATTGGCTCTTGTAGTGTCTATTTTGGCACTTGCTGCTAAACATAAACTAATACTCGTTCCACAACTTAAAAATAGTCAAGGCAGAGAGGCTTTATCTAAATCTATCTCGATAGAAATGGTAGTAGCTTTTGCCATTTTATCTGTAACGGCTGGGCTTACTAGTGTTGTTGGCCCTGCAAATTAAAACCTAAAAGAGAGAATGAAAATGAAAACAATAAATATATTACTCGTTTTATTAATGACGTTTAGTTTCGCAACAAACGCTCATGGTGATAAGAACAAAGACAAAGGTTTGTTTAAAGGTATAGATACCCCTGCCGCAAAAGTTGTTTTGGCATTTCATCAAGCACTTGAAACTGGCAATCAAAAACAGGCTAGAGCGCAGTTAGCGGATGATGTCACCATTTTCGAGGGAGGCCGCGTTGAAAGGAGCGCTGATGAATATGCTCATCATCATATGTTGTCGGATATGAAGTATTTAGCAGCGATGAAGAGCGACACACTTGAACATCAAGTGACGATACTTGGAAATACCGCTATCTCTGCGTCGCGCAGTCAAACTACAGGTACTCATAAAGGTGTTGAACGCGATTATCAAGGCATGGAAACGATGGTGCTGGAAAAACAAAATGGTGAATGGAAGATTAAGCACATTCATTGGTCACATTAATTTATTGGTCAAACAACGGAGAGTAAAATGAGAAACAACAATCCATTACATCAAGTTTCTACGCCACGTAGACGCTTTGTACAAGGATTAGCTGCTGGCGGTGTATTAGCTGCTTTTCCAAGTGTTCTTCATGCAGCTTCATCTTTGATTGCTGGAACTTCAACAGGTACTGCGCCCGAACTAAGTGGAGAAGTAATAGATTTAGTGATAGATGAGTCACCCGTAAACTTCACAGGTGTTGTAAGAATGGCTACAACAATCAATGGCTCAATACCAGCTCCTACCTTGCGCCTCAGAGAAGGTGATGACGTTACTATCAGGGTAACTAATAAATTATCAGTGCCGAGTTCAATTCATTGGCATGGGATCATTCTTCCGTATCAAATGGATGGCGTACCGGGTATTAGCTTTAAAGGTATAATGCCGGGTGAAACCTTTGTTTATAAATTTAAGCTGCAACAAAGCGGCACATATTGGTATCACTCACACAGTGGCTTTCAAGAAATGACAGGTATGTACGGCGCATTAATTATTGAGCCAAGAGAAAAGGATATTATTAGTGCTGACAATGAGCATGTCATTCAATTGTCTGATTGGACTGATGATGACCCAATGGATTTGTTTCGCAAGTTAAAAGTACAGAGCGATGTATTTAACTTTAATCAACCTACTGTTCCAGAGTTTTTTGATGACATTTCAAATAGCAGCGTTTCAAATGCGCTACAACGCCGGGAAATGTGGAATAAAATGAGAATGAACCCTACAGATCTTGCAGACTTATCAGCATCTGCAATGACTTTTTTAATGAATGGTTGTGCGCCTTTGACAAATTGGCGTGGAATGTTTAAAGCTGGCGAAAAGGTTAGGCTTAGATTTATTAACGGTTCTAGCAATACGTTTTTTGATGTAAGAATACCTGAGCTGAAGTTAACAGTTGTACAAGCTGATGGACAAAATGTTGAACCTGTGACAGTAGATGAATTTAGATTTGGTCCCGGTGAAACTTATGATGTACTTGTCGAGCCAAAAAATGATGCATATACGATTTTTGCACAAAGCATGGATCGCTCAGGTTATGCTAAAGGTACTTTATCAATGGCACCTAACGTTGATGCACCAGTACCTTCTTTAGACCCCGTTGAGTGGTTAACGATGACAGATATGATGGGCAATATGACCCATGATAGTGTGCATTCTACAATGGCTGATACGGCAGGTATGTCGGGCATGAATTCTAATAAAATGGATCATAGTGCAATGGGTCATGGAGCGATGGCAATGGATCATAGTAAACATGGAATGACTAAAAACCCATTAGCTGTTGCTAGCACTAAAGTGCGTCATGCAAAAACAGAGTATGGAGCTTCTGTTGATATGCGTGTTGATATGCCTAGAACAAACCTTGATGATCCCGGTATAGGTTTACGTAAAAATGGACGCCGTGTTTTAACACTTGCAGATTTACATTCTCTTGAGGGAATTACAAACCAGCAAGAGCCAGAGGCTGAAATTGAATTACATTTAACTGGAAACATGGAGCGTTATAGCTGGTCATTTGATGGTTTGGAATTTGGAAAAAGCACGCCAGTTCACATGAAGCATAATCAACGTTTAAGAGTTATTTTACAAAACGATACAATGATGACACATCCAATGCACCTGCATGGTATGTGGAGCGATTTGGAGAATGAAAAAGGTGATGTACAGGTTCGTCGCCATACTATCCCTGTACAACCAGCGCAAAGAATTAGTTTTTTAACAACACCTCATGACGTAGGTCGCTGGGCATGGCATTGCCATTTATTATTCCACATGGATGCAGGTATGTTTAGAGAGGTAGTTGTATCATGAGAAAATTAATACTAACCAATACGTTAAAACTATTATTAATAGGTTTGCCCCTTATAAGTGTATCTGTATCTGCAAAAGATGAGATGACTGAGATGGGTGATTCTAAAATGCAAGCACAAGGTGGAGATGCACCTAAAGATGCTAGAGACCCTCATGCTTATGCCGCAGGTACAACATTGACTGAAGGTCCTTATGCACTCAATAGCGACAAACGACTGACTTTGGCAGATGAGCATTCATTTTACGCGCTACTAGGGGATCGTCTTGAATATAATGAGCAAACAAACGCAGGTGTTTTTGACTTTCAGGCATGGTATGGCACTACTTTTGATAGATTAGTCATCAAAACTGAGGGAGATTTTAGCGAAGGTAATTTAGAGGAGAACCAAACAGATTTTCTATGGGGCCACGCAATATCTGCTTATTGGGATACACAAGTCGGTATTCGACTTGATTACAATAACGAAGGTGAAAACCGCAAATGGCTAGCTTTTGGTTTACAAGGTCTAGCCCCCTACTGGTTTGAAATTGATATGACTGCGTATTTAGGAGAGCAAGGTAATAGTGCATTTTCGATCGAAGCTGAGTATGAGCTATTACTTACTCAAAAGTTAATTGTTCAACCACGAGCAGAGTTGACGCTTTACGGTAAGGATGACGTCCAAAATAACCTTGGTAGTGGCTTATCTAGCAGTGCTATTGGTTTTCGGGTTCGTTATGAGTTTACCCGCCAGTTTGCTCCCTATGTTGGCGTTGAGTGGACAAATAAATTTGGTAATACAGCCGACTTTGCGAAGTTAAATGGGCAAAGTACGCGTGATACTGCTTTTGTTGCAGGTATCAAGTTCTGGCTCTGATGTGAAGAAATACTATATTGACTTGATGAGAGCTACCGCAACTATATTGATGGTAGCTTTCGTTTTTTGGGATTTAAACCATTTTAGTTATGTTAGAAAAGGCCTAGCTAATAGTTTTTTTGGAAAGAACTAAGAGCAGTAATAGTAAGCTACTTCTTGTTTTCAGTCGGTGCCAGTCTGGTGTATACCTATCAAGGTGGAATATCAGCTAAGAAGTAAAGTTGGCGAATGTTTAAGGTTAAAGAGTCAAGCCAAAAAACATCGCCATTGAAAGACGTACAATAGGCCATTTTATCACTTTTGATGAACGGGAATTGGGTGTGCTCGGGATAGAACCGATTGTTGCAAAGTACTGTGCTTAAAGCTGAACAATTGGAAAAATGATCCCTTACTCAATACCTAGTTATGAGCGTAGGGTTTTTATTTTTTTAATGGTGCTCATGCTTGGCTTCAATCTCATGAGTCTAAATTAGACACCCCTTTTATACTTGTTAAGTTTAAGCTGTTTAAAAAAGTAAAAAGTTTAGGTTTTAGTTCAAAGGTTGATCAAGATCATAAAATTATTTTTATAAAGTGGCTAATATTGTAGGAGCTAAAGAAGGAATGATAATGTTTGGACTTTTCAGGTGGTTTAAAATAGTGATAATAACTGTGTTGCTTACGCAGCATAGTTTTGCTACAGCTAAGCCAATGAATTGTGAAGAACATCAAAATGGATCTTCCGACACGCATATTATGCAACGAAGCAAAAATATTCACCATCAATCAATGAATGACAATAGTCACTATCACACTGTAAACTCGCAAGACTCTAAACACCGTCATGGTGATGAAGTCTGTGAAAAATGCAAAGCTAGTGATTGTGTTTGTTGTGAGGGGGGATTTTGTTCAAGCTTTCATTTAAATGCCTATCTTGTGCAAGCGCAAGAGGAAGGTATTTGCAATATTTACTCTGAGCTATTTCTACAGCGTACACCTCTACCAAAATCTGGTATCCATCTCTTACTTTATCGTCCACCAATTATTGGCTAATCACGGGATCAGTGCGTCTTTTTTTCGCCACTCCCATCAAAAATAGAATGACTTATTCATTGATTTAAATAATCAATTGTTTTGAACGATTAGTACGATATTTTGAAGGCACTATGAAAATTCTCAAACTATTGCCATTTACAGTACTTAATGCTGTCGATTTTGGCCGAGATTTCTCTTTTACCAAAAAATTAGTTTTTAGCTTATTCACTAGAATTAGTACTTGACCTGTGTCTTAGACACAGGTCTAAGCTGAAGATGAGAGTACAAACTTAGCTAAAAACTGAGGAGTGAATATGAAAGTTGCGGAGCTGGCAAAAAGCCTTGGAACGACTGCTGATACGGTGCGCTATTACACCAGATTAGGATTGTTAAAACCTGCTAAGTCAGTGAACGGCTACAAGTCATACTCGAATAAAGAAGTATCGAGACTTAAATTCATTTTAAGTGCCAGAAACCTTGGTTTTTCCGTTGCAGATATCAAGGAAATTATTAATGAATCTGAAGATGGTAAAAGTGCGTGCCCATTAGTCAGAAGCCTGATCAAAGAGCGGCTTGAAGAAACAGAAAAGCAGTTTCAAGCAATGTTGGCACTTCGAGGAAAAATGTCTTCTGCGCTTTCTCAGTGGGAAGAAATGGAAGACAAGGCACCGACTGCAAACATGGTTTGTCATCTCATCGAAAACTTTGAGCAAATTAAAAAAGCATAGGAGGAAAAAGGGTGGCTACTAACACAAATATAAAAACTGAATCAGGCTGTTGCTGTCAGGCAAAAGCTCAATCCTCTTCGTGTAAAACTAAGGAGAATACGTTGGAGAAAGTATCACATAACCAACAGCTTATCATTGAAGGCGCTGGGTGTGCTAGCTGTGTAGGCAAAATTGAAGGGGCGTTGAAGGCAACTCTTGGAGTCGTCAGTGCGGAAATGAATTTTGCTGATAGGACAGTAACAGTTTATGGGACAGCTAAAACAGAAGAATTGATCAAAGCTGTTGAGTCAGTGGGGTATAACGCGAAGCCAATTGATGATAGCTCAGCAACAGATGCGCTTGATGAGAAAGAGGCGGCGGATTGGGCATATTACAAAAAGCTAATGCGCGATACGTTTATTGCCCTTTCACTCGGCGTTCCTTTGATGATCTACAGCATTGTGGTTGGAGAAATGACGGTTGAAACAAACCTTGAACGCATGTCTTGGCTAGTTGTAGGCATTTTAACTTTTGGCGTTATGTATTTTTCAGGTAAGCATTTCTATGTAGGAGCATGGAAAAGCTTTAAAAACCACTCCGCTAATATGGACACTCTAATAGCTTTAGGAACAGGTACAGCTTGGGTGTATTCGATGGTTGTCGTGTTTGCACCTGACGCCGTTCCATTGATGGCACGACATGTCTATTTTGAAGCTACCGCCATGATCATTGGCTTAATTGATTTAGGTCTAGCATTAGAAATAAAAGCCAGAGGTAAAACCTCTGAGGCCATTAAACGTCTTATCGGCTTGCAGGCCAAAACGGCAACTGTAGTTCGTGATAATAAAGAGGTTCAGATAGGTATCGAACAGGTTTTGCTTCATGATGTTGTGAAAGTAAAGCCGGGTGAAAAAATTCCCGTGGATGGCGTTGTATTGGAAGGACACACCTCTATTGATGAGTCCATGCTGACAGGCGAACCTATGCCTGTTGAAAAAGCCGAAGAAGATGAGGTTGTCGCTGGTACTTTGAACAAATCAGGCATGATTTTATTTAGAGCGACACGCGTTGGTAAAGACACGGCGCTTGCACAGATCATCAATATGGTGAAACGAGCGCAAAATTCAAAACCGCCGATTGGCCGCTTGGCCGATGTTATTTCCGCCTATTTCGTTCCTGTAGTCATGATCATCTCGGTGTTAAGTGCGTTAGCATGGCTTAACTTTGGCCCTGAGCCAGCAATTGCTTTTGCTATCGTATCAGCAACTACTGTGCTTATTATTGCCTGCCCGTGTGCTTTAGGCTTGGCAACACCCATGTCTGTCATGGTCGGAGTAGGAAAAGCAGCAGAAGCCGGAGTACTTATTCGCAACGGTGAGGCACTGCAAACCGCCTCTAAAATCACTGCCATGATTTTAGATAAAACGGGCACTATTACTGAAGGGGCACCTAAGGTAACCGATATTGTTTTAGCAAAAGCTACTGACGAAAAAGACGTACTACAGCTTGCAGCAAGTTTAGAAAGCGGCTCAGAGCACCCTTTAGCGCAAGCGATTGTTGAAAGTGCTTTAGATAAGGATATTGAGTTACTAAAAATTGAATCGTTTAATGCTATTACGGGTTTTGGTGTAGAAGCAAACTGTAACAATAAAGTCCTGCTTTTTGGTAACGATAAACTAATGAAGTTAAAAGGCATAGACCTCACAGGCTTTGTTGGAAAAGCCCAGTCTTTAGCCAAAGAAGCCAAAACACCTATGTACTTTGCTGTAGATGGTGAACTTGCCGCAATCATTGCTGTCGCAGATCCCATTAAGTCAGACTCAATCTCTGCTATCAAACGGCTTCAGGCTAATGGTATACGCGTCATCATGTTAACAGGTGATAACAAGGAAACCGCTGCCGCTGTTGCCAAAAAAGCAGGTATTAGCGAATTTCTTGCTGAGGTGCTGCCAGAAGATAAAGCCAACAAGGTGAAAGAGCTACAAGGCAGTGGCGAAATTGTTGGTATGACAGGAGATGGCATCAACGATGCTCCTGCGCTAGCGTTAGCCGATGTTGGATTCGCCATAGGCACAGGGACTGATGTAGCTATCGAAAGTGCTGACATTACCCTAATGCGTGGTTCACTTCATGGCCTTGCCGATGCCATAGCGGTAAGCAAAGCTACTTTACGAAATATCAAACAAAACTTGTTTGGCGCGTTTGTCTATAACGTAGCCGGGATTCCTTTTGCTGCGGGGGTTCTATATCCCTTCTTTGGCATTCTGCTTAGCCCTGTAATTGCAGGTGCTGCAATGGCGTTTTCGTCATTGACTGTGGTGTCAAATGCAAATCGACTTCGCTTTTTTAAAGCAAAAGAGCATTAAGGAGAAGAGCGATGATGTTAATTAACTTATTAGGCTTAATGTTAATCGCGCTGATTGTTTGGTGGTTTTGGCTATATAAACCCAATAAAACAATCGTTCAAGGTAATGAAGTACTCATTGAAGTGAGGGATGGCGTGTATTCCCCATCCTCAATTCAGGTGTCTGCTAGCCAACCTGTTACCTTGAAGTTTATACGCAAAGATCAATCCCCCTGCGCTGAAACAATGCTTATTCCTTCATTGGATATAAGCGAACAGCTTAAGTTAAATGAAATTACTCAAATTACCTTATTAAACTTGTCACCGGGAGAGCATGAGTTTCACTGTCAGATGCAAATGTATCGCGGTGTCTTAAAAGTCGTTTAGGAGGGCAATATGAAAAATCAACACCCTAATTTTTGGTCAACACCTACAGGCTGGGCTGCACTGGCACTTATTGCCGCAGTGACCTACTTCTTAGTGCTTGAGCATGGTCAACATACGCTGCAATTTCTTCCCTACTTGATTTTATTGCTATGCCCCTTGATGCACGTATTTATGCATGGCAGTCATGGTAAACATGGTCACGATCATTCACATGCGCCTGATGAAAAAAAGGAAGAGAGCTTTCAAGAACTCACGGATAAAAATGCAGCCTATCGCGATGGCTACATACAAGGCTTAGAAAAGGCACGTAAGGAATCACATAAAAAGGAGAGCAGTGATGAATGAAACATATGATTATGGCTTATGGTCAATGGTGATACTGAACTCAGCAATTTTTATCTTTTTTGCCTTTAGTTTTGTCAAACCAAAAACATCAACTGATTGGAGAAGTCTAAGCGCGTTCTCTGCCTTTATTGTTGCCCTATTTACTGAAATGTATGGCTTTCCTTTAACTATCTATTTTCTGTCGGGGTGGCTGACGGAGACCTATCCAGAAGTAAATTTCTTTGCGCATGAAAATGGGCATTTATTACATACTTTCTTTGGATTTCAAGGTGATGCCCATTGGGACCCATTTCATATAGTGAGTATGGTGTTTATTGTTGCAGGTTTCTTTATGTTGTCTTCAGCATGGAATGTATTGCATCACGCGCAAAAACATCATCAATTGGCTACAACTGGATGGTATGCAAGATGTCGCCACCCACAGTATGTAGCTTTCATTCTAATCATGTTCGGCTTTTTATTGCAGTGGCCGACAATCCCAACACTTGCGATGTTTCCGATCTTAGTCGTTGTTTACGTCAAGCTAGCGAAACGCGAAGAAGCACAGGCGATTGCTGAATTTGGTTCGGAGTACCACAGGTATATGGAATCGACACCAAGTTGGATCCCAAGTTTTAATAAAAGTGTAGAAGGTAAAAATCATGAAAACGTTAATTAAATCAATTTTATTTATTGGTTCACTACTGATAACCACTAGCTTATTTGCCCAAAACAATGAGCATAAACATGAAGGTGCGAACAAAGCTGGTATGCATCAAGGCATGACAATACCACATGAGAACATGGGAGAAATGCATAAAAAGATGATGGAAATGAAAAAGGAAGTCCATGCCATTAAAACTGAAAAAGATCCTGACAAGCAACAGCAGATGATGGTTGAACATCACCGTTCAATGATGAAGATGATGCAATCCATGCACAAAAACATGGAAGAAATGCCAATGCATCAACAAATCAAGATGACTGAACATCATTTAGAAATGATGGAGAACATGATGCCGCAGATGAACCGGAAAATGGAAGAAATGAAAGATAGCAATCAACAGCATTCACACAAACATTAGGAGAAAAATTATGAGCGATTTAGATCATAGAGTTGGCGTTAGAGAGCAAAATTTAGTTGTTCGAAATCTAAAGCTTAGCCATGTCACAGAAGAAAGCTGTGACGAGTTAGTAAAAGAAATAGATCAGCTTTTTGGTATAGATGAAGTTAGTTACAACATCAAAGAAGGTGAAATACACCTTGCCTATGATGCCGCAAACGTAAGCCTTGATGGGATTGAGGAGGTAATCCGTAAGTATGGCGCAGATGTTCATGATGATTGGTGGACACATACTAAAGAAAGTTACTATAAATTTGTTGATCAGAACATCAAAGATAACTCTGTTCATAAGCCTTGGAGTTGTCATCAAGCACCTTCGGGGGCTGGCCGGAAAAACAAATGAATTCATAAAAAAGTGTATAGATAATTAGTTAGTCAAATGAGGTAACAGTGATGAAAACACCCTATATAAAAGCTCTTTTATTGCTTACATTCGGTTTATATTTAGTGGGTTGTTCCAATACCACTTTTTATCATAAATACATGATGAGAGGTCAGGTAGTAGAAAGTTCTGATAATCGAACTCTAATCTGTATTGGTGCTAAGCATGGCGCAGAGGTTGGGCAAAAATACAGTGTTATTAGATTCCATGAAAGAATAGTATTGAGTGAAGGTGAAGATCCCTACACTATCGAAAAGGTAGGAACGGTACAAATTACTAAAATTGTGAATGATCATTTCGCAACTGTAAAGCTAGTGTCTGGTGACATTGCAGCGAAAGATATGGTGGAACTTGAAAACTAATAAAGTGGTGGCGAAAGCCACCACAAGAGCATAACAATAAAACTTAATGAAAAAGCTTTAGTGTTATTTTGTACAACCTTTGAGATTGTTTGCTCAGTTCTGGTTATCTTGATGCCAGTACGACAGAAAAAAATGTTACATATGGATTAGAAAGGTGTGGGCTGGCATCCTAGGTCTAATCTTAACAGTTAAGGGGCCGCCGAATAGAGCTATACCTTTACATCAGCAGCATAATCAATGCTCCCGCGATCATAAATAAGTTTTCAGATAGCGATACAAATCCAAGTGGCACACTGCTATCGCCGCCTACACAGGCACACTTTAACTGGCGTTTGTCAATGTAAACGGCTTTGAAAACTGAAATTGCTCCAACTGTGCCGATAAACAATGAAAATGGTGCCACTGCGAGAGGCTGTAGTTGGGCAACCATACCAATACCTGCATATGCTTCAATGAAGGGATAAATATAACCATATCTTATCCATCTCATCGCTAGTAAATCATAAGTAATAAACGAATTTGTGAAACTGTATAGGTCTTTCAGTTTTTGCACCGCTAAGAGCGTCATTGAAAAAGCTATAAATAGCATCAGTGTTCTGATGGAGATAAATGAGCCGGAAGCAAAATGTTGAGATGCGACAGCAAGAAGTGCAGCTATCGAGAAAATGGCTACAACTGGCGTGTAGGTTGTGCCAGTTTGACCTGCTTCATCTTTACCAAAATACTCTCTTAAGTCATCGTATCCTCCGACACGCTTTCCTTCAATAAAGGTTTGTGGCGTAGTTTTGACATCATGCTTATCTTTGAAGTCATCAGCTTGTTGTCTTGACGTGAGCTTATGATCTTCTACATCATACCCTTGCCTCTCCAGCAAATCTTTCGACCTTAAACCATAGGGGCAGATATGTTCGTCAGTGACCATTCTGTACAGGGTAGCTGTCTTAGTCATCTTAGCCTCCTTTGTTCAGTGTGCCTTCAAACTTTGGGAGCGGTCGTTGCTCAGCCTGAGCTTGTGAGCTGACCTTTCCATTTTCAGAAATATCCTTAATCAGCCATTCCATTTCTTTTATTTCTTTTCGTTGGGCTTTAATAATACCATTTGCCAATTCACGCACGCGTACATCCTCCAAAGTTGAATGCTCACTAGTAAGAATAGCAATGGAGTGATGAGGAATCATCGCTTTCATGTAGGCAGTGTCAGAAATTGTGCTTTGAGAGCGAACAAGATAAAGACATATGGCGAACAGTATTGTCGCCAATAGAAAAATAGCCATGTTGAGCTTCTTGTTACTGTACATGCCAAGCATAAAGGCCAGCATGATCATTGCCATACCTGCTCCCATATACAACGACATATAGATACGCGTTTCACTAAACCATATATGTGATACTGCGTAAGTGTTGAGATACATCATGACAAACATAGCAATGGTTGAGGTGATGATCATTGCAGCAAATCTTGAGTATTTCATAAGTAATCCTTACATTGATAGTGTAAATATTTCCCACTGTTAGCCTATTATTCTCTACATGTGGTCATGTTCTCGAAAAATTGCAAGTAATGAGCCAGTATCAATAAGAGTATTTGTAATACGATTGACTCAATTTCAGCGCAATTATTGTGAATCAGTACTAATCTACACATTTCGGTGTAAGAGTTTATGGGCAAAAAATCTTCTTTGAAGGAGATCAAATCAGCTTATATTTAGAGTTTGAGTTTTGAACTTGTGATAGACACAGGCGGAATTGGCTTTAGTTAACAATCTAATGTGGGAACTCAAAGTACTACAAGCTGAGCTTCAACAAATGTAAGCTCGTGTACAAGTGAAGACACAGTTAAAGCATGTGGAAGAATTAATCTTGATAGTTAGAGTTGTCATTTATTTCACTTTTTAAATGAACGAATATTGATCTTTTATCTCGTTCATGTTCGAAAGCTAAAAGTTTCCTACACATGAAAGTGGTTTTGCAAGAGTATCTACTAGAGAACAAGATTTGAATGCTCAACTGTTCAGTTGGGCTATTATGGTTGTAAAAAAATATTATAAGGCAATGTGTCTGGTACTTCGGTTAGAAATGAAAAAAGTTAAAGAAGCTAATCGATTTCATCAGGTAGGGTGATGAGGTAATAGTTACTCGCCTTGATCGGCTAGGCCGATCATTAAAGTCTATTCTTGAGGACATTGAAAGTACTCACAAACGGGGCGATTGTTCAAAGATTATTAATGGTTCTGTCAGTACAAAAAATGATAATCCGTTTACCAGTTTCATTCATAATCTGCGCAATTAGCAATAATGACGTGCGTTCATAACGGTCATAAAGAGCAATCCCCCTGCGCTGAAATAATGCTTATTCCTTCATTGGATATAAGCGAACAGCTTAAGTTAAATGAAATTACTCAAATTACCTTATTAAACTTGTCACAGGGAGATCATGAGTTTCATTGTCAGATACAAATGTATCGCGGCGTCTTAAAAGTAATTTAGTTTTAAATAGGTCTTTTTACACACCTGAACGAGCAAAAGTAACTTAACAAAAGGCTTCTCGAAAACATTACGAGAAGCCTCTAAATTAAAGTTAAGATTTGTATTTACTGTAAACAATTCTATATAGAACAGGCAAAACAACTAAAGTAAGTAAAGTAGAGGAAATAATCCCTCCAATTACCACCGTTGCTAATGGCCTCTGAACTTCAGCCCCAGTTCCGACGTTTAATGCCATAGGAATGAAACCTAAGCTAGCAACCAAAGCGGTCATTAATACAGGGCGAAGCCTGATAGTTGCACCTTCGATAATTGAGTTTATTAGCTCTCCTGTTTCAAGTAATCGCTGTTTAATGAATGACAGCATCACCAGTCCATTTAATACAGCTATCCCTGAAAGAGCGATAAATCCAACAGCAGCAGAAATTGAAAGAGGCATGTCTCTTAACCACAAAGCCAATACGCCGCCTGTAAGTGCTAAAGGCACACCACTAAATATGATCAGGGCATCTTTTATTGAACTAAATGCTATGACAAGCAGTGTCAAAATTACAAACAATGTGGCAGGTACTACGATGGATAATCTTTGCGTTGCACTCTCAAGTTGCTCAAATGTTCCGCCGTACTCAAGCCAATAACCAGCAGGCAATTCAACATTTTGTTGAATTTTTTGCTGTGCCTCTTGTACGAATGAGCCTAGATCTCGGTTTCTAACATTTGCTGTAATTACAATTCGTCGCTTACCATTTTCTCGGCTTATTTGACTTGGAACTGTCGTATAATTTAACTCTGCAACTTCGCTTACAGGTACAAACTCACCACTTTCTGTCGCGATTGGCAAATTACCTAGCTGATCAAGGTTGGCTCTCAACAGCTCAGGATATCTAACTACAATTTCAAATCGACGATCACCTTCGAATATTAACCCTGCGCCTTCACCTGACACGACTGTTTTTAACCAAGACTGTAAGTCGCTTGCATCCAACCCGTATAGCGCTAATGCTTCAGGCTTGGGGTTAACGGTAAAGATAGGCACGTCATCAACTTGTTCGAGCCGCGCATCAGCAACACCTGAAATTGTATTGAGTGTAGCCAAAACTTCTTGTGCAGAAATGACAAGTTGGGATAGATCATCACCGTAGAGCTTAATCCCTAAATCAGCTCTTACTCCGCTAATTAATTCGTTAAATCGCATCTGAATTGGTTGAGTAAACTCATAATTATTGCCGGGAATAGAGCTGAGATCTTTTTCCAGCCTTTCAACAAAATCCTCTTTCGTTAAATTAGGGTCGGGCCATTGCTCTCTCGGCTTTAATATCAGAAAAGTATCAGTCACATTTGGCGGCATCGCGTCTGTCGCAACTTCTGCTGTGCCCGTTTTTGAAAACACCGTAACAACTTCATCATATTTCATAATTTGTTGTTCAAGTACCTTCTGCATTTCTACAGCTTGGTCAATACCCGTGCCCGGAATACGCATCGCGTGCAGTGCAATGTCACCTTCATTAAGTTGAGGAACAAATTCAGATCCTAATTTACTACCAAGTAATATGCTAAATGTCACAAGTAAAGCAGCGCCGCAAACAACTAGCCAACGTAGTTTTAAAGCCCACTTCAAAACAGGACTATAAACTGACTTAGCGCCGACAATTACTGGACTTTCTTTTTCGCTGATTTTGCCTTTCAAGAATAAAGCAACCGCAGCGGGGACTAGCGTGAAGGTAAATACCATTGCAGACAATAGAGCGATTATCACCGTTGCGGCCATCGGATGAAACATTTTGCCCTCGACACCCGATAAGGTAAACAAAGGTAAATAGACAATCGTTATGATCAATACGCCAAAAACACTAGGTCGTATAACCTCATTGGTAGCAGAATAAACAATGTCTAGGCGTTCTTTCAGGGAAATGACAGAACTATTTCGTTTTTGGCTTTCTGCTAACCGCCTAATGCAGTTCTCAACGATTATTACCGCGCCATCGACAATCAATCCAAAATCTAAGGCTCCCAGACTCATTAAATTCGCAGAGACTTTGCTTTGAACCATGCCCGTGATTGTTGCCAACATTGCCAAAGGAATTACTGCGGCGGTAATCAAAGCGGCGCGTATGTTACCCAGTAATAGGAACAATACGAAGATAACCAGTAATGCACCTTCAATAAGATTTTTCTGTACGGTGCTAATTGCTTTATCAACCAGAGTTGTCCTGTCATATAAGGGAACTATGGACACGCCTTGAGGTAAACTGTTTTGGATTTCACTAAGCTTGTCACCAACAGCCAATGCCACCGAGCGTGAATTTTCTCCTACCAGCATCATTGCGGTGCCAATCACACTTTCCTTGCCTTCCAGTGATGCAGCTCCTGTCCTTAGCTCTTTTCCTATCGCAACTTCGGCGACATCTTTAACTTTTACAAGTGTGCCGTCGTCGCTTTTTATAATGACGTTTTGGATGTCTTGAATAGATTGCAACTGAGCTTGTGAACGAACAAGAATTTGCTGTCCGCTTCTTTCGATGAATCCAGCCCCTTGATTTGCATTATTTCGCATTATTGCATTTGATAGTGCTTCACTGGTAATACCGAAGTGCAACATCCTTAACGGATCGGGATTGATATGGTATTGCTTTTTATAGCCACCAATTGCATTGATTTCCGTAATCCCTTTAACCAATGCAAGTTGTGGTTTCACTACCCAGTCATGGATCTCCCTTAACGCCATCGCATCATAGGGTAAGCCATTATTCTGCTTTGCACTTTCGTCGGCAGTTATACTGTACATGTATATTTCACCGAGGCCCGTAGCAATTGGTCCCATTTCTGGTTCAATGCCAAACGGTAGTTGCTCCTTAATTGCGCTAAGTCGCTCATTGATTAGGTTTCTGGCAAAATACAAATCTGTGCCTTCTTCAAACACAACAGTCACTTGCGACAGGCCATATCGAGAAAGTGAACGGGTATAATCCAGCTTAGGTAAACCTGCCAAGCCCGTTTCGACGATAAACGTAATCCGTTGCTCTGTTTCCAAAGGTGAATAACCTTGAGCCTGCGTGTTTATTTGTACCTGTACATTGGTTATATCTGGCACAGCGTCAATAGGTAGCTTCTGATAGTTCCATATTCCTAAAGCGATGATAAACAAGGCCATAAGCAACATAGTACCACGTCTACGGATAGATAATTCTAGTATCCAAGCGATCATATTTTCACCTCGATAATACTGAAGCCAATATGTAGAGGACAAAAAGGTCGGAGATTAGTGTTCATGTCCAGCCTCCGATTTTTTTAGATCAGCAACTAGCAGATAACTGTTCTTTACAACCACACTTTCGCCGACGTTCAAACCGTCGATGATAGCAATATTGATAGCGTCTGAAGCGCCAGTTTTTACGGCGCTAGGGTGGTATTCATTGCCTTCTTTAATAAAAACAACATCTTTGCCTTCAAACTCTTGAATGGCTCCTTTTGGCACAACAACTGGAGCAGAGTGTTGACTGGTCGTAACCGCACCTTTAATTACAGTGCCAAGCGGCCACTTGTTGGTTTTGTTATCCAATTTTACAAATGCCAATGAGTATGGCTTGTCGTTTAGTGATGGTGTTAAATAGCTAATTTGCGCACTTTGATTAAATTCAGTGCTATGAATTAGCACCTGCTGGTTAGCGTTAACCTTACTTAGCTGAGTAGGAAACACTGATAGTTGTGCCCAAACCACGTCAAAATTGGCTATTGTCAGCAAGTTTTCACCATTTGTAAGCTCGCCAATATTGGCTTGCCTAGCGACTATACGCCCAGACATTGGTGCTTTTATCGAATATTGATTTAAGCTCTCATTGGATTCAATCACTACCAACGTTTCACCTTTTTTGACCTCTTCGCCGAGATTGACTTTTACTTCCTTAATAACACCATCGAATCTAGCGTTAACGTGCGCAAGTGAGGCAGGATCGGCAACGATTTTTCCATATACAACTTCTTCGTTATGAATAACACCGCTAGTTGCTGCTACTGTTTCAATGCTGTTTTGTTTAGCCATCTCAACAGACATAGAGACTATTTCATCTTTGTGTTCTTCACTGGCTGAGGTCGTGATGGAGGTGAAACCAATTACAGCAACAAGCATTAATTTGAAAAGGCTGATTGGTGAATTTAATATATTTTTCTTTTTCATGATTAATTCTCAATAAAGCTTGAAAGTTGGCTTTCTGTATTGCCGGAAGAAATTAATGGAATGCCTGATAAGGACTCAATGGAGGCGCTTTGTTTGTGAACCTCACTTGCGGCAAAAATAAGCGCATATTGCATCTCAATAAGCTCTTTTTGAACTGAAACTAGCTCTAAATAACTAAAGCGCCCGTCCGAATAGGCTTTTTGCACTAATGACAAAGCACTTTCTTGAGGCGGAATAATACTGGTTTGTAAGGTTTCAACCGTAAGGCGAGCCTCTTCCTGAGCCGCATAAAATGTCGCTAATTGGCTGTAAATTGCTCGCTCACTGGCTTTCCGTTGCTGCTCAACTTCATCGAGTTTTGCTTTTTGAGATTGATAGCTGCCTCTATTTCTATCACTCGTAAACAGAGGGACGCTAATTCCTGCAACCAACGCAGTCTCATTGCTACCTTCAAGTCTTTTCACACCTGCGCTCCACGTTATATTAGCGTGGCTTTGTGCGTTGATTGATTGTAATTGAGCTTGCTGAATTCTCGATTGCTCTGCATAAGCTAATATATGAGGACTTTGAGAAAGTTGAGCCATGATGTATTCGAGTGATATTGTTTTGGGAAGTGCAAATAAATCGCCTGATACACGAGAGAATTGCGGTGATTGTTCTCCCCACATAATAGCTAACTTACGAACACTGGCCTCTAACTGCTTGGAAATGGTTAGCGTCTTTAGTCGAGCTGTTGCTAAAGCTGCATCAGCTCGTTTTTGCTCTGATGACGGTGCCGAACCAACACGAACTTTTTTGGAGACAGTTTGATAGGTTTCTCGTGCTAGCTTTTCTGCATTTTCATTGACGAGCATGATTTGCTGTAACGTCAAAACATCGATATAGCGAGCTGCTACTTCACCCAAAATATCGAGTGTTTGTATTCTTTTTTCAACAGCTATTGCTTGCTGTTGGGCATTAACATAAAGCTTTCTGCTATTTACCTTATCTCCCAATTCCACCACGGAAGATATTGATAAGGTAAGTTCAGCGTCGCTGAATCCAGATACATCACCTGTACCTGCAAAGTTTTCCAATTCAGCGCTGACGTTATATTCAGGTTTTAACCCTGCGGTAGCTAACTCGCCGTCTAAACGCTTTTGTTTGTATTTAAAAGCTGTTAGCTGTGGGTTGTTTGCAAGTGTTCGTTGTATTGCCTCTGACAATGAAACTGAATCAACAGTTAAGTCATTTGCAAATACATTATTAGTTGTCACTAAAAACGACAACAGAAGCAACCGTTTTACTTTCTTCCAAGCAAGTACGGGGGCCTTAAAATAAGACATATTCATATTTTGTCCTGTTTATTTTATGAAACGAGCGTTGGCTTCACCGCCTAACGCGCCAATTAAATAAAAGGACTAACTTTTGGGAGGTCGAAGTAATCTGGAAGGGGGAGCTTCAATGACTACTTTTAAATAATCAAATACCTGACTTGATTTGAAATCAATGTCTCTACTGATGTAAACATGCGTAGCAAACTGTACATGCGAGCCATTGCAGTGTCCGCAATGATGACAATCAGCGGGGTTGTGTTGGTCATTATCTGCTGATGATTGTATTAATTTTTCAGAAGAAATGTGGTCATCTAAAGCATGAACATGCTCGGTTTTTATATGCTCGGAATCAACAATATGAACATCAGCAACTTTTGCCACAGCAGAAAATGACTGAAGTAATATCAGCACTATCATGATGTATGCAGGGAATTGTTTAATATTCATTTCGTTTCAACTATCTCTTAGTTATGCCAATGTTAACACTATCGTTTAGCTTGCGTCACGACATTGCTCGTCTATGAACTCTATTTCAATTGTTGTATGAGCAAAATCAAACTCTTTAAGCTCCTGTCGCAACTCTAGCTTGTACGATTTCAGCTCTTCGTTAGATATTTCAGTGTTTAAAACAATATGGGCGGTTAAAACGTTGTGTTCACCATCAAGTGACCAGATGTGTAAGTGATGTACTTCACCCACAATGGCTTTAGAAACTATTTTCGATTTAATATTTTCAATAAGATCAATATCTGGTGTCGCTTGCAAGAAGAGCATAAGTGTCGTTTTCAGTGTTCTTACAACATTAAATAAAATAAAAAGGGTAAACCCAATTGATAAAATAGGATCGAGTATGGGCCATTCAACAAACATCAATACGATTGATACAATAAATATAGCTATCCAACCTAAAACGTCTTCAAGCAAGTGCCAGTTTAAAACTCGTTCATTTAAGGTCTTTCCATGACTTAGCTTATAGGCAGCGTAACCGTTTACCACCATGCCAAAAATAGCTAATAAAAGCATTCCTTCGACTTGAGGCATTTCGGGGTTAGCTAATCTTGGTATGGCCTCAATTAGTATAAAAACAGAACCAACAGTTAATACCAAACCGTTAATCAATGCGCCAAGCAATGAAAAGCGCTTGTAACCATATGAAAACTGGCTAGAGGCAGGCTTGTTACTGAGCTTATTTAATCCCCATGCGGTGCCTATGGAGATGCTATCTCCTAAATCATGGATAGCATCTGCCATGATTGCCGTACTATTGGTTAACCAACCTCCGATAAATTCGATGATGGTAAACGTGAGGTTTAGAAAAAAAGCCCAGCCAATGCGTCTCGAAGCGTCCTCATCATTGTGAGGGTGATCATGACCGTGAGAGTGGTTATGCATGTTGAGCCTCGGCGGTTACATTTTTTCTTCTAAGCCTTTGTACATTCCAATTAATGATATGACGGATAAAGTTTTGGTACGCCCAACGTTTAATACCCGTTAGATTGGTTCCCTGCTCAGCATAGAATTCATCGGGTGAGTCATAAAAGCCAAAGTCGTCGTGTATGCCTTCTTTTTGAATATAAGTATCTTTACCAACCCAGTTCGTCTCTGGGTTACTTATGCAGGTAGTAGCTATTCCATAACCACAAAAATTATCTTTAGCTTGACTGAATTTGGATTGAATTGAACTTAGGTAAGCTTCGTCGAGAATGAAGCCTTCTAAATTGATCCACTTACCTTCATAGAGCACTTCTACCCAGCTATGGATAATGGATTTTGGGGCAAGCCAAAATACATAAGAAGGAATAGCGCCTTTCTGAAGCTGTTGGTCAATCGTGAAACCATGAAATCGGCACTGAATACCAAGCGCTCGGAATAGAGCCATTAACAAGTTTCCCTTGGTATTGCACTGTCCATAGCCATCCGCTAAAACTTCACTCGCAGATATATCATCGCTGCGGTTGTAACCAAACTGAATCTCATCTTTAACAAAGGTGTAAGCAGCTCCTATTGTGTTGTATTCATCCATTGTATTCCAATTCCGATCTGCTATTAGAGATTGGATGCTGTGATCATCTAAGTCTAATATTTGTGTTTTCTCTAAATAATTAGCACTCATTATCCATCTCCTTTAAGAACATGATTTTGATTTACTTCCACTACAGCTATTGTTTTCGCTTGTTAACTCTGCGTTGCTCAGCTCTTTCTTCGCATCAGTAATAATCAGGTAAGCCCCTCTTAAAATTAGGGTTGCAATCACACTACCAATCACAATGTCAGGCCAGCGAGAATCAAGTAGCATCACTAAAACACCAGCAGCAATGACCCCCAAGTTTGCGATCACATCGTTGGCTGAAAATATCCAGCTTGCACGCATATGGACTTCACCATTGCTTTGCATTCTGATTAAAACTAAACAAATGACGTTTGCTATTAATGCTACAAAACCAAAGCCGATCATGAACCAAGAGTGAGGCTCACCTTCTCCGAGTCTTCTTACTATGTCAAAGATTACCAGTATTCCGAGTGTCAGCTGAAAGTAACCGCTGATAAGGGCTGCATTGGCTTTATGCTTTAAAGATCGGCTCACGGCATATAGAGCAATACCATAGACAATTGCGTCAGCCAGCATATCCATTGAATCTGCTATCAAAGCCGTTGAGTTTGCATATAGGCCCACAGTAATCTCAACGCAGAACATAACCGCATTAATACCTAGCAACCAATACAGCACATGTTTTTGTTTCGCATCTTTTAGTTCGACTTCGCAACCACAACCACTCATTGCACGGCCTTAGTTATTTGCTTGATAACTTAACTATAAAGTCTATAGTGACTATAGAGTCAAGATTTAGGACTAAAGTTTTATGAAGATAGGTGAACTTTCAAAAACGACAGGGTGTTCGATACAAACAATTCGGTATTACGAGAAAGAAGGGTTGCTTTCAACTCCTGAACGTACTGAAGGGAATTACAGGTTATACGGTGAACGGGCTTTAAAAGAATTAGAGTTTATAAAGCATTGCCGAAGTTTGGATATCCCTCTAACAGATGTTAAACGCCTTATGGAACTGAAAAATAAGCCAGAAGAAAGCTGTGCAAGTGTTAATAAGCTCATTGCTCAACAATTGGCCTTAGTTAACAATCGAATGAGAGAACTCAAAGCACTAAAAGCTGAGCTTCAACAAATGGCAAGTTTGTGTACAACTGAAAACACCATTGAAGCGTGTGGAATAATTAAGTCACTTGATAGTTAGAATTGTCATTCATTTTCTATCCGTGTTGTGTACGAATAACTATATTTTATTACGTTCATGTACGAAATTTATTTAATGTACTTTCGTTCACTTGATTGTTAAGATGTACGAAAGTTACAGGTTTCGTACATATGAAAGTTGGTTTTGCAAGAGTCTCAACTAAAGAGCAAGATTTAAATATTCAACTGTCCAAGTTGGACGCTCATGGCTGTGAAAAAATATTTCAAGGAAAACAGTCAGGTGCTTCCATTAGAAATGAAGAAAAGCTAAAGGAACTCATCGATTTTATCAGGGAGGGTGATGAGGTAATTGTTACTCGCCTTGATCGGCTAGGCCGATCATTAAAGTCTATTCTTGAGGCTATTGAAAGTATCCACAAAAAGGGGGCTTGTTTAAATATTATCGACGGCTCTCTCAATACTAAAAATGATAATCCGTTTGCCACCGCCATGATCAACCTATGTGGAGTATTCGCTCAACTTGAGCGGGATCTTATAAAAGCCAGAACCGCAGAAGGTCGCGAAGAAGCGAAGGCTAAAGGCAAACATATGGGTAGGTTGCCTGCTTTATCAGACAAACAAGCGAAAGAATTATATAAAGATAAATTAAATGGTGAATCGATCTCTGCATTAGCGAAGAAATATTCTGTTAGCCGCCCGACGGTTCATCGAACTATTGAAAGAATGGAACAAAAAAATAATAAACAAAAGGAGATGTTATGTGGTCTGATAAAGAGTCAAAAATTGACTTCTTAAACTTTAATGAAACGGCTGAGTCGATTAAAGATCTTATCACTGAAAAGGAATTAATGCCTATTAGTATAGGTGTCTTTGGTGATTGGGGCGCTGGAAAATCCACGATTCTTGAACTTACCAAAGCATCTTTGGAAACTGATGAACAAGAATATATCCAAGTGCATTTCGATGCATGGACTTTCCAAGGATACGATGACGCTAAAGCAGCGCTATTAGAAACAATTGCATCTACTTTAGTAAAAAAAGCAGCAGACGATAAAAATCTAAGTGCAAAAGCAATAGAGTTTGCTGGACGAATAGATAAGATCAGACTGATGGGACTGCTAATGAATGGTGGTGCAGCATTAGCTGGTATACCGACTATGGGTGGTATACAGAAGATCATGGGACTATTCAGTGGTGGTGACGATGGTGAACTTGATGTTGATGATGTAAAAGGTGCTGTCGATGGCGCTAAGGATGTTGCGAAGAAAAACAAAGGTTTGATCAAAGATAAGAAATCATTCTCACCTCCTAAAGAAATTAAAGAATTCCGAAAAGCATATTCTGATCTGTTAAAGGAGTTTGATAAGCCACTTATTGTCTATGTCGATAATTTAGATCGCTGCTCTCCATTTAATGCCATTTCAACACTTGAGGCGATCAGATTATTTCTATTTTTACCAAATACCGCATTTGTCATTGCCGCCGATGAAGACATGATCCGTTTGGCAGTACCTGAATATCACAAAGGTGCATCTCAACGACATCAAACTGATTATTTAGACAAGCTTATTCAAATTCCTGTGCATGTACCAAGGCCCGGTGTTCTTGAGATAAGGGCATATTTAATGATGCTCACCGCTCAAGACCACGGAGTGACAGATGCTCAGTTAGAAGCGATAAGATGTGCCCTTGAAGAATCATTAAGGCTTTCTTGGAAACAACCACAAATTACCGTTGATGAGCTTCTTCAGGATCACGATATCGAAAAGCATTCAGGACTCAGAAGCAAATTTGTAGTTGCTGAACAGTTAGCTCCACTATTAGCTGAATCCACAAACATTAACGGTAACCCTCGCATAGTTAAGCGATTACTCAATCAAGTTAAGATGAGAAAGAAAACGGCTCACCGTCGAGGAATGCAGCTTGACGAGAAAACTATCACTAAGCTGGTAATTTTTGAGAGGTGCTTAGGCACTCAGGCTACTAACAAGCTTTATGAATTAATTGATAAGGAAAACGGATATCCAAAAGTTTTAGCGGATCTCGAAAATTCAGAAGTTGAATTTGATGAAATAAAGTTACCTGAAGAGTGGAAACTCGACCTAGCTTTTATTGATAAATGGTCAAAATTACCTCCAATGTTTACTGAGATGGATTTGACCCCAGCGGCATACCTTAGCCGAGAAAGCATTCCAATGGGTGCTGTTAATGCGGTAATGTCGGGAGCTGCTCAAAAACTTGTAGAAGAATTAATGAAGCAAAAGGTAAGGGTCAGTGGCGTTAACTCTACTGCGATTACCACAACTCCGAAGGAAGAGTACATGTCAGTCATGGATGGTTTGATTGAAAACTTTAAGTTGATTGGTGATTGGACCGAAAAACCAACAGGCATCTATGGAGCCGTGTTACTTGCCAAGCAGGATGATAAATGTTGCTTAAGTCTTCTTACATTCTTAAAAAGCTTGCCTCGTCAAAGGTGGCTCAATCCAATCTTAAAAGAACTAGAGGGAATTAAGTAATATGGGTACGTCCGCATCGTCTACAGGACCGAATAACAAGAGTCCGCTAATTCCATCTTGGGCAGAGCAAGGAGATCCCGTCACAATAGAGCCTGCATCAGGTACTGATGGGGATGATCAAACTGGTTCTGATAACAATCAATCTGATGATCAGAATGACCATACCAACGATATTGACAATGACAAGGTTCAACAAGAAATCGGTGGTTCGCCAACAGCAACGCCACCTCCAAATAGGTTTGCCAGCGCCAGAAGAGCATTTGGTAAATATGCACAAACAGGTGGCTCAACCTCAGATCTAAGGCGTTCATTAAAAAGTTACTCTAGAAAAGGCTCTGGCGGAGGTAAAAGCACAAGCCGGAGACTAGCAAGCGGTATAACGGCTGGTTCTGGATTGCTTGGTGTCATGCGTGGCGACACCGTAACGGTTAATAATCAAAGCTTATCATTAGGTGATCTAACTGGGTTATCGACTGACCAAGCAATTGACAAAATTGCTAGTCATTTGGCACCTGATAATGCCGATTCGGATGCTGTAAGAGTTGCGTTGGATTACGCACTAGAAGAAGCACTCCCCGATACAGAAGAATTTGACCCAAACAGTTTTACTGACGAAGTTATTCAAGAAGCCATAGGCTGTTATTTAACAGATCTTATTTTTCAGGATGTGCTTGAAGGCATGGGCAGAGCTTGGTTTCATGTTGAGCCTGCAAGTAAGCATCATCAAATGGAAGTAGAATTAAGGGAATTAATAAAAGTGATCACACAAGAGCAGTTAGACAAAGTAACTAATGGCAACCCTAGTACTATTAGCAAGGAAAATATTACTAAAATTCAAGCTGATGCAATTGCAATGACAGTGGATGAATGGGAGAGTTTTGATGACTAATTTTTATTTTAACCATGACCCAGCTAACTTGCCTGATTTTTCTGAAGACTGTCATCCTGTCCAAATGTTTCACACGCATCAAAATGACATCACTAAGCACAGCTTGGTGTCAAAACAACTACTACAAACAGTTCGTGATTTAGGATTGCATGTAGATGCTGATGCAATAGATCTGATAACAATTGCAACCGCCGTTACCGCCGCTGATACATTTGAATTGAGGGATAATGCAGAAAATGCATGGGCTAGAAAAATGCATTTACATGTTCCTGTTACCGATGAGGATATGTGGAATACTGTTGAGCCTGAACTAAGTTCTTTGCTCAACTTTCTAACGGGCGATCAATGGCAGTTTACTTTTGAAAAAACAACTATGCCGATGCCGACTCCTAAAACAAGTGAGCAAGCGAAAGCAAAAGCAAAATCATTAATTGGACTCAACTCAGTCTGCCTTTTTTCAGGAGGTCTTGACAGCGCAGTTGGTGCAATTGACATTTTAAACGGAGAGTCAGCCTTAAAACCGCTTTTGGTTAGTCACGCTTATCGTGGTGATGGCGCAAAACAGGAAGATATTAAGCATTTATTATCCCCGCCATTCGGCGAATTGTCCTATTCAATGTCTCCTCATATTATCAAGCATTTAGAAGGTAAAACTGACATTAGCATGAGGGGAAGAAGCTTCAACTTCCTAGCTATGGCGGTACTTGGTATATCAGCCTTAAGAAATGCTAATTGCGATAGCAGTATTGAAACTATTGTCGTCCCTGAGAATGGCTATATTTCTATAAATCCACCGCTTACCAGAAGACGGATTGGTAGCCATAGTACTAGAACTACTCATCCTAATTTTCTAAGCAGGCTTGAATCTTTGCTTAGAGACACTGGGTTTCATGTCAAATTTGTAAACCCCTATCAATTCAAAACTAAAGGTGAAATGTTAGCGGAATGTGTTGATCAAGACGCAATTAGAAAAGCAGTTCCTCTGAGTGTTTCTTGTAGTCATTGGCACAGAGAGCATAAACAGTGTGGGCATTGTGTACCTTGCCTTATTCGAAGAGCGTCAGTTTTTCATGCTGGTTTTACACAAGATGCGCCATACAAGACAAAGCGGTTGAGAGGTCTTATTAAAGAAAAAGATACTCGCGATGATCTCCAAGCGGTTCAAACTGCCATTATCCGGTTGAAACAGACTGACAATTATCGTTCTTGGCTTCGAAAGTCAGGACCAATACCACAAGATAAAGATATACGAGAAAAACTAGAATCAACTATTAAGCGAGGATTAGCAGAGGTTGAATTATTTCTCCAAGCGGATAAATCATCATGATGGATCTTCATTGCCATGTTGATTTATATCCAGATCATAAAGAGGTATTGAACGACATAAAAAGCAGTAATTATTACGTGCTATCAGTAACTACGGTGCCTTCAGCTTTTGAAGGTACTGTTCAGTTAACAAGTGGCATAAAACACTGTAAAACGGCTTTGGGGCTTCACCCTCAACTTGCTCATTTAAGGAAAAATGAACTACCTCTATTCGATAAGCTAGTTGATAGAACTAGATATATTGGAGAAATTGGGCTGGATGGCTCAAAAGGTTATGCTGATTACTTTGATGATCAATTAGAGGTTTTCACGCATATTTTGAAAAAATGTGAAGACTTTGATAACAAAATACTAACTATCCATAGTCTTAATGCGACAGGTGAAGTACTTGAACAACTTAAGTTATACCCCAATGCTGGTACTTCTATTCTTCATTGGTTTTTAGGTACTAAGAAGCAAGTTCTAGAAGCCGTCGAGCTAGGCTGTTTCTTTTCTATTGGGCCAGCCATGCTTACTTCAGCCAGAGCTAAAAAAGTAATATCGTGGATACCTCAAGATAGGATTTTACTCGAAACTGATGGCCCTTTCGCCAAAGTGGCGGGGAATATTCTGTTTCCTTCAAGTGTTGGCACTGTTACTGAATATCTGGCTGAAATTTGGTGTAAAAATAAGGCTTCGATAATTGAGCAACTGTCAGCAAACCTTAGGTGTTTAACATCAGTCAAGTAACTAATTATACGTCACGTAATCTTATAACAATTTTATTCAGGTTTAATCGATTTGTTTGAAGTATTTGTATTAGCTATAGCACTCAGTATGGACGTGTTTGCAGTATCCATAGGCTTAGGTTCTAAAAAAGTAGCAAATGCTGAAAAACTCTTTATTAAAGCCGTTGCTTATTTTGGATTTTTCCAAGGCTTTATACCTCTTTTAGGCTATTACAGCGGTAAAGGATGATCATCTTGGATTGAAGATTATGCACCTTGGATAGCTTTTATTTTGCTATTATTTATCGGTGGCAAAAATGATTTATGAGTCCCAATCTGAAGGAATTGAAGAAGATATTGCTAATGTTACTCATCGTGTGCTATTTGTTCTTGCTATTGCCGCCAGTATTGATGCAATGGCGGCAGGTTATGCAATCACATTGCTTGAGGTAGACATAGCCGTAGCTTGCTTGATAATAGGCGTCACGACGTTTGCCTTTAGCTAGATTGGTGTGAATATCGGCGAAAGAAGTGGCGTATGGCTGGAGTCTAAAGCTGAACTATTTGGTGGTTTAGTGTTAATCGCAATCGCATTTAAGATATTACTTGGTTGGCACAGAACCACCGAATACTAGGCTACTTACCTGAGCAACATGCATTGCCTTCTTGAATAGGAGGACACTTAACTGTTCCATAAGAGCAGTAAACGCAACAATCACCTTTGAACGGTTTAAGTAGTGCTTTACAGCTTTCGCATTCGTAATACCATTGGCAAGCGTTTGTAGGCATGGTTTCAACTTTGCTAAATCCACATTCAGGGCAAGTTATCTTAGATTTTAATTCTATACCTTGCATACTGGTTCCTTAATGGGCTTAACAATATCTAAAATAGACATTACGACCATCCAAATGATCCCAAAGTAAAATAAGTAAGTGCTCCAGTCGTATTGCCATAAAGGATAAAGGGTCAGCAATACTGCAATTGGGCCAATGACACTTAAAATGCCTCTTAATGACTCTCGATGTTGATACCAATTATAGAAATTAACTAACAACGCTAGTGAAGCAAATAATGGCAATAAGGTGTTCACCGCTATCCCTTCAAAATGTGAAAGAAAACCTAACCCAAGCGCAGATGCCAATGAGCCGAGCGCAGGAAAACATGCTGTGCAACTAAGGGCGGCTAGCCAAACGCCACCAGAACCTACTTTATCTAGAATTTTATTGATCATAACTATCTACCTCAATTTTTAAGGTAGTATAAACTCCGTACATAAGTACGGGGTCAATAGCTATTTAAGTGAATTTATTACCGGGCAGGATTGAGGGTCTTGATTGGCCTTGCAAGAATCTGTCATATCTTGAATTACTTTCTCTAACCGCTGTAAATCAGCAATTTTATTACGGATGAGATTAAGTTTTTGCAATCCCATCGATTCTATATCAGCGCAACTGCTACTTAGTGACATCAGTGATTCAATTTCTTTCAGCGTAAACCCTAATGCTTTAGCTTTCAGAATAAATTTGAGTTGATTAGCGTGTGTCTCGTCATACTTTCGATAACCTGATTCGGGTTTTGGAGGCTGCTCTATTAAACCTTGGCGCTCATAAAAGCGGATCGTTTCAACATTGATATCTAAATCTTTTGCCAGTTTTCCAATGGTTCTCATAAACATACTCTTTAGAAGCAGAGACATCATTATACAATTAATGCGGATTGCCTAAACTCAATTTTATTGCATGAACGGGGTCGCTAAGCGTCCGCTTTGTAGAATTAAGTTCACATATCCAGATCACTCTGACCGTCTCTTGTTCGCTCTTGCTGCCTGTCAGGTGAAGTCTAAACCTAATCAACAAAACTGTAAGATGAGATATGAGCTACTACATCTAATCTATTGTTTCGTTGAAACTAATTCAATAATTTCACCAGTAGACGTATCCACTCTTATTTCTGTATGTTGCCCTGAGTGCTGAAGTTGATTTTTTAAATCAGCATTAATCAGTTTGAGCTTATCTATTTCAGCGTACATTTCTTGTAATCGCACCAGTAGCTTTTCAAAATCCTTATCGATTTCCTTAGGGTCAATCTCGTTTTTTTGCTTTTCTTTAGCAAGCTTGCTTTTTAGTTCGGCTACCTTTGTTCTGAGTTGTTTTATTAAATTATCTTTATTTTTTTCTTCCCAAGTTAATTGAGCTTTTTCAATATTTTCTCGTAACTTTACCCATTTTTCTTCTTCTTTAGATAGATTTGCAATATTTCTTTTAGCTCTCGTTGCTACTGCATTTTTGGTTATCTTGCTGCCATCAGATTTCATCTCTTCAAAAGCACGTTTTATATCATCGTATGCGCTACTCATGCTTGTTCTCCTTGGTTTGTATGCGCTTTGCCTTCATCTAATACATAGTCAGCTGCTGCTATATTATTTTTCCAGTGAATAGCAAATAGCTCGTAATCTTCTTGCTCTTCTTTGGTTAATGCCGCATATGCCTCTAGTTTCTGCGTTGCTTCTTTTTTTATTATTTGCCAATTGACCTTGTGGCGTTTGGTAATGATTTTACTACCACAATACACACAGCCACTAGGGATTCCTGCTCCTTTTATCTTGCAAGCTTCTCCCGCAGTGCAGTACCCCGTAGGTAAGCCACGTATGTTTTTAATATTTTTGACGAGAAATTTTTTCAGTTCTTCAATTGAACTGAAATGGATCTGCTTAATCACAGTCGAATCTTTACTTTGACTATCAGTAATACCTATTATCAGATCTTTAGATGTTTTATTAATTTGCTCACCAGCACCACCTTTAAGTGATTGTGACTCGGCTTCATCTATTAACTCTTCTGCAACACGGTCAATTAAAATCTCATTAAACTCTTCAGTAGTTTTAATTAAAGTTGTTGAGGCCAAAAATGCTCTTCGAGTATAAACAAACGTCATTAGGCTAGTTAAATGTTTAAATTGATATCTAATATCATCAAGCTCACCTAATTTATTGGCAATGACAAAGTAGGCCAACGTATGTCGAAACATGTGAGCGGTTAATCTAAACGTATCGCCTTCTTCGTATGGGACACCTCTATTCTCTCCTCTAACTTCTTTGTAGTTAGATTCAAGGCGTTCAAGCTCTGCTATATCATCATCGTCTAGAGTTAAGTCAAAAAGCTCAATGTTTTCACTGTTTTTAACCTCAAATTTTGTGAATCGCCCAGTATCGCTAAAACTAACACTACAGCTACTATGTGAAACCCCGAAAAGACGGTTTCTTTCTAACCCTTCTTTCAAATTGTGTGCTTGACTACTTGTTATATTGGCTCTGCATGAAGAAAGTACAGCTTTTGCCCTTTCTTGCATACCGATCACATATTTTTCGTAAATACCAACACACTCATGTACTTCAGCGTTTGAAAACCATTCCATCTCAACCTTACTGTTGTCGGTTTTGGTCATAATTGCCGTAATGTAATAAATATCATCTTTGTAATTGGCACAGCCAACCTTGCATGTAAGTACTTCGTTATATCTCATACCTGTATAGGCCAAGATATTAATGTATGTGGCTAATTTTAAATCTTCTAATTCTTCGGATAATTGAATGAATTCCTCTTCATTGGGTAAGTTTCTTACATGTTTTGCTATTAGCTCACCTGTATTCATTTTGGGCGGTGGTTCAATGGAGCCTTCATGTAAACTATCTATTAAGCGTGCATTTAATTCTAGCCATCGTTCTATCTTATCCTTAGAGTTTTCAACTATTTTTTCTGCAAACTTCAGAATTTTTTTCATTACTTTAGTAGGAATGACAGGGTGCGAATAAGTGACTGGTCTCGGATGGTGTAACTCGTTTAGTTGGTTAAGCACATCAATAAAAACACTACACACCTTAGGGCCAAAAAGACGAAAGCTTCGTTGCACGTCAAATAGTTTAGTAAATGAGTGTGATTGTCTGTAAATAGCTATTTTCCCGACTTCATATAAATAGTCTTTTATGAGATTCCTAATAACTAAGTCAGATTTGAACTCCAACTCATGAAATGAGTGATAACCTCTTTGTCTTAAGAAGGCTGCAATTAAATTTAGATACGTTACATCATTTTGAAGTGTAGAGATTTTTAGAGGTTTACCGCCTACAACATCACCATGTGTGAGTTTAATTAGTGAATAAATTCGAATTTGATATGCTAATTCATCAACACCTTTAAAATTCACATTTCTTTGCGTTTCTTCATAGCTTATCCAAGTGTCATCGCCAAAGTGAATAGTGCCATGTTTAGCAATATTCAATGCTCTGTTTTCCCACAAAGCAATCGAATTAAAAGCGCTAGTATCATCAACTTTAAAATCTTCTAACACCTGAACCAAAGGTTTTATAGTGATTTGACCTGTATGTGTTTTTACAACAGCGATATCAAGTAGTTTTGTTTTAGTTATCTCTTTGGTCATAGCAAACCTGTGTTTTTCCAATGAGGATGAATACCCTCTGTTCTCAATAATTCTTTTCCATCAATCACAGCTTGAGCATTAAGCTTGGCAATATCAGTTAATATTTCGTTAACTCTATTTTTCAACTGCTCTATGTTTTCCAGTTGCTCTGTTACAGAGTCAAATGTTGCGGCTGAGTTTTCCATATCAGCAACAACAAAATCCCGGTATGACAAAAGTTTCCAAACATGCAATGCGTCAGCAACACAGCGATAGAACGGACACCACAAGCATGCGTTAAAGTCGGCACATGCATGCTCGTTTGTATCTCGCTGGTCTAATAATTTCCTGTTTTGAGATTCGAATGCCACTACTGCGGATTTATCTTTTGAGTTAATGCATGTGCCATTCGGGACTTTTTTACCGTCTTCTGGTGGAGTCTGCAAAATGATTACTTTGTCGGTAACATCGCGAACAAAATAGTCTGCCATTGTTTTTGTCGCTCTGTTGATTGTCATTGCAACATCTTTGTTATCTTGCATTAAATAATGACGCAAGAACGTTTCATAAGAGTGCTTGCCAGCTTTTTGATACCACTTAAATTCTTTGGCAACTTTTCGGTAAATGTAGTTAAGCCCTGATTTTCTGATCTTTTGCGAATTAAATACGATATCACACCCAAGCTCAGTCAATATCCTATCTATAGAGGTCTTGAAACGTGATGCTGTTAATAATTGAATCTTTACTTCTCCAATACTATTTACTTTGGGAAAAACAAAAATTCTTTTTGATAGGTTCTCAATAGAAGGGCGGTAAATAGACGTAAGTCTAGTCGCAGCCTTAATATCAAATATTACTGGTTCGACAACGTCGCCGTATAAGACGCCTTCTTTTTCTAGATCTTCGGCTTTAATTTCAAATTTATGCCATTGAGTTTGATAATTAGCTCGGCGTTTAAATAAACGAAGAGCAGGAGTTTTACTTGAATGTAATGGCGTGTTAAAGAAAAATAAGTCGTCAGTATCAAGCTCTAGCGTAGGAGTTGAATTCCAACCAGTTTTCAATATGACTTTTGCTGCATAAAGTGTAACTTTGTCTTTAATTGTGAGTAAGGTCTCAGAAAGCCCTTTTTCTATGTAATATGCTAATTCTACTACTTCTCTATATGAGTAGAGTTTATCTTGATTCTGAGATAGTTGCTCTTGATGTTGTGCAGTTAATTCGGTGTTGACCGGAAAGCTTTTAATAGTATCTAGACCATAAAACGATAGTAATTTGTCGATAGCGCTCTGATATTGATTACCAACAAAAACCGACAAATCGCCTTGTTTTGATTTTAGTTGAATTGCCTCTCTTATAGCCTTTAGTATCTCACAGTTATTTTCAACAAAAGCATGAACCCCATGACTGGCAATAAGCTTCATTTGTTCATCTGTTAATGATGATGCATTTTCTTTCAATGCTCTAGCCATACTACCTATGTAACCTTTGAGAGTGACGATACCTATGCTCTCGCCATCAATTCGCTTTGTAAAAACTTTATGGTATTCGACTAGGTTTTGATAAAATTTATAGGCATTGTCATATACCCACTCATGCTTCTGCCATTCGGTAGTGTCACTTTCTTTAAGGTAATAGCCCAATGAGTAGGGTAATAAACTTTCCTTTGCGATTTTTTCACCCGTAACAAAGTGGTAAAGGTCCAATGCAGCGTTTAGTAGCAGTAAAAACTGCTGGTTATTTTGAGTTTCTTCTTGGTAATGCTTATAAAGGTATTTAAATCCCTGAAGGCCATTTTCTGCAAACCCTTGAATTCCACGCTCACTAAGCAGCTTAATTATTGGTGATGCTACGCTACCAGCACTATTCAACCACCTTGGAAATGATAAAGTTGAGGATCTAACTCTTGTTGTATTAGCTTCCGAAGCGCTTGCTATCTGATTTTTCAAAAAAGCATCAACTTCATTGCCAAATTTGGATGATATGCTTTGTGCATACCCTATTACTTCGGCTTCAGTTTTAAATTGATTGACTCTAGCTTTACCCCACACATCGGGTAGTATAAATTTTAAAAAAGTACGGAAGTTGTGATTGCATATAAATGATGAAACGAATTCCCTATCCTGTAATGTTGCCAATAATGGCAGTTTGACGCGTTCAGTATTCTTAAAAGTATCATGTAGACAAAGATTTATAATAGCTGTCGCAGTTTTGAGGATATTGTCCCTAATAGAAGAATCTTTGAGGCTTAATTCTGGAAGGACGAGATAGTCCAGATATTTATTTAGTAATTTACGAATCTCTTTTACTTGATGGAATTCAAGTTCGAATAATTTAGTTATGTCGATTGAAGTAGCCCCATTTACTAGCCTAAAAGGAGCGTTGATAGCGTTATCATAAAAATGAAACTTAGCTAAGTTTTCTAAGGCTTCTTCTATACGAGTAGCATAACTAGGTAGCTTGACATCATTTATTTCATTAATGCAAAAGTATTCCAGTTCTTGCCAAATTTCAAAGTCTGATAGAGCATTTAATCCCGAAGTTTGAATTGATGTCGCAGTATCTGTACTAACCTTATTAAGGGCTAGAGGAAGAGTATGTTGTAAACTGACACAAGCATTCCGCAAGCGACTCATTGAAATAGCAGTGTCGTCATCTGCGCTAATATTGTTTTCTTTGTCATATGCCCTGTTAAATAAAACGTCTAACTGTTTGGCTAGAACAATTGAATGAGGTTTAAATCTAGCAGGAATACGATTGGACTTCCGCGTTTTAACTTGCTGCTGCATCTTCAGCCTCACGCATCAGTAATTCGTCAACATCACCGTAGATATCTTTCACCCACTCTGACATTGCTCCGTATGCATCCACTGCTACACTTTTGGCAAAGTCGATGTAACGTTTGGTTGTTTTAAAACTTTCGTGACTCATCAAGGTCATTAGTGTCTGTCTGATGGAACTCTCCGATTCACCTTTGTCAATTAGGTATTTAGCGACATAAGTAGCAAAGGTAGCGCGTAAGTCATGGAATGTGCGTAATAGTATTTCTAATCCCTGCTTCCTTTGTTCTTTTCTAACTATGGAAATAGTATTCCCCGGTGTATCTTCGCTTATCCGCGATCCTGAACTATTCATAAACAAAGGAAGCGGATGTTCACTATTGTCCATACCATGATTAGTCTCATGTTTGGTACGTCGCTTCATATTTTGAATTGTCAAAGTGTGATTGTACAAAAGCTTCATTAGAACTCGCGCTATTGTTAATCTCACTGGCTTATGTCCTTTTCGTACAATGTTCAATTTTGGAATACGTTTCTCGTTTTCTTTTTCATCAGGATCAAAAAGGTCTTTCTGGTCGATGGCTGAAATCTCAAAAGAACGAAGTCCACCTAGCAAAGCACATTGCAAATAAAGCTTATAAGTCTCTTTTTGAGCCGTATCCGTCTCCAGCAACTGTTTAAGTTCTTTTGGAGAATATGGTTGTAGATCTTTTTCGGGTGAGTCTTCCTTTTGTTTCAATGTATTTGGAATGCTCAAATTACTAACCCACTTCCATAAGCCTCCAGAACGTGTGTTGCTAGTAGGTAATTGAAACAATGAACTTACACTTGATTTAGCTTTCGATTTAATACGTACCTGTTTGTATTCAAGTGAGAAGGGGAGGCTATCTATAGCCCCGCGCTTATGGCTCCATATATAGAATGCTTTAACAGCTCTAATTCGTTCTTGAGCGCTGTTAAAGCTTATGCGTTTAGACTTATCTTTGGTTTCGACTCTTTCACATAAATGTTTGTGATATCTCCACACAGGTAACCTAGAAATATCATCATCTACAGATTGTTTTGAAAGTGGTGCAGCTATTACTTCAAAATAGGATGCATCATCTTTATCCAACCAATCTAAGAAAGCTTTTAAGTGCTTAGCTATACTGCAAACAGACTTAACATCTAATGGCTTTCCCGGTTGGCTGGCATGATAAGCGTCACTAAAAGCCTCATTGTCTATTTGATTCTTTTTGAGACTGAAATGACCTTCAAAGCGGTGCATTAAAAATAAGTTCATTTCTTGGCATTCGGTGAAGCGAGTCGGGTGATATAGCACTGGAAAATTAGGTTCTATTTTATCGTGCCTATATGAGTGAGTTCTGATGCCTTTTTCAGTCTTAATAGGTTGCCCTGATTTATCGAGATGAAAAGACATTCCTTTTCCAAAGTTGACTGATGTTTTAATTATTTTAGTTTTTGTTGTATTTCGAAGTATCATTTTCGTTCACCTTTGATTCTTAGCTAGAGTATGTGTGTAAAAGCTTTTTTGTTCAAGTTTATTAAGGGTATGATAGTATTATATCAATTCGGGGGTGATTTTGGATGAAAGTCAAAACTTAACTGCTTCACAACTGAAAACCATTATCACTCGCTGCGGCGAAGGCACTAAACTCATTTGCTCAGGTAACCTAGCGCAAATTGATAGTAATTACCTCACGCCAGTCACCTCAGGCTTAACTTATATTGTTGAACGTTTTAAAGATTTTCAGGGCAGTGCCACCGTTAACTTAAACGGTGTGGTACGTAGTCGCTTAGCCAGCTTTGCTGAAGAAAATTTATAACTTGCCAGTATTCCTATGCCTCGTTAACCTAGCTTTATCGAGGTAAGGTACTTATAAGCCAGTGAATTTTTTACCGTTAAAGCATTACTATCGCTCTTTAGCAGTGGCACTTATTGTGCCGCTGTTAGTGGCGTTTTTTTTGTGTTTACACCTATATAATTTAAAACTTGAGCGGGCGATAGAAAGCAGGCAAAGCGGGTTTAATAATATATCCGCTCAGCTTAGCCATGCGATGAGTGCCGCAGATGGTCTTATAGACACCATGTTCAAGCTTTACGAGCAGCCACTTTCTTATGATTTTGATCCAAGTTGGGCACGCAATGTGAATCAATATGATCACTATTACTACCAAAGTGTTGGCGATGGAGTGGGGGAGATAGTCGGGCAAGGAAAGTTTGCCTCAACCGCTTATGCAATTAATCAATGGCGGCGAGTTATCGCCCTTGGCCCCTCTTTTAATACTACCCTGTCACTTGTTCAATCTTTAGAGGCGGTTGCTTATGTTAATGAGCAAGGTTTTGTTTATATTAAGCGCCGCAACACAGCAAAAAGTGAATTATTGACCAGTGTGTTAGATAACAAATTTAGGCCTCAATTAGTTAATAGTAATAAGCTTTCCTCAAGCTCTGTGTTGACAATTAATGGCCATGCTTATTTTGCAATTGGTAAGCAGCGAGCAGCCAATAGTCGTGATTACATCGTGCTGATTTATGATCTTAAAGCAATTTCTAGCTGGTTAAAGAAAATAGCGCCTAACTATGGTGAGTATATTTTTATCAACCAAGATAACCAAGTTATTGCCAGCTCAAAAACAGCGCTTAACACTGCCATCAGTGCCAGCGAACATTGGCCGAATGTTGCTGTCGATATGCGAAAGAATAACCACAGCCATTTAGTGCAAGAAGCAACAAATTTACCCATTTACACTCGTTTCTATGAATCAAAGCAGGCCCTGAGTGAACCTATTGGTTACGACATCTTTTTAGAATTCGCGTTTTTGAGTGTGTTTTTAGTGATGATGTTCAGCGCTGTTTTTTGGCTGAGTCAACGTATTTTTGTAAAACCAATGACGCACTTAATGAATTACCTTGAGCAGCATGATGAAGGTAAACAAGCGTTAGTTCATTATCGTATTCCTGTCGATTGGCAGCCTTGGTTCAGCCGTGTAAAACGAGTGTTTAGCCGCAATGAAGAGCTCGTCCAATCATTACAAGAGGCGAATAAAGCGCTTGATTCTCAGGTACAGGTAAAGTCAAAACAATTGCGTCGTAGTATTGATGCGAAAGAACGTCACTTAGCGTTATTAAATACCATGCTCAATAACGTGCCGGATCTTATTTATTTTAAGAATATTGATGGCTCGTTTTTAGGCTGTAATAAAGCGTATGAAGGCTATATTGGTTTGCCACAAGAGAAGTTAGTAGGCCAGCAATTATGTGATATTAGTGATGATAACGGCGAGTTAAATGAACTTGAGAAGCAGGTTTTAAGAGACAAAAAAACGTATCAAACTCGTCTTTCAAATTATGAGAAAACTTACCTTTTTAGCATTGTGCCATTTTACAACGAGCACCAGCAATTTCTTGGTACCATGGCGATTGGTCGTGATATTACCGAGCAGTATAATGCACTGAATGCACTACAAAGCTCCGAAGCGAAATTGCGCAGTGCAATGGAGTACGCAGCGAATGGGGTGCTTCTGGTATCACTTGAAGATCAAGTGCTGCAAGCAAATAAAGCGGCACGAAAAATCTTTGCAATTGAAAACGTTAATGGCCTCGAGTTGACAAACTTATTTGCTGAGCAGTCTTATCAGACGTTGAAAAATACTCTGACAGAGCTGCTGCATGAGAAGAAAAAAGTTTATCACTTTAGTCTTGAGCAGCAAGAACAGCAGCGCTGGCTGCAAATTAGTGTGTCCCTAGTTTGGAATGCCGAGCAAACACCAGATTATTATGTTGTTCATGTACAGGATGTGACGGATTTAGTGCAAGCAAAAGATGATGCAGAGCGGGCAACGCTCGCTAAAAGCCGCTTTATTGCTAATCTAAGTCATGAAATACGCACACCACTCAATGCAGTACTAGGCTTAATTGATGTTATTGCATTGCAAGGGCTAACTGAGCATCAGCGCACTCATGCAGAGCAGGCAAAAACAGCAGCTAATAGTTTACTGACGCTTTTAAATCGAATGCTTGATTTTGCACGTGCCGAAAGTGCTCAACTGGAAATGAATAAAGCGCCTATGAGTTTATCTGATCTAATTGATTTTAGTCGAGGCGTGATCACTCCCTTATGCACAAATAAAGGCATTGATTTTATCATTTACCGTGACGAGAACATCAACGAATTCTTAATTGGCGACCAAATTTGTTTGCAGCAAGTATTAGCCAATTTATTGACAAATGCAGCCAAGTTTACTGAACAAGGCACAATAACTCTGTGTTTAGAGCTGATTGAAGAGTCTTTAGAGCAGCAACTAATTTGTTTTACAGTTAAAGATACAGGTATAGGTATAAATAAGGCTGATCAAGGGCGGTTATTTGATGCTTTTACGCAAGGAGATGAGTCTTTAACACGCTCTCATCAGGGGGTCGGTTTAGGTTTAGCGATTGTTAAATATGAAGTCGCTTTAATGGGCGGAGAGATAAAACTTGATAGTGAAAAAGGCAAAGGCAGCAAATTTAGTTTTTGCTTACAGCTAGATAAAGCATCAGGACCTACAAAAAGAGAATTAGTTTGTTTGCCTTCGAGTACAGACTTATCTGGACTTTTAGTACTTGCAGTTGATGATAATCCGCTTAATTTGAGCATCATTAAGAGTATTTTGGAGCAAATAGATATTACTGTCATTTGTGCTCTAAATGGTAAAAAAGGTATAGAAATTGCTAAAGAGATCAAACCTGACGTAATTTTTATGGATATTCAAATGCCTGTGATGGATGGTTGCCAAGCGACGCGAATTATTCGTCAATTATACACCAAAGAGCAAATGCCGATATACGCGCTTACCGCTCATAGTGAGGCTGCAGATATTGAGCATTCAATTGCGGCAGGAATGAATAAACACCTAACTAAACCTATTGTTGCGAGTAAATTGTTTTTAGCAATGAGTGAGCTTAAAAACTCAAAAGAAGCTTTTTTTGATAAGGTTTTTATCTTATCTCAGTTTGGAAATGATAATAAGTTAGTATTAACTATGTTGTCGAAGTTTGCGACTATGGCAGCAGAGCAGTTAATACAAATTTCTACATTAAAGACTACCGACGAGTTGATCCGCGTGGTGCATAATGTGAAAGGATCGGCTGGTAACCTTGGGTTTAAACGATTGTCAGCGTGCGCTCAGCATTGCGAGGCTACACTAAAAGCTAAAGGTGAACTTTCCGAACAATTAATTGATGAGTTGCAATGCCTAATAAAACAGGTTATTGCCTTTATCATCGAACAAGGATCTACTGATGTTGAAAAGAGCCAAGGTACTGATTGTTGATGACGATCCGTTAAACCGCTTGGTATTAGAAAAAACATTACAGCAAGACTATGATGTTTTTTGTGTTGAGAGTGGCGAAAAAGCACTGACGTTTCTAAAAACACAAAGTGTGGATCTGTTGATCTTGGATATTGTAATGCCAGGAATCGACGGCTATGAAGTACTCAACAAATTAAAAGAAAACGCAACGACAAGCATGCTACCGGTAATCTTTATCTCGGCAAATACTAGCCATGATGATGAAGCTAAAGGGTTAGAATTAGGGGCGATGGATTACATCACCAAACCTTTTAGTGCAGCGATCGTTCGTGCACGTGTGCGCAATCAATTAATGATCAAACAAAAAAATGACTTGCTTGAAATGCTCGCCTCAATTGATGGCCTAACAGAGATCCCAAACCGACGTTATTTAGATGAAAACTTAGCGCGAGAGTGGCGTCGTTGTCGTCGTGATCAAACACCATTATCAGTATTATTAATGGATGTTGATCACTTTAAACGTTACAACGATTGTTATGGTCACCGAGCAGGCGATGATTGTTTAAAACAAATTGCTCATGCCTTAGTTGGAGCATGTGAGCGAGGTAGTGACTTTGTTGCTCGTTATGGCGGTGAAGAGTTTGCAGCAGTACTTCCAAATACCTCTGCAAAAGAAGCTATGTCGTTTGCAAACAAATTACGTAATGCCGTTAATGAGTTAAATATTCCGCATAAAGCGTCACTAAATGCCGACCATGTCACAATTAGTATTGGTATTGCGACCACGGAAAATGGCCAGGTGTATGCAGAGCAAACATTACTTGAAGAAGCTGATTTAGGTCTTTATCAGGCAAAAGATGCTGGGCGTGATCAGATAGTATCGAGAATGATAGCTATGAGTGAACATAAGTAGGCAATAGCTGCCTACTTACAGAATTTAAATATGCAAGCTAGCCATTGCTAAGTGATTTATAAATCGTATCACCCACACCGATTAACTTATCATTTTTAAAAACCAGTGGTGTACATTCGTCTTTAGTCATCTTGCCATCAGAATGAATACTATGGGTTGCATAGAATAATACTTGGTACACATCATCACCCTGCTTTAATAACTCGGTAAAGTTAGGAGTATTTAGTTTGTTTAATACAGTTTGATAGCTGGTATCTAATGCAAGATTAGAGATCACTTCACGGTTATTTTTATGCTGCTTTTGCCAGCTAGATGAGCTACCAGCCCAATGTGTGTCTGCTTCACCGTCAGAAACAGCAATGACACAACCAGTTAAAAATGGTGCAGTTAGCGCGGCAATTAGAAGTGCTTTTTTCATGTTCTTTTATCCCGTAGAAATTGTTTTATAGTTGTTCACTTAATTGCAAACTACTTGCCAAACTTTTAAATCATAACTAAATCAATTATTTATGCTGTTTTTAGTTAAAAGGCTAAGTTATAAATTACTAACTACTTAGCTCTATTGACTAATAAATTGCGATTTAGACCAACCTGTTACGCATCTCGCCTTGATTAAATGCTTGGATATTCAAAGCAATTTCGTTAACTAAACGCACGATAGATTCTTGGCTGGCCCAAGCAATATGCGGAGTAAGTAATAAGTTTGCGCCTTTATACTGTGCCAGCGGATTTGATTGCTCTGCAGGTTCTTTACTGAGTACATCAACACCAGCTCCGGCAATAACATTATTAGCTAATGCGTCAGCTAAATCGGCTTCATTGATAATCCCACCACGAGCAGTATTAATAATGATAGCTGACGGTTTCATCATGCTTAATTCTGTCGCGGCGATTTGGTTGCGTGTTTCATCAGTAAGCGGGCAGTGAACACTAATAATATCCGCTATGGTTAGGGCATCATTAAAACTAACACGACCTTCACGAGGTGCATGGCCTTTTCGTTCACTGATGATGACATTAGCACCAAAAGCACGCGCTACATCGGCAACGGCTTTACCTAGTGAACCGTAACCAATAATTGCCAATGTTTTGCCGGCAATTTCTTTAAAGCTGTAATCTAAACGGCAAAACATAGGACTTTGCTGCCATAAGCCTTGCTGGCAATCATTAATATATCTGTGAGTATTGCCCAGTAAGTTAGTGATGAGAGTAAAGGTGTGCTGCACCACGCTCGGTGTTGAATAGCCCGCGACATTGGTCACCGCAATGCTATGCTCTTTGGCTGCTATTAAATCAATGTTGTTAGTCCCAGTCGCTGCAACACATATTAATTTTAAATTAGGTAATTTGCTCATGGCGTGCTGATCAATCACCACTTTATTACTGATAACGATATCGGCATCTTGGCAGCGCTCAACAACCTGTTCTTTAGCAGTTAAATCGTAACAAGTAAGTTTTCCTAATTGCGCTAAAGCATCTAACGATGTGTTGGCTAATGTTGCTGCATCAAGGACAGTAATATTCATGTGCTTTCCTTTTTTAATTTATTGCTTGACCTTGGGGTGTACTCCAAGGTTTATAGTGAGCATAATAAATAAACGCTTCACAATGGAGACGGTGATGAAAATAGGTGAGTTTGCCCGTCAGTTGGGTGTCTCAACAGATACGCTAAGGTACTACGAAAAGCATGGTTTGTTAACGCCAAGTTCGCGTTCAGATGTGGGATATCGTTTTTATTCTGAGAATGACCAGAAACAAATGACGTTTATTCTCAGAGCAAAGAATGTTGGCTTTAGTTTGGCTGAGATCAAAGAGTTGCTGCAAATTAAGTTTCATAAAGATCAGCATTCTTGTCATGAAGTTAAAGAAATGACGTTACAAAAACGTGACCTCGTTGCACAAAGAATTGCAGAGCTTACTCGCTTTTATGACTCACTTTCATTGTTGGCAGATAAATGTTGTGGCGGTGAAGAGCCTGCTGAAAACTGCTCAATACTAACGACGCTGGAGGATATCGATGGACTTACTCAATAATTTTTGGCATCTGTTTTTACTCTCAGCACCTTGGTTAATGCTGGGCTTATTCATAGCAGGTCTTCTCAATGTATATTTGCCTGCTAACTTTCTTAACCGGCATTTAGGCAAAGAAGGGTTGTGGACCACAGTTAAAGCAGCCTTTATAGGTGCTCCAATGCCCTTGTGCTCATGTGGTGTGATCCCAGCAGCCATTGGTTTAAGAAGAGCGGGGGCATCGAAAAGTGCCACCACCGCATTTTTAGTTTCAACCCCTGAAACTGGGGTCGATTCGGTTTCGGTATCTTATGTGTTGCTAGGCCCATTTATGGCGATAATACGTCCTATTGCCGCCGTGTGCAGCGCCATTGTGGCCGGCGTCTTAGTGGGGAAAGACAGTGAACTCCAACAAGTACAAAGTACAGAATCAGATAAAGAAAGTACTAAAGCAGACTCTTGTTGTAGTAGTAAACAGCCAAAGCCTGTGACCACAACGAGCTGTTGCAGTAAAGAGGCGCCAGCAAAGCCCGCACAAAGTTGTTGTAGTAGCAAGGAATCGCAACCAATACAGGGGCAGCAACAAAGTTGCTCAACAGAAAAAGCAGCGCCTATACAGAAAAGCTGTTGTAGCAGTGAGCAGCCAACCAAAGCCGTTGAAAGTCGTTTTAGCAAACTGAAACGCGCGGTGAGCTTTAGTTGCAATAAGCTGCTTGAAGACACCATGATTTGGCTAATGATCGGTTTATTCTTTGCAGCGCTTGTGCAAACTTATGTACCAGAATCTTTTTTAAGCCAGTGGGGGAATGGCATCCTTGCTATGCTGGTGGTTATTTTAATCAGTATTCCTATGTATATTTGTGCAACTGCATCGACACCTATAGCGGCAGGTTTATTACTCAGTGGTGTATCTCCGGGGGCGGTGCTTGTGTTTATGTTGGCAGGGCCGGCAACCAATATCGCAACGCTTGGTGTCGTTGGTAAAGAGCTTGGCAAGCGAGCGGTATTTGCCTACCTAATAGGTGTGATTGGCACGGCACTGGCTTTTGGCTTTTTAACCGATTATTTAGTGGCGCAATATGGTTTTGTGGTAGCGCCGATGATGGGTGAAGAGCACGAGGTTCTACCTCATTGGTTAAGCCTTGCTGCAGGTATTGTGTTGGCAATTTTAATACTCAGATTGCTGTTAAAAATGGTATTAAAAAAATCCTCGCAAACTGGTAAGAGCATTGCTTAATTATTTGTTATAGATAAATATTTTATACATTAATTGGCATTTAATTTGGTTAACTATCGCGTCTCGGTTCGCATTTAAAATTGCCTGAGTTATAATCCGTCAATTATTTTTAACGGTACGCTTTGCGTGCCGTTTTTTAACTTAAGTAGTTTTTAATGAGTGAAAGTGTGGATAAATACGCCGACATAAGACCTTACAATGATGATGAAGTAGCTGACTCAGTAGCGCGTTTGATTGCTGATAATGCCTTTGTAGATGTAATCGCTAAGTATAACTTACCGCGCTTTTTATCGAACTTCCCATTTATTACTCGCCCATTAGTGCGCAGCCAGCTGCGTAAAAAGTGGGGTAACACCGCATCGGTTGAGCAAGTTCAGCACGAAGTGGCTGATTATTTGAACAAACTAATCACCCGCACTACTTCAGAGGTAACGTTTTCGGGCATTGATAAACTAGACCCAAAACAAGCTTACTTATTTATCTCTAATCACCGCGATATAGTGCTTGATCCTGCGCTCGTTAATTGGGGCTTGTTTAAGCACAACATGCCGACAGTTCGTATCGCCATTGGTGATAACTTACTGCAAATTCCTTATATCACTGAGTTAATGCGTTTAAACAAGAGCTTTATTGTGAAGCGCTCAGCGAAAGCACCGAAAGAGATGCTAAAAGCGCTGTCGCAGCTGTCTGCTTATATTTATGACTCACTTGCTGAAGGCCACTCAATTTGGATAGCGCAAAAAGAAGGCCGAGCAAAAGACGGTTTTGACCAAACAGATCCTGCCCTGCTTAAAATGTTGCAGTTACAAGGCCGCAAGCAGAAGAAAGAGTTTGCTGAATACGTACGCGAATTAAAAATTGTACCTGTGTCTATCTCTTATCAATACGAGCCATGTGCGATTGCTAAAGCGAAAGAGCTTTATCATAAACAGCAACATGGCCAGTATGTGAAACAGCAGGGTGAAGACATAGCAAGTATTGTTGAAGGTTTTAGCACCGCTAAAGGGCATGTACATTTAGCGTTTGGCGAGCCAATTGAGTCGGGCTGTGAATCGCCTGAAGAGCTGGCAAAAACTATCGATCAGCAAATTGTTGATTCATTTTTCTTACACCCAGGCAATTATATTGCAGGTGGTTGTACGCAAGCTGTGATTAATGAAAAAGATGCCGCTGCATTTAATGAGCGTATCGCAAAAGTGCCAGAGGAGTTAAAGCCTTTGGTATTAGCTATGTACGCTAAGCCTTTTCATCGTAAAGCAGAACTTGCAACAAGCGAGTCTAAGTAAGCGAAACAAATAGTTTAAGAAGCCACTTTTTAAAGTGGCTTTTTTTATGGTTAATTTTCAGGCTATACTTTTACTATTACTTATTAACCGGCATTTGTGATGCAACAGATTGAAATATTTGAAATTCCAAGCCCTTGCAAAGGGATATGCCAAGTTAATAACCGGGGTTATTGTAAAGGCTGCTATCGTAGTCGTGATGAGCGATTTTATTGGAATAAGTTTACCAATGCAGAAAAACGTAAAGTGATCAGTCTATGCCAACAGCGTTACAAACGTTACCTTCAGAAAAAGCAACAAACTGAAAATCAACAATCAACGCCTGAGCAAGGAGGGTTTGATTTCTAAAATTCGGTGAGATTGTACTTTGATTTTAAAAATTGCACCGTGCCATTTTCATCAAATTTCTCTAGTACTCTAGTTAGTTTGGGTATTAGTTTCTCATGACGTTTATGAACAAAGTGATAGCTTTGCATTGGCATCAGCACTTGTTTGTGAAATGCATCTTGATCAAAGTCAGGGTGTTTAGTTGATAACATAAAATCGAGTAAAATTGCGCCTTCAACACGATTTTGCGTAAGTAGATTCAATTGAGCCGTGACATTTCTAACTTTTATTACATCACCTTTAAAAGGGTGTCGTTCAATGTAACTCTGTGCTGCAGGGTAACTTGATTGGATTGCGAGCGATTTTAGTTTTGGGTAATAGCATGTTTTGCAGTTTTTTAGCAGGATTAAATTAAAATCAAATAAAGGGTAGTTCACTTTTATTAAGTTTGGATAGCCTTCTTTGACATCAGCAATGCGACCAAGCTGACCATCTAATACACCTTGATTTGCGGCCTCCAGCGCATTTTGATGGCTAAAATCAATGATACTCATTTCGTAGCCAATTTCTTTATAGGCCATTTTAAGTAAATCAATAACAAAGCGAGCTTGTGGAGTATCAGCAGGGCGATTAAAAAAGAGAGTGTGGGTATTGGCTAAACTTGAAAAGCAAAAGAATAATAAAAAAAAGGCGAATCTGTGGCTCAGATATTTTGACAACATGCGTTCCTTGCGTACATAAATTGCTCGTTAATTTACTGGCAAGTGTTGCTAAAATCAAGTTTCGTCAGAGGCTTTTTTGGGCTAATTTATCGGATTAAACGATTTGAATTTTGTTATACTAGAAAAATCAAATTATTAAAGCTGAGAAAGTATGAGTTTCAATTTATGTAAATTGCCAAGAGAGCAAAAATATCAAATTCAATTGGACTACGAAGCATCATTTTGGGCTTATCAAATAAAGCGCGGTAAAAATACGCGTGAAGGTGTTTATACTGCAATAAATAATCGTCCTATGTCTGAGCAGGCTTTTCTTAAGCAACAATTTGAGCATTACCTTTCGTTAATGAGCTAGTCATGGCAGCGTTTAGATTTTGTTTACTTGAGCCAATTAAAACGCCGTTAGTAAATAAATTTTATGATAAACACAATGCACGTGGCCGAGCAACCAAGGCTGACCAAGTATGGGTTGCCTATAAAGATTCTGAGATAATCGCGGCGTGTAGAGTACAAGACCAATCAGGGTTATTATTTTTGTCTACTCTTTATGTAGATGAATTATGGCGTGGTCAAAGGGTTGCTTCGCAGCTACTTGCGGCCGTAACCGCTCGGCAAAAGAAGGTTGTTTTTACCTTCGTGTACCAAAATCTGATTGATTTTTATCTACAAAATGGGTTTAACTATATATTAACATTACCTAACTCCTTGCAATCACTATTTGAACTTTATGCACACCGAAAAATTGTTGCGATGCACTTTACGCGTGACACAGTGCCAAGTTAGCAATTTGGAACGTCAATGACTAAGTTCTTTTCCAGTATAACCATTTTTTTATTTTTGAGCTTTGTCTTGTTTAGCCACTGCGCTTATTCACAGGTTAAACGGTTATCAACCAGCGAAGGCTTATCGCAAAGTTATGTAAACACCATGCTCATTGATAACAGTGGCTATCTTTGGCTATCGACTGAGGGTGGGCTTAATCGCTACGACGGTTATCAGGTTGTTCATATCAAAGGACCTAATGGTGAGCTTGAAGATGCCATCATTGACCGTATTTACCAAGATCCTCAAGGCTATATTTGGATAGCTTCGCTACAAGCGGGTTTATTCCGTTATGATCCCACTTCCGATACTTATCAGCAGTTTATTGCTAAACCCACCACAGAAGAGCAAATTTTTATTGAGTCGGTGTTTAGTATGGTGGCTGTTGATGACAAAACACTATGGCTTGGTCGGGGTTGGGACTTTGCCAAGTTGGATTTAGAAACAAAACAAGTCACTTCAATTTTTGAAATCCCTGAGCGTGTAAAAAGCAGTGTTATAAGAGAGCTGTATGCTTATAACGGATTCATTTTTATGGGCACAAGTAATGGCGCTTATGTATATCAAATTGCTAGCGGTGAGGTTCGTAAGCTTGAGCACTTACAGCAAAAACCAAGTCATATTTATCAAAATTATGTGAAATCATTTGCAGTAATCGATCAAACAACTCTACTAGTCGGTGCTGTCAGAGGTTTGTATCAAGTTGATATCAGTAATTTAGAAGCGATGTTTGAGAATCCAAATAAGCCTTTCTCTAATAAAACCTTAATAAAAGATTTGAATATTTGGACCATCATTCAAGAAAAAGATGCGATTACTTTAGGTACGGATAAAGGGTTGTTTGAATATGACCTAGTAACAGCAGAGCTTAATAAAAATAAGCGTTTACGGGAAGGCGGCTATACGTTAGCTGATAACAGTATTATTGATATTGTAAAAGATAAATCGGGTGGCATGTGGCTGGCGACAAAAAATGATGGGGCCTTTTATTTATCTTATGATAATTACAACTTTATTAATGTGACTGCTAACTCACTGAAAGGTGATGGTTTATCACATCACTCGATTTGGAGTATTGCGGAGTTTAAAAATAGGCTTTGGCTGGCCACACACAACGGTTTAACAGCGGTTGACTTACAGACTAACGAAAGTGAAGTGTTCTTAAAAGACTACCAAGTTGACTTAATAACGACAGAGTTCAGCGTTTACCAAATAATGCCCTATAAAGATAAGTTGTGGTTACACACTAACAGGGGAATTTTGAGTTTTGATCCAGACACAAAACAAGCGTCACCTGTTAAGGCTGCAAATCCTGAAAATCAGGTTTTAATAAACGACTGGGTGCATGGCATATTATTAATGCCCTCGGGTGATCTTTACTATGTCCACCCTGATTACGGCATGTTTGTATACAATATTGATAGCCAAAAAGTGACCCGACTTGGTGGGAAATTTGATGAATTTGAGCCATTTTTAGCTTATGGGTTCTTACCCGCCTTATCTTCTAAGCCCGATGCGCCTTTATTTTATAATGCAGGTATTTTATATCAGGTTGATCCGCAGTCTTTCGAGTTGACAACGATTTATACTGTTCCCGAGCAACACGAAAATGTAGCCGTTAATGTGATGTCATACATCATAGATAATAACAATGTACTGTGGTTATCGCTTTCTAACTTTGGCTTAATCGGCCTAGATGCTAGCACCTATGAGCATATCTATACCATTGACCTTGAAAAAAATAAATTAGGAACCTTGTTATACGACATGGTACTTGATGAAGCGGGTATGATTTGGATGAGCAGCCATAAAGGGCTTTGGCGGCTTAATCCTAATAATCTTCACTTTCAACAATTTACAGGCTCAGAGGGGCTATTCTCTACAGAGTTTAATAGTGGTGCTTTCACAAAGCTTGAGTCAGGGCAAATTGTATATGGAACGCTCAAAGGGTTTACTTACTTTTCTCCTATGGATAACCACTACCAGCAAGCTTTAATTGATCACGTTAATATTACTAATCTTGATTTAATGTCTCGTGATCTACCTGCCGAGCTAAAGCAGCCTATTGATAGTGTCGTTCTTGAGCATGATGACATAGGTCTAGAAGTTGCCTTTTCGGCAATGGCATTTAATTATCAAGAACGTATCATTTATGAGTATCAACTCGGTGATGGTCAAAAAACCTATACCCGTAATAACAACCGGGTGTTATTCCCAAAACTTAGTGCGGGTAAGTATCAACTCAAAGTATGGGCAAAAGATCCATTAACAGGGGAGTTAACGCCACCCGCTATATTAAATATTGAAGTAAAGTACCCACTTTGGCGTGCTCCGCAATTCATTGTTTTGTATGTTTTATTAGTTGCACTTTTTGTCGCTGCTTGGGTTTTTAGACGAAATCGTATGCAACAAATTTTGCTTGCCGCCCATAAAGAAAGTAAAGAAAGTGAAGCACGCTTAAAGTTAGCGCTTGAAGGGAGTCATTCAGGTGTGTGGGATTGGTCTTCACAAAGTCCAATTATATATCAACCGCGCCTTAAGAATGAGCTAGGCTATGAAACAGACAGTGTTAATTTAGATGATTACTTAGCAAGAATTCACCCTCACGATAAGCAAACTTTCCGCTTAGAGTGGTTAGAGTTTTTATCAACACAAAAAGGTTATTTTAATTGCACCTACCGATTACGCCATGCTGATGGCAATTGGCGCTGGTATAAAGATTTTGGCAAAGTAGTTGAGTGGCAAGATAATGCGCCAGAAAAAGTAGCCGGTACCTATACCAATATGACACGAGAGCTCGTATTTGAAGAAAACGCGCGCTTGTTTGGTGCAGCGTTTGAGCAAACTCGCGATTGGGTGTTTATCTTAGATAAAAATCTGCGAATTCGAGCTACTAACAAATCATTTCAAGATGCATTTGGTTTTCCGGCTGAACCTCGTTCTAGTCGCTCGCTAACACTCGGTTTGTCTATTGCTGCCCGCATACATTATTTAAGAGTGATGCAAAAGCTGCAGTCTGGCGAGCATTTCTCAGCTGAAGACGTTGTAGAGGTAGCAACTGGTGAAAAGCGCCAAGTATTAATTAAAATTAGTGCCGTTGCAGGAAGTAATCGTCAGCTAGATAGTTACGTCATAATCGTGACTGATATTAGCGCGCAAAAATTGGCAGAGAGTGAATTACACTTATTGGCTAACTATGACGCCTTAACAGGTTTGCCAAATAAAACCTTATTTAATGACCGAGTTAATCACGCAATTGAGCAAGCTGCTTATCATCAAAATAAAGTCGCTTTGCTAAATATTAATATTAAACGCTTTAAATATTTTAATGATTCACTCGGTCGGGAAGAGTCAGACGAGTTACTGAAACGTGTTGCTAAACGTCTAAAGCAAGTTCTCAGACCGCAAGATAGTCTTGCACGTTTTGATGGTGATGAGTTTGTTATTTTAGCTGAAGACTTTAAACAAGTAGATGAGCTTTTATCATTGTGTGGACGAGTGATGGATAGTGTTGAAACGCATATCGAGCTCAGCCAACAAGCAGTAAAAGTAAACTTCAGTGTGGGAGTTGCTGTTTATCCTGATGATGCGCAAACCACCAAAGAATTATTAAAAGCATCTAATGTGGCTCTGTATCACGCCAAACAACTGGTCGAAGGTGGTTATCAGTTTTATAAGCAAGAAATGAACTTACAAGTGCAACGTACTTTGCATTTAGAATCGCAGTTAAGTAAAGCTTACCAAGAGCATGAGTTTTGTAATTTTTATCAGCCAATAGTCAGTGCTGAGTCACGCCAAGTCGCGGGGCTAGAAGTACTTTTACGTTGGCCAAATAAAGATGAATATAAGCCTGAAGATTTTGCGAACGCGGCAGAAAGCTCAGGGTTAATTACCAAAATAATGCTGCAGACTTTATCACGAGCTTTGATTGAGCTTCGTCAATGGCGCACGACGCATCCTGATTTATATATTTCGATTAATTTATCTGCTCTTGATTTTGAAAGTGTAAACTTAGTTGAAAATATTCATAAGGCGCTTGAAGCTAGTAAAGTGCCTGCCAGTGCGGTGGTTTTTGAAATTACTGAATCAGTCATGATGCATGATTCAGATAAAGCACAGCAGAGCATGGATAAACTCAAGGCCCTTGGTTGTCGGATTTATATGGATGACTTTGGAACTGGCTATGCGTCACTGACCTACTTAAAACGCTTTCCGGTTGATGTGCTAAAAATTGATAAAAGCTTTGTTAATGATATTGGTATTGATAAAGGTGATGAAGCGATTATCAACTCAACGCTTACGCTGGCAAAAAGCTTGGGTAAAGAATGTGTTGCCGAAGGCGTTGAAAACCGCACTCAATTGCAGTTCTTACGCTCTTTAGGCTGTGAGTACTTTCAAGGTTATCTATTTAGTAAACCTGTAGCAGGTGATGAAGTAAAAGCGCTTTTAGACACCCTGTGGGATGATGAGTTTTTAGGGTAAAGCCAAAGCTTTACCCTTTATTTAATCTTGGCGTTTACCGCAGTGGCGGCAATATAAATTACGATTGCGGTTTTTAAGTTCGTTATGAATCGCTTTGTTCGCCTCTTGCTGACTTAAGCCTAGTTTATAGCGTAAGTTCTCTAAATGTTCTTCTTCAACTGGCGATAAGTGGCCGTCTTCAATGGCTTCATGTACTGCATCGGTAAACACTTGTCTGCGTTTACGTAGCTGTTCAGAAAAGCTTGAAGCTAGCAAACCAGTTGGAATTGCCACCATGCCCATACTCACTAGTGTGATAGCACCACCAAATAAGCGGCCTAGAGGAGTCACAGGCACCACATCGCCATAACCAACGGTTGTAAGTGTCACCATGGCCCACCACATTGCAGCAGGTATAGAGCCAAATTTATCGGGCTGCACATCATGTTCAATTAAATAAATACCGCATGAGGCGATGATCAAGACCACGGCCATTATAAAAAATGCAGCAAGCAGTGAACTGCTTTCTTCTTTAAACGAGTTTAGTAATAGCTGCATCGCTCTTGAATAACGAGTGAGCTTAAAAATACGCATTAACCTAAGTACTCGTAAGAAACGTAAATCAACACTCACAAACATCATTAGAATGGTGGGTAAAATCGCAATGAGATCAATCAGCGCCATGGGCGAGAAGAAATACCTAATACGAATCTTTGAGTTTCTCAGCGTGCTTTCTTTGTGCACGCTTTTATCTACACATGACCAAAGCCTGAGCACATATTCTAGGCTGAAAATAGCAACAGAAATCAGCTCAATCATTAAAAATTCATAATGATACTGCTTTGCTAAAGGGCCAACCGACTCCAAAACAATTGCCACTACATTGATCATGATCAGCGACATCAAAAACACGTCAAGTGCGCGTCCTACACGTCGATATTTACCATTACCTTCAAAAACTCGTGCAGTGTAATTTCTTAAACGATGCAAAATAATGATCCAGTTTTAGTTAAGTTTTAGCACCATATTAATGCTGCCTTCTTCAAAGTCGCGGGTGATCTTAAACCCGAGTTTTCTTGCCAGCTCAATCATGCCAGTATTTTCAGGTAAAGTGATCCCTGAAATTTGTTTAACGCCTTGGTTTTTACAATGCTCAATCGCCGCATTCATTAATATTGTACCAAGCCCTAAACCTTGGCAATCAGAGCGCACCACAATTGCAAACTCAGCATCGAGCTTGTCTGGATCCATCAATACTCGAGATACCCCTAATGTACAGGCTGAACCATTTTGCTCTTGGCTGACAATAAACGCCATTTCTCGGTCATAATCAATTTGCGTCATTTTCGCGAGCTGATCATGATTAAATTGCGGTAATTCACCGAAGAAGCGCTTATATCTGTCTTCTTTGCTTAATGATTGATCAAACTCTAAGTGTGCTTGCTCATCTTCCGGTTTGATAGGTCTTAACTGTGCTTGGGTATTATTTTTAAGGGTTACTTCTTTCACTAATTCAATTGGGTAGGGACGAATACACAAGCGTTTACGGTTCGCTTTTGCTTTATAACGGCTAAGACCAATGGTCGCATCAAGGACCAAAAACTGCCCGTTACTGGCTAAAATTGGATTAAGTTCAACACTGGTGATATCAGGTTGATCGATAACCAGCTGCGAAATACGGGTGAGTAGGGCGCATAAACGGTATTTATCGACTTTTTCTGGTAGCACGCGGTCTTTAAGTACGCCTTTATCGTGCGCTGCAGCAATCAGGTATTTTGCCAAGTTCATATTAAGTGGCGGTAATGCCACTGCAGCTTGTGCGAACTCAAGTCCGGTGCCAGCTTCACCTAGTAAAATCACCGGACCAAAGTTAGGCTCTGTTTTGATGGCGATACGTAGCTCATTAGCACCCGCTCGCGGTGCCATTTTTTGCAGTGAGAAACCTTCAATATGGGCATCAGGGTAGGTGTTTTTGATTCGTAGCAGCATGGCAAAGGCTGTTTGCTCAACTTCTTGCGCATCATTTAAATTAAGGACAACACCACCGACTTCTGATTTAGAAGGAATACTTGGGCTAATTAGTTTTAACGCTACCGGAAAACCCAGCTCAATAGCTTGTTCTTTGGCTTCTGTTGGCGTGTAAGCAACCTCAGTTTGAATACAATCAATACCATAATGAGTGAGAATTTGACTAGCTTCATGGGTTGATAAATAGCTTTGCTCTTCGGCTAAAAACTCGCTCACCACAGAACGTGCAGCGTCTTTATTTATTTTTGCATCATCGGTGTTTGATTCTGGTGTTTGTGTTAAATGCTTTTGGTTACGACGATAACTTACTAAGTGCATAAAGGCACCCACCGCACCTTCAGGTGTACGGTAGGTTGGAATAGCGTTATTGGTACAGACTTTACGTGCAGCATAGGCGGCATCTTCACCCATAAAGTTAGTCATAACATAAGGGCGAGCCATTTTTGGGATTTTTTCCAAGGTTTCAACAATGATCTCTGCATAATCTTCACTCGGTGCAAGTGCTGAAGGAGTATGGATGATCAGCAAGTTTTTGACTTCTTTGGCTTGTAGCAAGATTTCTAAGGCTTGTTGATAGCGTCTTGGCGCTGAGTCACCAAAAATATCCACCGGATTTGAGGTCATTTCTGATTGCGGAATGACTTTATTAAGCGCAGCTCTGGTCTCATCGCTGAGCTCCGCCAGCTTTCCTGAGCTTTGCAAGAGCGTATCCACAGCCATGACACCTGGGCCGCCGCCATTGGTTAAAATGGTTAGCTGCTCGACTTTAAGAAGTTTTGGGTGCATTGCCAGCGTTTGTGTCGCAGCGAAAAGCTCTCGTAAGTCGTTTACCCTAAGCATACCTGCTCGCTGAAATAGCGCATCATAGACTGCATCTGAGCTTTGTTTGCCACCAGTGTGTATTTCTGCAGCGAGGGCACCAGCACTGGTTTTACCGGTTTTAATGGCGATTACAGGTTTGCTAAACGCAGCGGCTCGCGCTGCGGAAATAAAGCTGCGAATATCTTCAATATTATCGATATATAACAAAATAGCTTTAGTTTTTGCATCTCGGCCTAAAAAGTCGAGTAACTCATCAAAGTCGATATCTAGGCAATCACCCACAGATACAAAATATGAAAAGCCAATTTCTTTGTTTTTCGCCCAATCTAGAATGGTTGAGCAAACAGCCGCAGATTGCGATACAAAAGCAAGCTTTCCTGGGCTTGCAACCGTATGTGAAAAGCTGGCATTTAAACCAATATGAGGAATAAGTAAGCCCAAACAATTAGGCCCAAGTAAAGAAACATTTGCCTCAGCAGCTGCTTCTTTTAATGCGTGCTTTTGTTCGACGTTTAAACCCGCTGCAATTACCACCGCATGCTTACAACCAAGCTCTCCAAGCTCATTAATGATGTTAATTAAGGTGTTTTTATTAGTACAAATAACCGCAAGATCAGGCACTTTGGGTAGTGCAGCAATGCTTGGGTAGGCTAATACCCCGTGTACAGCGCTGTGATTTAAACTAACAGGCATGATTGGGCCTTTAAAGCCCCCCTGTAGTAAATTACGCATCACCACAAAGCCCGCTCGGTTAGGGGAATTTGAGGCGCCAATCACCGCGACCGATTTAGGATTAAAAAGTTGGCTAATACGTTTAACGCTCATGCTGTTTCCTTCGCTTGCGATGTTTGTTAAAACTTCAGGGTCTGTTAAGTTTAATACACTCAAACTAGAACCGACACGCTTCCAAAGTATTAAAAGTTATACTCATAAGATAACCTGTTTATAACTACTTTTCGAGTCAAAAACAGTGACCTACATCAAGGAGAAAAGCATGAATAAAGCGCAACCATTTAATATCGTTATTGCAGCGTGTGCATTGGCGGTCGGTTTGCTCGGATTAGGTTTTATTTTGAAAAGTGCAGCCCTTGATGTAAAGGGCATGGAGCGCACAGTTCATGTTAAAGGGCTAGCAGAAATGGAAGTGCCAGCCGACACCGTTATCTGGCCTTTACAGTTTTCTGATGCCGATAACAACCTTGAAAAACTAGTGGGTCGAGTTGAAGAGAAAAGTGATGCGGTTGTGGCTTTTTTAAAACTACATGGTTTTAGTGATGAAGAAATCAGCCTTGGTAGCCAATCGATTATTGATAAACAAGCTCGCGAATATGGCGGCGAGAATCAGCAGTTTCGTTATATTGCTCGTAATAATGTCATTGTTTATTCAAATGATATTGAAAAAGTGCAAAATGCCTTAGGCGCAGTAAGCCAATTAGCCAAACAAGGCATTGCGATAGTACAAGATAATTACGAAACGCGGATTCAATATTTATTTAATGGCTTAAATGAAATTAAGCCAAATATGATTCAAGAAGCAACCGAAAAAGCCCGCGAAGTAGCAATGAAATTTGCCAAAGATTCACAGTCTAAATTAGGTAAAATTAAAACAGCGCGTCAGGGGCAGTTTTCAATTTCTGATAGAGATTCAAACACACCTCAGCTGAAAAAAGTGCGTGTAGTTACCAGTGTTGAATATTATCTATCTGACTAAACCCAATACCACAGATAAAGGTAGCCGCATGCGTGTGCACACAATCACCATGCGGCAAATCGCTCCAAGCATAAAGCCGCCACTAAACGCCACAGCCACCCCCAATAAGCCAAACTGATCTTTTAATAGTACTGCCATTAAAACCGTGACACTGGTTGCACCAAGTAAGACATACAAGTTGATAAGCGGGTTGCCTTTTAACTTGATCATGCTACTGGCTAAAATTCTTGCTGGTAATAATAATTGCCCGAGTAACAGCAGCATTAAAATCCAAAATCCTTCTTGTAATTGGCTTTCGCCATAGAGAGTGAGTAGTGGCTTTGCGAGCAAGGCAAGTAGCAAAATAGCGGCAAAGTTAAAACGCCATACCACTTTCATTAACTCGCTAAGTTGCTGCTCGGTCGTCTCATCGGCCATTAAAATGGGTTTTAAATATTGGTTGGCGGCATTGCCTAAAATAGTCAGTAAGCCAGCAATCACTACCGCAGGAAAGAAGATACTCACGCCTTGTGCACCAAACCAGTGATGCACCAGTAAGACATCGAGTTTTGCTACCAACACGGTGCCTGCACCACTGGCGAGCATGATCAATGAGTCTTTACACCATTGCTTGGTTTGGTAGCGGGCAGTGCTTGCAACGATCATTTTTTTGATTAACCAATATTGATAAATGACTACGCACAAGATGCTACAAAACAACAAGATACAAATCTCGACTAACGATAAGTCGCCACGTATCAAGTACACGAAAAAGCAAAACCCCGCTGTTAGCAATTCAAAAATACACTGCTGCGTTATCAAGCCAATTTTTGGTTTATTCAAAGCCACTAAAAAAGCCGATTGGCTCTGCATAATGGCGCCAATCGGCACCAGTAATAGTAAATAGGCCACATGCTCTTGAGCGCTTTGGTGCGGTGAAATAGCCTGAAAGCTAATCACCACAGCAGCGACAAAAATCACCCCGAATAAACACGATGCAGCTAAATAAACATGTTTTAAGCCGCGTAGTAAGTCATGTTGCTGAGCTTTGTAGAGCGGGTAGCTAATACGCATTAAAGATGATGCAAAGCCCATACTCGCAGGTAATAACAAAATTTCACACAGTGCGAGTAACGCCGCGAAAGTACCAAACTCATCAGTACTTAATAACCTTGCAAGGCACAAGGTAAGCACAATACGGCTACCATGGTTAAGGGCGGTAAAACTACTGAGCGATAAAAACGCTTTAACAACATCCTTATTCATGGAGTTATTGATTGAGCGCGTTTAATAACTGTGCCGTTGGCACTTGCAAATAGGCCGCGCAAAGCAGCACTTTACTGTCGCTACTCGTTGCTTGATTGGCACCATAAAATTGCTTAAGGGTATTTACCAAGGCGCTGACTGCGCTCGGGCTGTGACTTTGGTCGACTTCCATCATGGCTAATAATGCAGAGAATTCATGTTTGGCTAGCATCTGAGTCGTGCTGTTTAGCGCTATAAAGCAACCTATAGGAGTGAGCTGCTGCTTATTTAATGTTTTTAACGCAACACCCAAGCTTTCGTTGCTTTCAAATAACATTAACGAACGCAAGTAATTAAAGGGGAGGTTATCAGCCTGACACTGCGTAAATAAATGATGTAATAGGGTGTTACCTTGGTTGTCGGTAATACAAAAAGCATTTTGAAACTTAAGACCAGGCGTGAAAAAGCTCAGTTTATCGATATCATCAATTAAGCCTACAGCTTCACTTGGCAGCGGGCTTGCTTCGAGTAAATGCGCTGCCACATTTTGTAAAAACAAGTATTTAACTTCACTACTGCACGCTAATTGATAGATATGCTGTAATTGTGCCGCTTGCAAAACTCCCGATAAACTTTGGTAATCGGCAATGAGTTCTTTTAACTGATGATGTTGAAGTCGGCTGTTCAATTGCTCAATCGCGCTTTGCATGGAGATACTCGTTTTTTATTATTTATACATTTATAGCTCAACTACTTGTTTAAATAAATAAAAAAGGCCGCTGAGCGGCCTTTTTCAAGTCTTTATTGGTTAAGCTGCTTGTTTCTTAGCAACCCATTGGTCAACAAACTTCTCTAGTACATTTAATGGTACTGCACCATTTTTAAGTACTACATCGTGGAATTCACGAATATCGAATTTATCGCCTAGTTTTTCTTTAGCCGCTTCACGAAGCTCTAAAATTTTCAACATACCTACTTTGTATGCCGTTGCTTGTGAAGGCATTACAATGTGACGCTCAACCATTTTAACGCCATCAGACGTCGCATTCGGTGTGTTATTTACGTAGTAGTCGATACCTTCTTGACGTGTCCACTTCATTGCGTGGATACCTGTATCTACTACTAGGCGACATGCGCGCCATAATTCCATCGCAAGACGACCAAAGTCTGAATAAGGGTCTTCGTATAAGCCCATTTCTTTTGGTACTAGCTCAGAGTATAAACCCCAACCTTCAACATACGCTGTGTAGCCGCCAAACTTACGGAACTTAGGTACACCTTCAAGCTCTTGCGCGATAGCAATTTGCATGTGGTGACCTGGAATACCTTCGTGGTATGCAAGTGCTTCCATTTGGTATGTTGGCATTGCTTCCATGTCGTAAAGGTTTGCGTAATAAATACCTGGGCGTGAGCCATCTGGCGCAGGTTGTTGGTAGAACGCTTTACCTGCTGCTTTTTCACGGAATGCTTCAACTGCTTTAACTTTAAGGTCAGCTTTTGGCTTAACAATGAATAGCTCGTCTAGACGAGATTTCATGTTATCGATAAGCGCTGTTGCTTCATCAAGGTAGCGTTGTTTACCTTCAGCGGTGTTAGGGTAGTAGAACTGCTTATCAGTTTTCATGAATTGCATGAATGCTTTAAGGTCACCTTTAAAGCCTACTTTATCTTTGATTGCACGCATTTCGTCGTGAATGCGCGCGACTTCAGCTAAACCGATAGTGTGGATTTCTTTCGCTGTTAAATCAGTTGTTGTGGTACGTGCTAAAGCGTTGTTGTAGAACGCTTCGCCGTCAGGGAATTTCCAAGCACCATCACGGTCATCAGCGCGTTTTTCTAACTGAGCTAAGAAGTTAATTAGCTTAGTGTAAGAAGGTTTTACTGCTGCTTTTAAGGCTTTTTCAGCGTCGCTGATAAGTGCAGATTTTTCGCTGTCGGCAATCTCTAATGCATTAACTTTACGTTTAAAGTCAGCTAGTAACGTTGAGTCTTCACCGTCATGGAATGGTGCGCCGCGTAAGATATTATTGCTTGAATCAATCACGTGTGGGAAAACAAATTTAGGCGCGATAATGCCTTTATCTGCACGTACTTCAAGGTCTTTGATTAGTTGATCAATAACCGTTGTAACACCATTTAAACGTGAGATATACGCTTTAGCATCAGATACATCGGCAATTTGATGTTGGTTGATTAAAAACGCAGGGATCATCGAGTGAACACCAAACATTTGGTTCACAGGGTAGTTGTAATGGCGCCATTTGAAATCAGCAATTTCGTTTTCTAAATCTTGCTTTTTAAGGTCGTAGCTTACTTTTGTTGCGTCATCTAATAGGTCGCGGTTAATTGCGTTAAGCGCAACTAGGTCAGCTTTAGTTTGTTCAAAGTCTTCTAAAACGCGCTCTTCGCTGCCATCATCCCATTTATCGTAATCTTTTTTGATGCCCATGTATGTTTGATAAATAGGGCTTTTCATTACATCACGGTTAAAAGTATCTTCGAAGAAGGCGTTAGCTTTATCGATTTCACTTTGTACAGGTTGGCTTTGTACACTTGGTGCAGGCTTCGGTTGCTCTTGCATTTGTTGGCAGCCGCCAAGCAATGCAACACTTACCGCCGCAGCGATGAAGGTCAGTTTACGCATTATCGTTCCTTTGTAGTTGTTAGAAATTTAATTATAATTCTTAAACGAATAATTCTAGCAGGTCATTTAAAAAGCGATGGCCTTTTTGGCTTACCTGCCAGTTATCTTTATCATCAATTAGTAAGCCTTTTGCAATTGCCTCAGTCAAGGCTTGTTCCTGACTTTGCAGTGACAAACTTGTAAGCAAAGGTAAATCAGCTTTGGGGCAGGGTTCGACTAAACGAAAACGATTCATAAAGAATTCAAACGCTAAGTCGTCTTCTGCTACTTGCCATTGCTGATATAAATACGGTTTGGCAAGATCCATATAACCTCGTGGGTGTTTTACTTTCACCGTACGGGTGATGACTTTATTTTCATCAGTAATTTTACCATGGGCACCGCAGCCGATACCGAGATAATCGCCAAATCGCCAATAATTCAAGTTATGACGGCATTGGTAGCCGGGCTTTGCGAAACCTGAGATCTCGTATTGCTCATAACCTGCTGCTGCGAGTAACGCTTGACCTTGTTCTTGAATATCCCAAAGGGTGTCGTCATGAGGTAAGGTCGGTGGCTTAGAAGCAAACTGCGTATTTGGCTCAATGGTTAGTTGATACCACGAGATATGAGGAGGATTAAGGGCAATAATTTTTTCAAGGTCGCTCAAGGCATCTTCAACAGATTGCCCTGGCAAGCCATGCATTAAATCAAGATTAAAGCTGTTTAGCCCCGCTTGGTGTGCTTGTTTAGCCGCATAACTTGCTTCATCAGCACCATGAATACGGCCAAGGGCTTTTAGCTTGTCATTTTGCATGCTTTGCACACCAATTGAAATACGATTGATGCCAGCGGCAACATATTCTTTAAAGCGACCTGTTTCGACAGTGCCTGGGTTTGCCTCTAGGGTAATTTCACAGTCATCAGTTAGACCAATTAATTTATCTACTTCACCAAGTAGGCGAGTATAAGCGTCACCGGTTAATAAGCTCGGGGTGCCGCCGCCAATAAAAATGCTGTGGATTTTACGTCCTTGCACAAAGTGCAAATCGGCCTTGAGATCATCAATAAGATGCTGAACGTATTCTTTTTCGGGGATTGTGCCTTTTTGATCATGGCTATTAAAGTCACAGTATGGGCACTTTTGCACGCACCAAGGCACGTGCACATATAAACTTAAAGGCGGTAAACTCACAGGCCACCTTTTTGCTGCAATTGCGCAAGTAGCTGTTTTAAAGCTTGGCCGCGATGGCTAAGGGCATTTTTTTGCTCTTTAGTTAACTGGGCGCTCGTGCATTGCTCAGATGGTACGTAAAAAACAGGATCATAACCAAATCCACCCAGACCATTTTGGCTATGGGTGATTTCGCCTTCCCAACTGGCACTACAAATAAGTGGTGTAGGGTCGTCGGCGTGGCGCATTAATACTAACACACACCAAAAACGCGCACTGCGGACAGGGTTATCAGCAAGCTCTTTTAGTAACTTATCGATATTATCTTGATCGCTAGCAGCTGCTCCGGCAAAGCGTGCAGAGTACACACCTGGCGCACCATTTAGGCCGTCTACTTCAAGGCCTGAGTCATCAGCAATCGCAGGCATGCCTGTGATCTTTGCTGCATGGCGCGCTTTAATAATGGCGTTTTCAACAAATGTGGTGCCTGTTTCTGGCACGTCTGGCACTTGAAAGTCGCTTTGTGGAACCACGTTAATATTAAGTGGGCTGAGCATGCTTGCCAGCTCTTTTACTTTGCCAGGGTTACCCGTGGCTAAAACCAAGGTGTTGTTCATAGGTCTATTAATCTACGTAAAATTTTTGCTGAAATTTCAGCGTTTGTAGTTTGCCGTTTTGATTAATTTCGATATCAAAACGGTAAATTTCTTCGTTGCTGTAATCGATTTGCGCGAGGTAATAAATCGCATCGCCTTCAACAACTTCTTTAAATGTAAGCTGCTTTTTATTACCAAGTAGGTTACGTGCAGTGCCAGTTAAAGTTGCTGTCTGCGCTGTTTTATCGCTGTTTTTTAATACCGAAATATTAATAATCCCTTTGCTAGGGCTACGCTCTAAATCATAGTTTTTAGCAATGTTTGGCTGAATAAAAGTCGATGGAAATGCAATGTAATGAACTTCCCAAGGGCCAAGAACCTTGTACTGGGCGCCTGCTTGTTCATCAGCTTTGGCAAAGGTTGTAAATAAACTCAATACAATCAAAGAAAAATAAATAAATTGCTTCATGGTATATCTCACTTAACAAAAGAGGCCTTTCGGCCCCTTACTGCTTCACGTTAAACGCTTAGCCAATTAAATCCATTACTAAAAACTGTAAAAACTGTAGACCAATAATCAACACTAAGATTGATAGGTCTAGACCACCTAGTGGTGGGATAATCTTACGAATAGGGCGCAACATTGGCTCAGTTAGCTGGTGGAATACAGCCTCAATAGGGTTGTAGCCTTGGCTTACCCAGCTAAGTAAAGCACGAATAATTAATACCCAAAATAGTAAGTTTAAACCTTCTTTAACGACCGTAATTAACGCTTGAATAAATACCGGACCTGGCGCCCAAGCATTATAAAACATCAGAAAAATAACACTGAGTTTTGCTACAGCAACTAAATAAGCAAGCACTAACGAGGCAATATCAAAGCCACCCACTCCTGGGATGATTTTACGAAGTGGGTTCACTGCGAACGAAGTGGCTTTCACCACAAACTGGCTCATAGGATTGTAAAAGTCAGCTTTTGCCGCTTGTAACCAAAAGCGTAAAAGGACCACCATTAAAAAGAGATCAAAAATAATCCCAACTAAAAAGTGCATGGCTTGCATAGTTTTACCTTCAAAAAGTAAGCTTAAAGTTCTTTTTCCATCGCTTCAGCGCGAGCGATACAGGCATCCATTGCATCTGCAACAGTACCGACTAAACCTTGTGATTTAAGATGCTCAACAGCTTCGTGAGTCGTACCACCTTTAGAGGTTACGTTTGCACGTAGCTGAGAAATACTGATGTCTGGTTGCGACAGTGCCATTTCGGCTGCACCCAGTGCGGTTTGTTGCACTAAACGGCGCGCATCTTCATCACTAAAGCCAAGTGCTTTCGCTTTTTCTTCAATAGCTTCCATAAATAAGAAGAAGTAAGCAGGTGATGAGCCTGTAACAGCAATGATGTCGTTGATTTGTGACTCTTGCTCAACCCACACAACAATGCCTGTACACTCAAAAACTTGTTGTACAAACTCGTGCTCTTCAGTGGTTTCATCCGCGCCATAAAGGCCAGAAACACCACGGCCTAGTAATGATGGTGTATTTGGCATACAACGCACCATTTTCACATCTTGACCTAGCATTTCTCGTAAACGGTTTACGGTAAGACCTGCTGCTACTGAAATAAATAGCTTGTCGCTAAAATCAACGCCTGAATCTTGGAATGATTGGCAAAGATCGCCCATCATTTGTGGTTTAACAGATAAGACAATCACATCAGCATCGCGAAGTGCCGCGTTGTTATCCGCGGTAGTTTGCACCCCGAAATCAGCAGCAACCTTAGCTAATTTTTCTTGGTTGCGATTGGTTGCAATGATGTTTTTTGCTGCAAAACCGTTCTTTACCATGCCGCCAATGATGGCGTAGCTCATGTTACCCGTGCCTATAAATGCGATTTTTTTGTCTGACATATGTCTGTTATCACCTTTTAATTTCGTTGGCCAAATATATCCGTGCCAATGCGTACCATGGTTGAACCCGCTGCAATCGCCGCTTCAACATCGTTACTCATACCCATCGACAAGGTGTCTACTTGGGGATATTGGGCCTTTAGTTTATCAAAGCAAGCGCTTAATTGCTCAAAATATTGTAATTGTAGCTGGGCATCGTCGGTTTTGGCAGGAATCGCCATCACACCGCGCAGGCATAAATTAGGGCATTGACTGATAAATTCGGCCAGTGCCATTAGCTCGTCTGGGTGGCAGCCTGACTTAGCCTCTTCTAAACTAATATTAACTTGAATTAATACATTGAGTGGGGCTTTGTCGGCTGGTCGTTGCTCATTAAGACGTTTTGCAATTTTAGTGCGGTCAACACTTTGTACCCAATCAAAATGTGTGGCTACTTGGGCACTTTTATTCGATTGAATAGGGCCGATAAAGTGCCAAATAATGTCTTTATAATCAGCCAATGCTGTGACTTTTGTTACCGCTTCTTGAACGTATGATTCGCCAAACTGGCGTTGACCATGCTTATAGGCAGCAATAATATCGTCGGCAGGTTTTGTTTTTGAAACAGCCAATAGGTTGATTGATTGCTCATCGCGGTGATTATTTTTTGCAGCTTGAGCAATTCTTGCGTAGGCGGATGTAAGTCGTTCTGCTATTGTAACCATATAATTATCAGTTGGTTGTGGAGTCATAAATGGATATTACCGAATTATTGGCCTTTAGTGTGCAACACAAAGCCTCGGATTTACACTTGTCATCAGGCGTATCACCTATGATACGTGTTGATGGTGATGTACGTCGTATTAATATTCCAGCATTAGAACAAAAAGATGTAAATAGTCTGGTATACGATATTATGAACGATAATCAGCGTAAGGACTATGAACAAAATCTCGAAGTGGATTTTTCTTTCGAAGTGCCAAACCTTGCGCGTTTTCGTGTTAACGCATTTAATTCAAACCGTGGTCCTGCGGCGGTGTTTCGTACTATCCCAAGTGATGTTTTAACGCTGGATGATTTAGGTGCCCCAGATATTTTTAAAACCATTGCCGACAATCCACGTGGTTTGGTGCTAGTCACCGGCCCTACTGGTTCTGGTAAATCAACGACTTTGGCGGCGATGGTCGATTATATTAATCAAACTAAACATCACCATATTTTAACTATCGAAGATCCAATCGAATTCGTACATGAAAATAAGCTAAGCCTTATTAACCAACGTGAAGTTCACCGTGATACGCATAGCTTCTCTAATGCACTTAGAAGTGCACTACGTGAAGACCCTGATGTTATTTTAGTGGGTGAGCTGCGTGACCTTGAAACAATTCGCTTAGCGATGACTGCGGCAGAAACAGGTCACTTAGTGTTTGGAACCTTGCATACTACCTCTGCACCAAAAACCATTGACCGTATTATTGACGTGTTCCCAGGTGAAGAAAAAGACATGGTGCGTTCAATGTTGTCAGAATCATTGCGTGCCGTAATCTCGCAAACTTTACTTAAAAAGGTAGGCGGCGGCCGAGTAGCAGCCCATGAAATCATGATCGGTATTCCTGCAATACGAAATCTGATCCGTGAAGATAAAATTGCGCAAATGTACTCATCAATTCAAACTGGTGCATCGCATGGCATGCAGACCATGGACCAATGTTTAGGTAATTTGGTTAACTACGGCATTATTACTAATGTTGATGCGCGAGCTAAAGCGCAAGATAAAACCCAGTTTGGTGGCTAACGGAGCTATATTAAATGTCTTTACCTTTAAATCATTTTTTGCAAGTCATGATCGACAAAAAAGGCTCTGACTTGTTTGTTTCTAGCCAACTGCCAGTCAGTGCAAAAGTAAACGGTGAATTAATACCTTTAAGCGATGAAAAACTCTCAGATGAGGATTCACTCGCTTTGGTCGAGTCAGCAATGAACGACAAACAGCGCAAAGAATTTCATGACAGTAAAGAGTGTAACTTTGCGATTGCTACTGATGAAGGTCGTTTCCGTGTTTCTGCTTTTTGGCAACGAGACAGGGCTGGAATGGTTATTCGCCGTATCGTGACACAAATTCCTGATGTGAATGAACTTGGTTTGCCATCAACGTTAACCGACGTGATTATGGCAAAACGTGGATTAGTGCTATTTGTAGGTGGTACTGGTACGGGTAAGTCAACCTCGCTTGCTGCGCTTCTAGGTTATCGTAACCGCAATCAACGTGGTCATATTCTTACTATTGAAGATCCTATCGAATTTGTGCATGAGCACCGTAAAAGCATTATCACTCAACGTGAAGTTGGTCTTGATACAGAAAGCTTTGAATCAGCGCTGAAAAGCTCGTTGCGTCAAGCACCCGATGTGATCTTAATTGGTGAGATCCGCTCACAAGAAACTATGGAATATGCACTCAGCTTTGCAGAAACAGGTCACTTATGTGTCGCAACACTGCATGCGAACAATGCCAACCAAGCCATTGACCGTATCATGCATTTGGTGCCTAAAGAAAAGCACGATAAGTTAAAGTACGACCTTGCACTAAACCTTCGCGCCATTGTTGCTCAGCAGTTGGTGCCAACTGCCGATGGGGAAGGGCGTGTCGCTGCTATCGAAATTTTGCTTAACTCACCTATGGTGGCAGAGCTTATTAAAAAAGGCGATATCGGTTCTATTAAAGAGACTATGGCTAAATCGAAAGAAATGGGCATGCAGACCTTTGACCAAGCATTATTTGAGCTTTATAAACAGCGCCGCATTAACTATGCTGATGCGCTGCACCATGCTGACTCGCCAAATGACTTACGCCTAATGATTAAGCTACAAAACAATGAACAAAAAGGGGCTGGTTTCTTACAGGGTGTGACTATTGATGGCCTGGACGAAAAAGGTAAATCTTAGTTAAAACAAAAGGGAATTACATGCCAGCACTGTCTGTGCTGGCACTCTTTAAATACGTTGAAGGCGCCTACTCACCATAAAACTGCTCAAAAAAGCTTTCTAAAATAATCACAGCAGACATGTTATCAACATTACCTTTGCCGAGGTTTCGGTAGCCACCTTGTTCGAATAAACGCGCTTTTGCGTCTGCGGTGGTTAGTCGTTCGTCTTGCGTTTCAACCGGTATAGCAAAGTGGTTGTGTAAGCGGTTAGCGAACTTCTTAGCTTTAAAAGTAACTTCTTGATTGGTGCCATCCATATTAAGCGGTAAACCAACCACCATTAAATCGGGTTGCCACTCGTCCACTTGTTTTTTAATTAGTTGCCAATCTGGAATACCATCTTTCGCTTTTACAGCTTGTAAACTTGATGCTGTTCCTGTGAGTTCTTGACCAATGGCAATACCAATACTTTTGGTGCCAAAGTCAAAACCCATTACGGTGCGTTCACCGAGTGCCTTAAACGTTCGTTTTGTCATAGTCTTAAAAATTATAAATGTTAAGCATGGCCTGCTTCAGAGCTTAATTGACCGACATCAAAACCCAGCATCGAAACCGCTTTTTCCCAACGTTTTTCAACAGGTGTATTAAAGATGATCTCAGGGTCTGCTTTGATAATTAACCATGAATTCTCCAGCAGTTCTTGCTCTAACTGTCCTTGATCCCAACCAGCATAACCCAATGTGATAATAAATTGTTCTGGTGCTTCACTCGTTGTTAGGCTTGCTAACACATCCTTTGAAGTGGTGATCATAATATCACTGCTGAGCTTTTGACTCGCTGCATAACCAGGCTTTGGTGAGTGCAAAACAAAACCGCGATCGGTTTTTACAGGCCCGCCAGCATATACAGCTAAGCCTGCTGCTTGTTTACTTTTATCGTTATCAATTTCGATTTTATCGAGAAGCTCGCCCACGGTGATATTGATAGGCTGGTTAATTACCAAGCCCATCGCACCATCTTGGTTGTGCTCACAAATATACGTAACAGCACGCTTAAAAAAAGGGTCTTGCATGCTTGGCATTGCGATTAAGAAATGGTTCTCTAATGACTGCATAGGTCGCCCCTTTTGTTGTTTAAATTAAGTATGGCTCAGTTTTCTTTCAATGGCATCAAATAAGTGACCAGTGATTGAAATGTCATAAGCAGCTTCAATCTCTTTTACACACGTTGGCGCAGTGACATTGATTTCAGTTAAACGATCGCCAATGATATCTAGACCAACAAAAATAAGGCCTTTTTCTTTCAGTGTAGGTGCAACAGCCTCTGCAATTTTACGGTCTGAATCACTAATTGGACGTGCTTCACCTCTACCACCTGCTGCCAAGTTACCGCGCGTTTCGCCATTTTGCGGGATACGCGCTAGGCAGTACGGCATTACTTCACCATCAACCACAAGAACGCGTTTATCGCCTTGCTTGATTTCAGGGATATAATTTTGTGCCATTGCAAAACGACTACCATGCTCGGTTAATGTTTCGCAGATCACACCAATATTGGCATCATCTTCTTTAACTCTAAAGATAGAAGCACCACCCATACCATCAAGGGGTTTTAAAATAATATCTTTATGCTCAGCTAAAAATGCACGAATGTCTGCTTGGCTACGTGTTACTAAAGTATCTGGCGTATGTTCGCTAAACCAAGCCGTGAATAGCTTTTCATTGGCATCGCGTAAGCTTTGCGGCTTATTGATAACCAGCGTACCAGCTTGCTCAGCACGCTCTAAAATATAGGTAGCGTAGATGTACTCAGTATCAAAAGGCGGATCTTTACGCATTAAAATAACGTCTAAATCAGCTAAAGCAATGGTGGCTTTTTCTTCTAATTCATACCAGTGATTAACATCATCAAATACACGGGCTTTGGCAGCTGTTGCATAGCCTTGACCTTGACGTAGAGAAAGGTCATCCATTTCCATGTAGTAAATTTCGTAACCGCGCTTTTGTGCTTCCATCATCATTGCAAAGCCAGTGTCTTTTTTAATATTAAAGCCACTAATTGGATCAGAGATTATGCCTAGCTTAATTGCCATATTTTTGCCTTAGAATCGTATGCCATACTGTGTTTTGTTACTTTGATATATGGGTATTTTTACTGTTTTCAATTCGCTAAATCGCCAAATTGCAATTGTAATGCGCTCAGTACCGTCAGAGCGGCTGTTTCTGTTCGCAGAACACGTGGCCCTAAGCGGATATCAACAAAGTCTTGCTGTTTAGCAATGTTAATTTCTTCATCGGTAAATCCACCTTCAGGACCGACTAAAAAGCGTACCCCTTCACTGGGGATTTGAATCGTTTTAATACTGTGCTCAGCACGCGGGTGCAAAGTAAGTTTAATCGCATCACTTGCTTGTTCTAGCCACTCTTTTATATCGATAGGCGGGTGTACAACAGGCACAACGTTGCGGCCAGATTGTTCAGCCGCGGCAATTGCAATTTTTTGCCATTGTTGATGTTTTTTAGCAAGGCGATCGCCACTTAGTTTTACGCCACAACGTTGACTAAAAATAGGGGTGATTTCTGTAATACCAAGCTCGACTGATTTTTGAATAGTGAAATCCATTTTATCACCACGAGAAATACCTTGGCCTAAGTGAATCTTTAAAGGCGACTCAACATCATGATCAACAAATTCCTGTGGCTTAACGACCACGTTTTTTTTGCTCACTTCAATAATTTCACTGAGGTATTCACCTCCTTCACCATTAAAAATCGAGACCTTATCACCGACTTGCATGCGCAATACGCGGCCAACATGACCTGCGGCATCATCATCTAGTGCTACTGGGGTGTTTAAAGAAATCGCTGAAGGTTGGTAAATGTGTGGAACTCGCATGACTGTCACTTATCAATAAATTTAGCAATATGGTAAGTATACAGCGGCTTAGGTGCAATTATTTATTTTCTATTTAACTCTTCAGCTAACGGTAAAAGATCTGTCGTCGTTTCAGCGATAGTTGTTTGACAGGAAAGGTGATTTATATGGGCGCTGTCGGGGCAAGGCGCAAAGCTAAAACCTTGTTCTTCTTGTTTTACTAAATAACGTATTTTATGTAGGGAATTGTATATAAATTTTTGTGCATCATCCGCTAATTGGTAATCGGTTAAATTAATTAAAACACCTTTAATGTTGTGGTGTTCATGCAGGTAGCTGGCCAGTTCAGAGACACTTATTTCATTACTGAAGTCGCAATAACAGTAATCTTTTATTAATTCATCAAACATAAGTTTGACCATGTGGCGGCTATTTGCGCCTGCCACAACAAGCGTTGAGCCTTCAACGCTCGCAAAGTAATGCTCAGTAAAGGCTCGGCTAAACTCATTGTCTATATCAACTAGTAAATAATCATTAACTTTAAAGGGCATAGAGTCTCACGGTACTAAAACTTCCGTATCAAATTGAAAACATACTAATAAGTAAATAGCCTATTGCGCCAAAAACGGCAAACTCAATACACGCAATACCAATATTATCTTGATGATCAACTTCAAGAGAAGTATCTATATTCGGTAAAGAAATATACTTAATAATGTAGCTCAAAATATAAAGTAATACCCACATAGCACCGCAATGAGATACCAAAGTGAATAAGTTTTCTACCATCTTACCACTAATAAATGATGCACTGGCAAGACCAGCATAACCGGCAAGAGCAAGGCCAATAGACTTACCGGCGTAGCGGATACCGATGGAAGTATTTTCTAGATTAAAATTACTTTGTAGCGACGCACCTTGGTTAGCTTTTGCAAAACGATACTCACGGATTTTACTATCAAGGGCAAACATACCTTGCAGCACAAAAAAGCTCACTGTGGCGATCAATAAGCTGCTATAGCCTTGGGTATGGCACCAGTTATAAAGACCAAGAGCAATAATACAGTTTGCGATTAGCATGCCTGAATCGACCAAGGCGGCGCAGACATTTTGCTTTAGAATAGCGGCTTCTTCATTAAAGCGATGCAAAATCCATTTACGATGAATTAAATGGCCTATTTTTATAAAAGCAAACAACAGCACAATGAGTAAAAGTACTTTTAGCGGATTAGATTGGGCTGCACTTAAGCTAATCTCATCAAATATATAAGCGATAGTTGCTATAACGACCATGATTTCGCTGGCAAAGCTTATTCCCATGGCAAAGTTATCATGTTGCGCAAGCTCTTCTTTAAGCGCTTGTTTTGCTTTGATTTGCGTTAGAATACGTAGCAGTACTATAGTGGCGCAGATTACAGCGAAACTAATAGCAATCGCGACTAAACTAGTGTTAGATAGTGATAAATATGACATGCAGGTCCCTGCTAAATAATTCTTTGATTATCATTCTAGTACGGTTATTGGCAAGTTAAAAGAGAGTATTTAATGAGTAATTTACACGCGCTTCCAGAGTCACTTCATCAGTTAGGCCAAACCCGCTTCGCGAGCTTGTATGAGGGGCAAACTGAACAACAGAAAATTATTAACTTGTTGTCTTTAAGCGACTTTGCGTGGAACTGCTTACAATCTCAGCCAAACTTAAAAGACTGGTTACTTGATGATAAGGAGCTTGCTAATCGTGCAGTTGAAGCTCCGTTAAGTAGTACAGAAATCAATGAGCTTGACGACAATGCTGCAATGGCAAAACTGCGTTTGTATCGAGAAAAGTACTGGTTGAAAGTGGCTTTTCTTGACTTGTGCTGTGCAAACCCAATCGCTGATAGCATCGCTTATATCTCAGCGCTTGCAAATCAGCTTATCGATAGTGCCAATCAGTGGGCGTTTGCGCAGGTAGCTAAAGTTAGTGGTATGCCGCTTGATGATGACGGTAATGCAATGCAAATGTTAGTTTTAGGCATGGGGAAACTAGGTGGAGGAGAGCTTAATTACTCCTCTGACATTGATTTAATTTTTTCTTACCCTCGTGATATTGCAACGCAAGGTGGGCGTCGCTCTATTGAAGCGCAGGTGTTTTATACCAAAGTGGCGCAAAAGCTGATTATGGCGCTTAATCAAACTACGGTAAATGGCCAAGTATTTCGGGTTGATATGCGCCTGCGACCATTTGGTGAAAGTGGGCCTTTGGTGATGAGCTTTCATGCTATGGAAGATTATTATCAAGAGCAAGGACGTGAATGGGAACGCTACGCCATGCTAAAAGGGCGATTAATCGGCACAGAAAACCGTTATTGGAATGAGTTTTATGAATTGCTACGGCCATTTGTTTATCGCCGCTATATTGATTTCTCGGTGATTGAATCGCTGCGTAAAATGAAGCAAATGATAGCTCAAGAAGTACGCCGAAAACGCCTTACAAACAATATTAAATTAGGCGCAGGGGGCATTCGAGAAGTGGAATTTGTGGTACAAGCGCTGCAAATGGTGCGAGGTGGTCGCGAAGCTAACCTGCAAACTCAGTCATTATTAGTTGCTTTAAAAGAACTGGTTAACAATCAGGTTATGTCCAACAAAGAGGCTGATTTACTTACACAAAACTATTTAGACTTACGTCAAATTGAGCAGTACTTACAGATATTTGCTGATAAGCAAACGCAAACTCTACCTGATGACGAATTAAACCAACAACGTTTATGTTATTTGCTCAATAAAGACGATTTTAATCAGTGTTTGTCTAGTATCGAGCAGATCATGTCTCAAGTCCATGGTGAATTCGAACAGGTGATTGGTTTTGAAAGTGAAACCAGCGACCCGTGTGAAAATGAGTACATCAGCGCATGGGAAATGACGGATGTTAGCCTGATGTGTGAGCCGAACCTTGATTGGCAAGCAGCATTGGAAGATTTTAAGGCGCGTTTAACTAAGGCGAAGGTTGGTAGTCGAGGTCGTGACATTTTAGATAAATTAATGCCGCTTTTACTTAAACAATTAACGATAGCAAAAGCGAGCAGTGACGCCTTTATGATGATCTGCCAAGTATTGAATAAGATCATTTCACGAACCGCTTATCTAGAGCTGTTGTATGAAAACCCTGGAGCCTTAAATCAACTGGTTGCACTATGTTGTCATAGTAAATGGATTGGCGAACATATCTCTCGTTACCCAATTTTACTTGATGAGCTGATCGATCCTCAGGTGCTTTATAAACCGACACCTTTATCTGCTTACAAAGATGAAATTAGACAATACTTCTTGCGCATTGAGCATGGTGATCTAGAGCTGCAAATGGAAGCTCTTCGTCAGTTTAAGCAAACGCATCAGCTACGCATTGCAGCGGCTGATGCAACTGGTGTACTCAGCGTGATGAAGGTAAGCGACCACCTTACAGCGCTTGCTGAGGCAATTGTAGAGCAAGCGGTCAATATTGCATGGCATGCGTGTGTTGAACGCTTTGGTCAGCCCGTTAATACGTCAGAGCAAGAAAAAGGCTTTGCGGTAATCGCCTACGGTAAAACGGGTGGCTTTGAAGTTGGCTACGATTCAGACTTAGACCTTGTGTTTGTGCATAACCACGATGGCAGCAGTTATACCGATGGTGATAAGTCGATTGATTCGCGTCAGTTTTATTTAAAACTTGCACAGCGCTTAATGCATTTATTCAATACTCGCACGGCGTCTGGTATTTTGTACGAGCTTGATACTCGTTTACGTCCTGAAGGGGCGTCAGGCTTACTGGCTATTAATTTAGAAAGTTACTACCACTATCAGCAAACTCAAGCATGGACTTGGGAACATCAAGCTCTCGTTCGCTCACGCATGATTTACGGTCAAGCATCATTAAAAGATCGTTTCGCGCGAATTCGTATAGATGTGTTATGCCAAACCCGTGATAACGAAAAATTAAAAACGGATGTTGTTGAGATGCGCGAAAAAATGCGCGCTCACCTTGCTAAGGGTAACGATGAGCTGTTTGATTTGAAGCAAGATAGGGGCGGTATTACAGATATTGAATTTATTACTCAGTATCTGGTGCTAAATAATGCTAAGCAACATCCAGAGCTAACGAGCTGGTCTGATAATGTGCGTATACTAGCCGATGCGGCGCGTTTAGGCTGTATTAGTGAGCAAATGCAGCAAGAGTTAGTGGCTGCGTATATAGCCTATCGTTCACGTTATCATGTAATGAGTTTGAATCAGCAGGGGCGTTGTGCGCCACGTGCTGAGTTAACTCAGCATATCGACTTAGTTAGTCAGGCGTGGCTACAGGTGTTTTAGCTTTTTAAACGGCGGCAATTTTCACGTACATAAGCAGAGGGCAGCTCAGTGATCACAGCCGCTCTTTGCTTAAAACAAAAATAAGTGTAAACCTCATTTTCGAAATCATCGTTGATTGCTCGACCTACTTGATACAATGCAGAAACGAAGTTGCTATCAACTCGAAAGTGATCTTTTACTACGTAGTCTTTACTAAGATACCAATACAACACAATATCTTCATTTTTAGCATAATCAGATAATACATCTTTTAAAGTCGTGCCATTTTCAAAGCGACGAGGTTGTATATCTCCTGTCCAGTTTGGCGATGAAGGCTCAACGACTTTTTCACGCTCAAATAGTGCGACATCTAGACTAGTTTCAGGTGTCGGTAATTTAAGAACATATTTATCTCGCTCGTTATCTTTGTCATTGACCTGATTTCGAAGGGCTGAATAAAAGCGTGATAGACCTTGGGCTGCTGCATTTTGAGTATTTTTGATATCTAATACGGGGCCGCTGCCAAATAAAAAATAAATAGCAGCAGCAATCAAAATGACAGCTAATGATAAATGCTTAACCCAAAACCACATTTCTAATACTCTTGTTGTTAATTAGCTTAATAAAACCATACATACAGCAAAATGTCACTCTACTTGTAATAAGAAGGTGCATTCTTATCTGGACGAGTTTTAAAGCGGCGATGTAGCCACATGTACTGCTCAGGAGCCACGTTTATTGCTTGTTCCATACGCTGGTTAACGCGTGTTACATCAGCAAGGTTATCGCCACTAGGGAAATTTTCTAAAATAGGAAGCACTTCTAGATGATAGCATCCATTCTCATCACGACGACTCGTTAAACTTACGGTTTCGCAGTTCTTACTATTGGCAAACAGCAGTGCACCTGTAGTTGTTGCTGTATCTTTTACCGCATAAAACGGTGCAAACTCGCAACGATTACGGCCATAGTCTTGATCTGGCAAGTAGTAACAAACCTTCTTGTTTTTGAGGGCTTGCAGTAGGCCTTTGACATCTTTTTTACCGATTAGATATTCATTAGAGCGTAAGCGACCATTGGTAGTAAAATACTCCATTAGAGGATTATTATGTGGGCGATAAAAACCAATACCTTGGTGCTTTAAGCCCATTACCCGACTCGCCATTTCAAGGTGTAAAATGTGTGGAACAAGAAGTAAAACGCCTTTGCCTGATTGCTGAATTTGCTGAAAATATTCTAACCCTTTTATCGAGCCATACACTTTTTTAACTCGCCACTCGGGCCACCACCAAGCCATGCCGGTTTCCATCATCGCAATACCGGTATTTTCCATATTTTTACGAACTAGTTCGCGTTGTTCATGCTCTGGCATTCCAGGAAAGCACAAACGAATATTCACCTCAGCAATATGGCGACGACGTTTCATAAAACGGTGTACTAGGCGGCCGAGCAGTTTTCCAAGCGCTAGTTGCAATTTATGTGGCAACCAAGAGATAAGATATAAAAAGAAAATGCCAACCCAAGTTAACCAGTAGCGAGGGCCCAAAAAAGACGCTTTAAACGGTGATGAACTAACCACAAAAAAATCTCTAAAAATAAAAAAGCTAGTTTAACTGTAAGTGTTTAAAAATACAAAAAGCCAGCGCGAGGCTGGCTTTGTTGGTATAAGTTTCGAAGAAATATTTAGATTTCTTTTAAACCTTGGTTAATAGCAATAAGGTCTTCACTAGTTAGTGTACCAGCAGCTTGTTTCAAGCGAAGTGTTGAAACAACATAGCGGTAACGAACATTTGCTAAGTTACTTTTTGCGTTATATAAGTTTTGCGTGCTGATCAATACGTCAACGATAGTACGTGTACCAACTTCAAAGCCTGCTTCAGTTGCTTTAAGTGCACTTTCTGCAGAAACAACAGCTTGTTGTAAGGCTTTATACGTGGCAATGTCAGACACTACTTGGTTATATGATGTAATAACCGAGCGAGTTACTGCACGTAAACTTGCTTCTAAATCTTCACTTGCGGCAACATAAAAAGCGCGAGCTTGATCTGTTGCTGCAGTTGTAGCACCACCTGAGTAAATCGGTAGGCTAAAGTTAACGCCAATTTTAGCGCTATCTTCACGAGGTTGATGTGAGTTGCTATTTAGATCGGTTAGGCTGTCACCGTAAGAAGCACTTAATGTTAGCTTCGGATAGTGCCCCGCTTTTGCTAAATCAATTTGATCTTTTGCAATATCAACCGTTACTTTAGAAACTTGCAGATTTAAGTTGTTGTCTTCAGCAATTTTGATGTACTCAGACGATTGTTTATTTGGCGCAACAGTTGAAAATGTATCTGTATTCAACATGTCTAGTTTTGCGTGGTATTTACCAGTAATTTCGCGAAGTTGCTCACGCGCTGTTTCAACACTGTTCTTAGCAACAATTTCTTGTGCAACAGAGTTATCATATTGAGCTTGTGCTTCGTGTACGTCAGTGATTGCTGTTAAACCTACCGCATAACGCTCTTTAGTTTGTTGCAATTGGCGCTCGATGGCACGCTTTTCTGCTTGAACAAACTCAAGGTTATCGATTGCACTTAGTACGTTGAAGTAACCCTCAGCTACACGAACGATTAGATCTTGACGTGCAAAATCATACTGAGCGTCTGCTTGTAATGCTTGCTTATCAGCAATACCTAGCGAGTTCCAAGCGCCTAAATCAAATAGTGTTTGGTTTAGGCTAATACCACGGCTGAAAACATCAGGATCGTAATCATAACCAGCATAACCTGTAGTATCATTACCCTCATAAAGATCAGACTTGGTTGTTTCATAACCAAGGCTTAAGCCAATTTGTGGTAATAGTGCACTTAACGCGCGATCACTTTCATAAGCTTGCGCATCTGCTTGGGCTTTTGCTTTAAGTACGGTAGGATCGTTTGCTGTAGCAATCTCGTAAACTTGTAGTAAGTCTTCAGCATAACTAGCTGTTGCAGTCAGTGCGCTTGAAAACCCGATCAGCGCAGCGAGTAGAGTTTTTTTCATTGTTCGTTCAGTCCTTAGACAATTTTGTACTATCACCATGGTACTCTTTTTTAATGAATAACCAAAAAAAAATTACGTAAATCTGCATGTCCAAGTGTAACAGAATATAATTGGTCGTAATTTTTGCTTGCAGTGTAAAGGAAATAAAGGATGAAAATATCAGCAGTCTCACAATTTAACCATGATGACATAGAGTTAAAGCCAATTGAGCGTGTTTATAATGGTTTCTTTAAAATTAATATCTATCGCTTTCATCATGCCTTGTTTGCGGGTGGTAAATCAGTAGAAGTTAAACGTGAAATTTTAGAGCGCGACCATGCTGTTGCTGTACTTCCTTATGACCCTAAAACTGACCAAGTTTTATTAATTGAACAAATTAGAATCGGGGCACTCGCATCAAAGCAGTCACCTTGGTTACTTGAGTGTATTGCAGGCATGGCTGATGGCAGTACTGATTATGAAGATGTTGCCAAACGTGAAGCATTCGAAGAAGCCGGTATTGAGCTTAACGAGCTGGAATTTATGATGTCGTATCTTTCAAGCCCCGGCGGCACCACTGAACGTTTGTATTTATATTTAGCGCGCACTGACTTAGCAGGGTATCAAGGCGGTATTTTTGGCCTTGATAATGAAGATGAAGATATCAAAACTCATGTAATGTCATATGATGAAGCTATGCTGCGCCTAGAACAGGGTGAAATAGATAATGCAGCGACAGTTATCTCATTACAGTGGTTAGCACTGAATAAGCAACGTATACTGTCTGATTGGAAAAACTCATAGGGGATTATTTTGTCGTACGTCAGTGCCCAGCAGCGTTATATTCAAAGCTTACCTAAGTACTTAACTTTGTGTGAGCATAATTACGTGCGTGCGCTAAAACTATTACCTAATGAGCGACGTATAGGTCAGGAACGTAAAGTGCAATTAGGGCACAGCACTTTTGCGGTTAAAGTTGACGATACAGCAAAATACACCACAGATATTTCTATCAGACAAGAAGCCGGTCATTTGCCTTCGGTTAAGCCTTTGTATTTAACTGTGCGCATGTATCATGATGCGAAAGTAGCCGAAATCGTGCATCATGATTTTCATCAGCGCATCAAGCCTTCCTATGCTTACCCTAATCCGAATATGCACCAAAAAGATGAAAAATATCAGCTTAACGCCTTTTTGTATGACTGGCTGGTGGCTTGTGTTGAAAACGGCCGAGCAGTTTTAAATTGGGATGTAAATAATGGCTTGGTTTAGTGACGCCTTCCATTTTGATAAAACAGCACTGAAAGTTGCCCACATCACTGATTGCCACTTATCAAAAGACATCCATGGTGAATACTTTAGCGTGAATACGGCAGCGTATTTTTCACGCTGTTTAGAAGCGATTGCTGAATTAGATGTGGATTGTGTGGTATTTGGTGGAGATTTAACACAAGATCACAGCACTGAGTCTTACCAGCTTTTTGCTAAATTAATAGCAGACTCAGCGCTGAGTTGTCCGGTGTTTTGGCTGCCGGGTAATCATGATGAACTTGCTGAATATGAAAAGCTTATAAGCCCGCAAATTTTAAACAATAAACGCATTACCTTTTTAGGTGGGCAGTTGCTGTTAGCTAACTCAAAAGGCCCGACGCCGGCCGGCTGGGTAACACAAACGCATTTAGATGAATTAAGCCAAGCGGTAGGGCAGGTTCAAAGTGTGGTGTTTTGTCATCATAACCCACTGCCTATTCAAGCCTATCTAGATAAACATATGCTAGAAAATGGCCCGCAATTTTTAAATACCTGCGTCAATACTGAGCAGTGTGTGGGCGTGTTCCATGGTCATGTGCATCATGAGTACACGCAAAATTACCGTAACCTTAGTGTGTATGCGACACCGGCCTGCTCAATACAATTTAGCAAACACACGATGGCATGGCAGCAAGAGGATTTAGGCCCCGCATTTCGAATCATCGACTTAATAATTGATGAGCAACAAAACTTACTGCTAACCACGGATGTAGTATGGCTAAAAGAGTAATTTATATTCATGGCTTTAATAGCTCTGAGCAATCTTACAAAGCTGTTCGTTTTGGTGAGCACATGGCGCAATTTGATGTCGATTATCAGGTGCCGCGATTAACTCATGAGCCATTACATGCAATTTTACAATTAGAACAACTGCTAAATGATGATACTGTATTACTAGGTAGTTCATTAGGTGGTTTTTATGCGACCTATTTGTCGCAACGTTATTCAATACCCGCGGTAGTCATTAACCCTGCGGTTCGCCCATTTGAGTTACTCGGTAACTATTTAGGGGAAAATTATAACCCGTATCAAGATAGTCATTATGAACTTGGTACTCGTCACATGGATGCATTGCGCAGTTTATATTTGCCGCAATTAGACACCCCTTCATTGATTTATTTGCTACAGCAAACGGGCGATGAAGTACTGCCATTTCAGCAGGCGGTTAAATATTATTCTCAGTGTAAGCAACACGTTGAATTTGGAGGCGATCATAGTTTTATCGGCTTCGAACAAACCTTTGCAAGTATTGTAGATTTTCTTAAAATCACGTAAAACATAGCTAAGCGCATAAAAGATATAAAAACTATGAGTCAGCAAAATTATAACGCCGAAGCAATTGAAGTCTTAAACGGATTAGAGCCCGTAAAACGCCGCCCAGGTATGTATACCGACACGGTTCGACCTAATCATTTAGGTCAAGAAGTTATCGATAACAGTGTCGATGAAGCAATGGCAGGCCATGCCACTAAAATAGATGTCATCCTTCATGAAGATAACTCCCTTGAGGTTATCGATGATGGCCGTGGTATGCCGATTGATATTCACCCTGAAGAAGGTATCCCGGGTGTGGAACTTATTTTTACCAAGCTGCACGCCGGTGGTAAGTTCTCTAATAAAAACTATCAGTTCTCAGGTGGTTTACACGGGGTAGGTATTTCGGTTGTAAATGCGCTATCGACTCGTGTTGAAGTGACTGTGCGCCGTGATGCGCAGCAATTTCGTATGGCTTTTGAAAACGGTGACAAGGTTGAAGATCTAAACGTCATTGGTACTGTGGGTAAACGTAACACAGGGACAACTGTACGTTTTTGGCCAGATGCGAGCTATTTTGACTCAGCTAACTTTTCAATTACTAAGCTTAATCACTTATTAAAAGCCAAAGCGGTATTGTGCCCAGGCTTGCGCATTAAGTTTACTAACAAGCAAACCAAAGAAAGCCAAGAGTGGTATTACGAAACAGGCTTAAAAGATTACCTAGTTGAAGCAGTCAAAGGCTTTGAAGTATTACCAAAAGAGCCGTTTATTGGTGATTTTTCAAGTTCAACCGAAGGCGCTGACTGGGCGGTTGTTTGGCTACCTGAAGGCGGTGAATCAATCGCTGAAAGTTATGTAAACTTAATTCCTACTGCACAAGGCGGTACACACGTTAATGGTTTACGCCAAGGCTTGCTTGAAGCAATGCGTGAATTTTGTGAATTTAGAAACCTATTACCACGTGGTGTAAAGCTAACACCAGATGATATTTGGGAGCGTTGTAGCTACGTATTGTCGGTTAAAATGCAAGACCCACAGTTTGCTGGCCAAACAAAAGAAAAGCTGTCTTCTCGCTCATGCGCTGCGTTTGTATCAGGTGTGGTAAAAGACTCATTTAGTTTATGGTTAAACGAGCATACAGAAACGGCAGAATTATTAGCTGAGTTATGTATCTCAAATGCGCAGCGCCGTTTACGTGCTGCTAAAAAAGTTGTGCGTAAGCGTGTTACCTCAGGCCCTGCATTACCGGGTAAATTAACGGATTGCAGTGCCCAAGATAATGACCGTACTGAACTGTTTTTAGTAGAGGGTGATTCAGCAGGTGGTTCAGCAAAACAAGCGCGCGACCGTGAATTCCAAGCAATCATGCCGCTGCGCGGTAAGATTTTAAATACCTGGGAAGTTGAATCTGGGCAGATTTTAGCATCGCAAGAGGTGCATGATATTTCTGTCGCTCTGGGTATTGACCCTGATTCAAGTGATTTATCTGGTCTGCGTTATAACAAGATTTGTATCTTGGCCGATGCTGACTCAGATGGATTACACATTGCTACCTTGCTTTGTGCGCTGTTTGTTCGTCACTTTCCATCGCTTATCAAACAAGGCCATGTGTATGTAGCTATGCCGCCGCTATTTCGTATCGACATTGGTAAAGAGGTTTACTACGCCCTTGATGAAGACGAAAAGAACGGTATTTTAGCGCGCATTGAAGCTGAGAAAAAACGCGGTAAGGTTAATGTTCAACGCTTCAAAGGGTTAGGTGAAATGAACCCGTTACAATTACGCGAAACCACGATGGATCCTAATACGCGTCGTTTAGTGCAATTAACCTTAGATGAAGAAGAGCAAACCATGGAAATGATGGATATGCTTCTTGCAAAGAAACGTTCGTCAGATCGTCGTCAGTGGTTAGAAGATCACGGAAACCGCGCAGAAGTTTAGTTAAAGGTGTAGCAACCTAGTTGCTAGCAACGAATTAAAGGGCAAGAAAAAATGAAAAAACTACTGACCTCATTATTGTCGCTGAGCTTGTTATCAGCGCCTGCAATGGCAAAAGATATTCTTGATAAGTTAACAGTTGCTGATGGGTTTTCTATTAGCCTGTTTGCTGATGATGTAGAAAATGCACGTCAAATTGCGGTATCAAAAAGAGGTATTGTTTACGCAGGCTCACGTAAAGCAGGCAATGTTTATGCGTTGATTGACCATAACAGTGATGGTGTGGCTGACAGAAAAATGGTTATTGCCACAGGTCTTGAAATGCCATCAGGTTTAGCGATTAAAGATGGTGATTTATATGTGGCTGAAGTGTCACGTATCATCCGTTTTAAAGACGTTGATAAAAATTTAAAAGATCCTAAATACGACGTGGTATACGATAAGTTTCCAACTGATCGTCACCATGGCTGGAAATTCATTAGTTTTGCGCCAACTGGTGAGTTAATTGTGCCAGTGGGTGTACCATGTAACATTTGTGCTGAAGACGAAAAATATGGTCGTATCTTCTCGTTAGATGTTGACACAAAAGAAATTAAAACAATTGCCAAAGGCGTTCGTAATTCAGTTGGTTTTGATTATCACCCTACAACGAATGCATTTTGGTTTAGTGATAACGGCCGTGACATGATGGGCGATGACATGCCACCTTGTGAAATTAACCGTGTTGGTGAAGGTGAAGAGGGTACGCATTATGGTTTCCCTTATGTTCACGCTGGGGCGATTTTAGATCCTGAGTTTGGTAAAGGTAAAAGTATTGCTGACTACAAATCGCCAGCCCTTGCACTTGGTGCTCATGTTGCTCCTTTAGGTATTCATTTTTATAACGGTAAGCAGTTTCCTGCTAAATTCAAAGAGCAGCTTTTTGTTGCTGAGCATGGTTCATGGAACCGCAGTAAAAAGTCAGGCTACAAAGTGATGCTAGCGAATGTTGAACAAGGTCGTATTACTAAGTACACCCCGTTCATCACAGGCTTTATGCAAAACGAAGAAACATTTGGTCGCCCAGTTGCATTTGCAGAGCTTGCAGATGGCAGCTTATTGATCTCAGACGACTTTGCTAATGTGATCTATCGCGTTAGTGCTAAGAAAAAATAGGTAAGCGTTAATGAGTGATACAGATACCTTGCTGATGCAAGGCATAGAACAACAAACAATGGGGCGCTTTACTGAAGACGCCTACTTAAACTACTCAATGTACGTCATTATGGACCGTGCCTTACCTCATGTAGGTGACGGTCTAAAGCCTGTACAGCGTCGTATCATCTATGCAATGAGCGAACTGGGGTTATCGGCGCAAGCAAAATATAAAAAATCAGCCCGTACCGTGGGTGATGTACTGGGTAAATATCACCCTCATGGTGATAGTGCTTGTTACGAAGCCATGGTGTTAATGGCGCAGCCGTTTTCTTACCGCTACCCGCTGGTGGACGGTCAAGGTAACTGGGGTGCTGCCGATGATCCTAAGTCATTTGCTGCAATGCGTTACACCGAAGCGCGTTTATCTAAGTTCTCAGAAGTTTTACTAAAAGAGCTGGGTCAAGGCACTGTCGATTGGACCGCAAACTTTGACGGCACACTTGATGAGCCAATGGTGTTACCTGCGCGTTTACCGCACATCTTACTCAATGGTGTAACGGGTATTGCTGTAGGTATGGCAACCGATATTCCACCACACAATGTGCGTGAAGTTGCCAGTGCCTGTTGTTTATTACTTGATAAGCCAAAAACTGAAATCGAAGAGTTGCTTGAGTTAGTGCATGCGCCTGACTACCCAACAGAAGCTGAGATCATCACACCGAAAGACGATATTCGTAAGATTTATCAAACCGGACGTGGTTCTATCAAGATGCGTGCAATTTACACTGAAGAGCAAGGTGACATAGTGATCACCGCGCTGCCTCATCAGTGTTCAGGTGCTAAAGTGCTTGAGCAAATTGCAGCGCAGATGAACGCTAAAAAGTTGCCGATGGTTGCTGATTTACGTGACGAATCTGATCACGAAAACCCGACCCGCATCGTGATTGTTCCGCGTTCTAACCGCATCAAGGCTGAGCCATTAATGGCGCACCTATTTGCAACCACAGATTTAGAAAAGAACTACCGCGTAAACTTAAACATGCTTGGCCTTGATGGTCGTCCGCAAGTTAAAGATTTACGTAGTATCTTAACTGAGTGGTTAACGTTCCGCCGTGAAACAGTTCGCCGTCGCTTACAGCACCGTTTAGATAAAGTATTAGCACGCTTACATATTTTAGAAGGTTTATTAACGGCCTTTTTAAATATTGATGAAGTTATCGAAATTATCCGTACTGAAGATAAACCAAAGCCTGTTTTAATGGAGCGTTTTGGTTTAACAGATATTCAAGCAGAAGCGATTTTAGAGTTAAAACTACGTCATTTAGCAAAACTTGAAGAGTTCAAGATTAAAGGTGAGCAAGATGAACTTGCCCTTGAGCGTGACAAGTTAGAGCAAACGCTTGGTTCAGAGCGTCGTATGTCGACCTTGATGAAAAAAGAAATTCAAGAAGCGGCTGAAATGTATGGTGATGATCGTCGCTCACCAGTTGTTGAACGTTTAGAAGCAAAAGCGCTAAGTGAAAAAGACCTTATCCCTTCAGAATCAGTGACCGTTGTGTTATCCGAAAAAGGTTGGGCACGTGTTGGTAAAGGCCATGATTTAGATGTTGAAGGGCTGAGTTATAAGTCAGGCGACAGCTATAAAGCCTCAGCGCGAGGTAAGAGTAACCAGCCTGCAGTGTTCTTAGATTCAAGTGGTCGTGCTTTTGCTACTGATGCACATAGTTTACCTTCAGCTCGAAGCCAAGGCGAACCAATGACAGGGCGCTTTAACTTAAGCTCTGGCGCCAACTTTGAGCATGTGGTGATGGCAGAAGACAACCAAGTGTTGTTAATGGCTTCCGATGCAGGCTATGGCTTTATAAGTGACTTTAAAGATCTGGTGAGTAAGAACAAAAACGGTAAAGCGCTGGTCAGTGTTCCTAAAGGCGGTGAATTACTCGCGCCAATTAGAGTAACTGACGTAGCAACAGATTACTGTATGGCAATTTCTAACGAAGGCCGCATGTTGTTATTCCCACTGCGCGATTTACCTAAGCTTAGTAAAGGTAAAGGAAATAAGATTATTTCTATCCCAAGTGCGAAAGTGCAAGCCCGTGAAGAGTTTGTAAAAGTGCTGGCTGTGGTGCCTGCGGGCAGTAGCGTAACCCTGCATGCAGGTAAACGAAAACTGACACTCAAACCGGCTGATCTTGAGCATTATCATGGTGAACGTGGTAGACGAGGTAATAAGTTACCCCGAGGCTTACAGCGTGTTGATGAAGCTGTAGTCGAAGTGACTCAAACTGATGACAGTGATGAGTCGCCAAGTGAAGTAACTGAGTAAACCAGAGGCCTGCAATTGCAGGCCTTTTTATTGTTAAAACGTTATGAAATTTTAAGCGTACACATGTGCGCTTAAAGCTATGGAAATGCTATTTTTCACGTTATAATGCGCGCTGATTAATACGAGGAGAATTCGTTTGTTAGCTATTTTTCGCATAATTTTCATGGCGTTATTTATTGTTTTAAGCTGTGTTTTTGGGCTGCTTTTATGCATTGTGAAGCCGTTTCATACAAATAACGTGCATATTATTGCGGGTTGGTTTTGCAAGGTAGCTAAAATTTTAGGTGTCAAACTAGAGCTTAAATATCACGAGACTCCAAAAAATATTGGTCCTGCTGTCTATGTAGCAAATCATCAAAATAACTATGACCTATTCACTTTACCTGCCATGGTGCCAGAGAACTGCGTAAGCCTTGGTAAAAAAAGCCTCAAATGGATCCCGTTTTTTGGTCAGCTATATTGGTTATCGGGCAATATCTTAATTGACCGTGCTAACCGCTCAAAAGCGGCGGGCACAATTTCTAAATCAGCTGAGAAAATAAAACAAAAAGGCTTGTCGGTGTGGATGTTTCCTGAGGGCACGCGAAGCTATGGTCGCGGTTTATTACCTTTTAAAACAGGGGCATTTCACACAGCAATGAGTGCTGATGTGCCGGTTGTGCCAGTTTGTATGAGTACAACGCACAAAACTATTAAGCTAAATCGCTGGGATAATGGTACAATTTACCTCGAAATGTTAGCGCCGATTTATCTTGATAAAGACGTATCTGCTCGTGACCATGCTTCACATGTTCATCAGATTATGGCCGCTAAAATAACTGAATTAGATGCTCAAGTGAGAAACAAATAATGGAAAATTGGCGCGAAATTACTGAAGACATCGTTACTTCATTGCTTGAAGATGGCTCAGATCCTGAAGTACTTTATGAAGTGGAACACCACTTTGTTAGCGAAAATTTTGAAAAATTAGAGCAAGCAGCTTTAGCCGCTTTTAAACTAGGTTACGATGTTGAAGAACCAGCTGAACTTGAGCTAGAAGACGGCGAGAAAGTATGGAGCTTTGACGTGGTTGTTGAGTGTGAACTTGATGTAGAAGCCATTATGGAAGACGTAGACAAGTTAGAAGCGCTTGCTCAGCAAACAGACGTTGAATACGACGGCTGGGGCACTTACTTTCAGGAGTAAGATTTAGAGCTGTCAGCTATCTGCCGTCAGCTCTTAGACTGAACTACCACAATCTAGCGAGTTGCTTGACTCGTTAGTTTACCCTTCTGACTAATACCTATTTCGTATTCGTTATTCAATCTATAGACATTTGTAATCAATTAGCGATAATAAAAAACTCGATGTTTATATGCGCTAAGCTTACCTATGCTTATTACTTTACCCATTGCCGAACTTGTTCCAGGGATGTTTGTTGACAGTGTCAGTAAGCAACAAGAGCATGTAAATAGTATTAAGATCAAAACACGTGGTTTAGTGCGTGATAAAACAATTATTCAGCGCCTGATCTCTGAGGGGGTTGAAGAGCTACTCATCGACTTTACACAAAGCGATGTTGCACTCCCTAAAAAATACCAACCAAAGCCTGAACCGGCTAAACCGAAGGTTGAACAAAAACCTGCTGCTAATGAAGAGCCGCAAGGGATCACGGTTCAACAAGAGTTTCTAAAAGCTAGTGTTCACTATGAGCAGCATAGTCGTAAGCTACAAAGTTTATATTCCGATATTACAGCTGGACTAAAAATGAATATGGCAGTGCTTGACGACATTGCTGTTGATATAGTCGGCTCCGTTTTTCGAAATCACAATGCATTAACTATTTTAACTCGTCTCAAAGATAAACATATTTATAACTGGCGTCACATGATCAACACTGCGATTTTGGTGAGTGTGTTTGCTAAGTATTTAGGCTATAAAGAAAAGACGATCAAAGAACTGGCGATGGGAGCTTTGCTGCATGATATTGGCCAAGCTAAAATGCCGCAAGGTGTTTTATCTAAGCCAAGCGCATTGAATGATAACGAAATGCAAGTCGTTAAAAAACATGTGGCGCAGAGTTTAGGTTTAGTGAAAGGCGAGAAGGGCATTACTCCACTAATGCTTGATATGATAGTAAATCATCATGAACGTTTAGATGGTACAGGTTATCCACGCGGTATTACCGCTGAAAAGCTTAGCCGCCCTGCAAGAATGATGGCAATTGCTGATGTTTATGATGCTATGACGGCAGATAGGCCTCATCAAATGGGAGAAGAACCTATTTCGGCTTTGCGTTATTTACTTGCGAACAAACAAATGTTTGATTCTGAATTAGTGCAGCGCTTTATTAAATGTCTAGGTGTACACCCTGTCGGTACTATTGTTAAGTTAAATAATGATCGTTTAGCGTTAGTAATGGAAGGGAATCACGAGAATCCAATCAAACCAAAAGTGAAAGTATTTTATAATGCTAAACATAAGCACCACGTGACGGCGAAAGATGTCGATTTGAACGTGGAAAAAGAACTAAAAATTATTGCCAGTATTAAACCCTTAGATTATCAGCTTAATTTGGCTCGTTTGTTAAAAGAGCATCTGCTTGTTTAGACTTAACACAGCGTTTTTTGGCGCTGCGTTTAGCTGAAATAAATGCCCCACTAAAACAACTTATCATTAAAACTAACCACAATAGCGTCCCTTTTTCGACATGTAAGGCTACGCAACACAATAAAAGAGACAAAACTGAGCTAAACATAGCGCCTAACCAATAGTGATTGACTGGGTTGTCGCAATCACCTGCTTTAGTACATGCACAATAATTTGCTTTACAAAAATAATGAACGCTCACACCGCATAACATTAGTGCCACAATAATAAAGGCGATTTCCATACTCAAACTCAACTGAGAAACTTTTATTTTTAGTCTAAAGCTACAAATGCGATAAGTCAATGCAAATGATAATTAATATCGTTTGTTTGGTTTGTAATCAGAGATCTGATGAGTTTTAATAAGTTGTTATCTTGTTGTTAAAATGCGGGTTTTTTACCTATTTCTAACGAAAAATTACAGTTTTTTGATCTTAATTAAGGTAATGTTCGAAAGTTTATAATCATTAGAATAAAACATCTAACGCCAACATACAGTGCTAATCTTTTATGCTTAACTAATAGGTTGCCCTCATTGTTGGATTAGTTTTCGCACAAGTTTGCAAGAGGACACAGATTTATGAAGTTCACGAAAACACTAATTGCAGCATCACTTGCTGTTGTTTCTGCTGACAGCTTTGCTGCAGCTTTCCAATTAGCAGAGCAAAACGTTTCAGGTTTAGGCCGTGCATACGCTGGTGAAGCAGCCGTTGCTGACGATGCCTCAGTTGTTGCTCGTAACCCTGCACTTATGTCTTTATTTAAAGACAAGCAAATCTCAGTGGCAGGTATTGCTGTAATTCCAGATGTTAGCTTAGAAGGTGAAAGTGCTGCATACGGCTTAGATGAAAGCTCTATCGATGACGATAGCATCGCGCCATCAGCATTTATTCCTGCTGGTTACTTCACTATGCCATTAAACGACAAAGTATCTTTAGGCTTTGGTGCTTTTTCAAACTTTGGTCTTTCAACTGAATTTAAAGACGATTACGCAGCAGGCTCTATCGCAGGCGAAACTGAAATCGTGACTGTTAACATGAATGCAAGTGCTTCATACAAAATCAACGAACAGTTCAGCCTAGGCCTTGGTTTAAACTATGTTTATGCTGATGCGAAAGTGGTGCGTAATGCAGGTGCAAACCCATTAGGTTTACCAGCGAGCACGCAAATCGCTCACCTTGAAGGTGACGACTACGGCTTTGGTTGGAACATTGGTGCTATGTATCAGTTAGACGAAAACAACCGTTTTGGTTTTAACTACCGTAGTGAAACTGATATTGATTTTGAAGGTGAGTACTCAAACCAACTACCAGCTGCTGTTGGCGGTTTAGCGGGTACTAAAGTTCCGGGTGAGTTAAAATTAACCTTACCAGCCATTGCTGAGTTCTCTGGTTCACACCAAATCGATAAGAAGCTTGGCGTGCACTACAGCATTTTATGGACTGGCTGGGATAGCTTCCAAAAATTAGAAGCTTATACGCCTAGTCAAGAAGCACCTGTATTCTCTAAAGAAGAGAACTTCTCTGATTCAATGCGTTACTCTATCGGTACTGACTACCAGTACAGCGACGCTCTTTTACTTCGTGCAGGTATTGCATACGATGAGTCGCCAGCAGACCAATCTCACCTTTCAATCTCTATCCCTGATACAGATCGTTTCTGGTTCTCATTTGGTGGTAACTACGCATTCAGCGAAAACTCAAATATTGACCTAGGTGTAAGTATTCTTCGTGGTAAAACACAAAACTTCTCTGAAAAAGACAGCCTAGCTGCATCAGTTGGCCAAGATGTTTCATGGGACTATGAATCAAAAGGTCACGCAGTTCTAGTAGGTGCTCAGTACAACTACAAATTTTAATTGTAACGCGACGTAAAGTCGCTGCTACAGAGCATTAAAAAGCCGCGCTATAACATTGTTATAGCGCGGCTTTTTTGTAAGCGCGAATAAATCGCGCTTGATATATGCTGTTATAGACTTTCGATTTTCGCTTTTTGCGCTAATAGTTTGTCTTTCGCATCGGTAAACTCAGCCAGCTTAGCATGCTCTTTAGCAAGTACAGCCTCTGGCGCATTATTTACGAACTTCTCGTTAGCTAACTTGTTTTGAACCTGTGCTAAGCCTTTTTCTGCTTTTTCAAGCTGCTTCGCAATACGAGCTAATTCAGCTTCAACATCGATTAGGCCAGCCATTGGGATCATGATCTCAAGGTTACCAACATACGATGTTGCACACGCTGGTGCATCGTCTTTGTTATCAAGAAGCGTGAACTCTTCAAGCTTAGCAAGCGACGCTAAGAATGCTTCGTTATCCGTTAAGCGGCGCTTGTCTTCGTCAGACGCATTCGCAAGCAATACCGATAATGGTTTGCTTGGGCTGATATCCATTTCACCACGGATGTTACGAATAGCAAGAATGAATTGTTTAACCCACTCAAGGTCGTCCATCGCTTGGCTATCAACATTTGCTTCATTATATACAGGGAACCCTTGAACCATGATGCTAGTGCCCGCAGTTTCGATACCTGCAAGTGGTGCAACACGTTGCCAAATCGTTTCTGTGATGTATGGCATTAACGGGTGCATTAAGCGAAGTAGGCTTTCTAATACCGTGATTAGGGTATGACGAGTACCACGTTGTTGTGCTTCGTTACCTTTAAACAGTACAGGTTTAGTCAGTTCTAGGTACCAGTCACAGAATTGGTTCCAAGTGAACTCATAAATGGTGTTTGCTGCTAGGTCAAAACGATAGTTTTCTAGATGCTCAGTATAGGTTTTAACCGTTGCTTCAAATTGACCTAAAATCCAACGATCAGCAAGTGAGTACTGTTTCTCAGCATCTGTAGCGAAACCACAGTCTTGCTCTTCAGTGTTCATTAATACGTAACGGCTCGCGTTCCATAGCTTGTTACAGAAGTTACGGTAACCTTCAAGGCGGTTCATATCCCAGTTGATGTCACGGCCCGTTGAAGCCATTGCCGCAAGGGTAAAACGCAGTGCGTCTGTACCGTGTGCTTCGATACCGTTTTCGAATGTTTTACGAGTGTTTTTCTCAATCTTCTTCGCTAGTTGTGGCTGCATCATGTTACCAGTGCGCTTTTCAACTAGGCTTTCAAGGTCGATACCGTCAATCATGTCGATAGGATCAAGTACGTTACCTTTCGACTTAGACATCTTATCGCCGTTTTCATCACGGATAAGGCCAGTTACGTAAACGGTTTTAAAGGGTACTTGTGGCTTGCCGTCTTCATCTTTGATAAAGTGCATGGTCATCATGATCATACGCGCAACCCAGAAGAAAATAATATCGAAACCTGTTACCAATACGTCAGACGGGTGGAACGTTTTTAAATCATCAGTGTTTGCAGGCCAGCCTTGCGTTGAGAAAGTCCAAAGCGCAGATGAGAACCAGGTATCTAAAACGTCTTCGTCTTGCTTAAGTGCAACATCATCAGCAAGGTTGTTGTCGCGGCGTACTTCAGCTTCGTCACGACCAACGTATACGTTGCCTTCGTTGTCGTACCAAGCAGGGATGCGGTGACCCCACCAAAGCTGACGTGAAATACACCAGTCTTGTACGTCGTTCATCCACGAGAAGTACATGTTCTCGTATTGTTGAGGAACAAATTTAATGTCGCCATTTTTAACTGCTTCTTTTGCAGGCTCTGCTAGAGGTGCTACGCGCACGTACCACTGATCAGTAAGAAGTGGCTCAATCACTACGCCAGAACGGTCACCGTAAGGTACAGTTAGGCTGTGATCTTCGATTTTTTCTAGTAGACCAAGTTCTTCAAATTCGCTCACAATCGCTTTACGTGCATCAAAGCGGTCAAGGCCATGTAGGCGCTCAGGAATTGGCGCATCTAATTCAAGCTCTTTACCGTCGAATGTGTAGCTTTCGCCTTCGCTTAATACCGCTGCATCTTTATTGAAGATGTTGATCATTGGTAGTTGGTGACGTTTACCCACTTCGTTATCGTTAAAGTCGTGGGCAGGCGTGATTTTCACACAACCTGTGCCTTTTTCCATGTCTGCATGTTCATCGGCAACAATTGGAATACGGCGGTTTACGATAGGCAGTAAAATTTCTTTACCGATCAGATCTTGGTAGCGCTCATCATCAGGGTTAACAGCAACACCTGTATCACCTAGCATTGTTTCAGGACGTGTTGTCGCAACAATGATGTAGTCTTTACCATCTTTGGTTTTTACGCCATCAGCAAGAGGGTAACGTAGGTTCCACATATGACCTTGTTTGTCTTTGTTTTCAACTTCAAGATCAGAAATCGCCGTGTGTAGTTTAGGATCCCAGTTAACTAGGCGCTTACCACGGTAGATTAAATCTTCTTTGTGAAGACGTACGAATACTTCTTTCACCGCTTCAGAAAGGCCTTCGTCCATAGTGAAACGCTCACGGTCCCAATCTACAGACGCGCCTAAACGACGTAATTGTTTAGTGATCGTGCCGCCAGAGTGGTTTTTCCACTCCCAGATTTTATCGATGAATGCTTCACGGCCTAGGTCGTGACGTGTTTTACCTTCTTCAGCAGCAAGCTTACGCTCAACAAGCATTTGTGTTGCGATACCCGCGTGGTCAGTACCAACTTGCCATAATGTGTTGTTGCCTTGCATACGCTTTAAACGCGTTAGCGTATCCATGATGGTATCTTGAAACGCGTGGCCCATGTGTAAGCTACCCGTGACGTTTGGTGGCGGGATCATAATTGAGTATGCGTCACCTTGGCCAGACGGTTTAAAGTAGCCATTTTCTTCCCAGCCTTGGTATAAAGACTGTTCAATATCTTGCGGATTATAGGTTTTATCCATTACACAGAACCTTAAATAAATGCTTAAATGTCAATTTCTTGCGTTGCAATATGGGCGCCCAGTTGGCGAAGCTTTTTAAACCGCTCACGGGCGGCTTGCTTAGCATTTGGCTCAACGGGTACGAAATCATAAACCTGCTGAAAACGGCGAATAAAATCCGGTAGGTGCTCAGCTAGGTTGATTAATATTTTTCTGTTGCCGACAGGTGGAGTCATACCAATTTCAACCGGAGCGCCACCTTTAGGGCCTTCACCTTGTAAGTTGTGTGGTACAAAACTATCTGGTTCAAATGACCAAATGATGTCGTCGATTGTGTGGGCCGTGTCGGTGTTATCAGCGTAAATAAATACGCGATGACCTAGACGATACTGATCCGCAGCAATTTTAGCTGCCAGATCGAAAACAGCGCCAGCCGCTTGGTGGGCACTATCATCTTGTTTTAGAACGTAAAATTGTGCGTTCATATTCATAGTGACTTTCGTCCCCACAGATACACAGATCAAAGCAGGGATTTTGACATAGAACGCGAATTGCTTCAATTAATAAGGCGCCATTTGGCGCCTTATTTAGGGTTAGTTTTAAGCTTGCGGTAAGGCTTAATCGTGACTTGCTTCGCTCACGCCTGCGCGGTTTAGCAAATACTGAGTCAACATAGGCACCGGACGACCGGTTGCGCCTTTGTTTTTACCGCCGCTGCGCCATGCTGTACCTGCGATATCTAAATGCGCCCAGTTATATTTTTTGGTGAATTTAGATAAAAAGCATGCCGCTGTAATCGTACCTGCGGCACGGCCACCTAAGTTGGTGAAATCAGCGAATGGGCTTTCAAGTTGCTCTTGATAGTCATCCCATAAAGGTAACTGCCATGCACGGTCGCCACTTTGCTCAGATGCTTTTAGTAGGTCATGGGCCAGTGGGTTGTGGTTTGATAGTAAACCTGTGGCATGCGAACCCAGCGCGATAATACACGCACCTGTTAGTGTTGCTACATCAACAACGGTATCTGGTTCAAAGCGCTCAACATAGGTTAGTGCATCACACAGTACTAAACGGCCTTCAGCATCGGTGTTTAACACTTCAACTGTTTGCCCCGACATAGTGGTTAAGATATCACCTGGGCGATAAGCGTTTGAGCCAGGCATGTTTTCACAACCCGCTAAAACACCGACAACGTTAATTGGTAATTGCATTTGCACAAGTGCGCGCATAGTACCAATAACACCCGCTGCACCACCCATGTCGTATTTCATTTCATCCATGGCTTCGCCTGGCTTGATTGAAATACCGCCTGAGTCGAAAGTTAAGCCTTTACCGACTAACACGATTGGCGCTTGGTCTTTGTCGCCACCTTGATAGTTGATCACCGACATAACCGATTCATTAGCACTACCACGGCCAACCGCCAGGTATGAATTCATGCCAAGCTCTGCCATTTTTTCTTCGCCAATAATATCAACAGTCACATTATCGAAGTTATCAGCGATTTCTTGCGCTTGCTCACCTAAATACGCAGGATTACAGATATTTGGCGGCATATTGGCAACGTCTTTACATAACTTGCTACCTGCAGCGATGGCTAAGCCATGCTCAATTGCACTTTCGCCAATGGTTAACTCACGACGCGTTGGTACGTTGAAAACAATTTTACGTAAAGGACGACGAGGGTCGCTTTTTTTGCTCTTCAGTTGATTGAAGGTGTATAAGCAGTCCTGAGTTGTTTCAACTGCTTGGCGTACTTTCCAATAAGTGTCACGACTCTTAACATGTTGCTCAGTTAAAAAGCATACCGCTTCCATTGAACCTGTTTCGTTAAGTGTGTTTATCGTTTTTGAGATAATTTGTTTGTATTGTTTGTCATCAAGCTCGCGCTCTTTGCCGCAACCTACCAATAATACTCGTTCGCTTAGTACATTAGGTACATGATGTAATAGTAATACTTGGCCAGGCTTACCTTCAAGATCGCCGCGGCGCAATAAGTTTGAGATATAACCGTCACTGATTTTATCTAATTGTTCACCAATGGGGGATAAACGACGTGGCTCATAAACGCCTACTACAATACATGCGCTACGTTGCTTTTCTGGACTACCACTTTTTACGCTAAATTCCATTGTTGCTCCTGATATTGAGTCGTATAACCTTAATTTATAAGGGTAAGAATTTCTTTTTCGAGTCTTTTCTTACATTTTTTAGTTTAGTAGCACTAATCTTAGTACATAAACCATGACTCTATTTATGTGTTTTTGAACTTTATCTTAATGTGAATATCAATATCACATAATAGATGTCATCTGTACCATTAATGCAAGATTATATGCGCTTGCTAGGTATGATATTTGACACTGATGACATATAATAAAGTGAGTAAAATAACTAGTTTACTCAAAAATCCTTACTATTCCAGTGAAACTCGATGTTTAACAGGGGCGAGCATTGCTAATTTTTCGTTATTTGACCACTGAAGTCTTCAAGTCGCAGGTCGCCGTATTTTTAACTTTGATGACTATTTTTGTGTCTCAAAAGTTTGTTGTTATTTTAGGAGACGCCTCTGAAGGGGGTCTTCCAGCTAAACTTGTGCTTTCGATGATTGCGCTAAAACTTCCTCAACTTGCTTCACTTATCCTGCCTTTGAGTATCTTTTTGGGTATTATTTTGGCGTACAGTCGCATTTATGCTGACAGCGAAATGACAGTTTTCAGAGCCTGCGGTGTCAGTGAGTGGTACGTAGTTCGGGTAACGCTTATCTCAAGTACTGCCATGGCTATTTTAGCTGGTGCCCTAACTCTTTATGTCGCACCATGGGCCAGTGAGCAAGAATATCAATTAAAAGAACAAGCAAAAGCCGATGCAGGCTTATCGGCATTACGTGCTGGGCGTTTCCAGCAAACAGGTAACGAAAAAGCGGTCGTTTTTATTCACAACATTGAAAACAGTGGTAAAGAGCTACACAAGGTATTTGTTGCGCAGTTACCTGATCGTGAAAAAGGTGACTTAGCCCGTTTAGTGTATGCAGAGCGTGGTGTGGTGATTGAACAAGATAACGGTGAACAGCAACTTGTTCTTAATGATGGTAAGCGTTACGAAACAGACGGCGAGTCTGCTGCTTTGAACTTAACTGAGTTCGATGGTTACAGTGTACAAATTCAAGATCAAGAAATAGAGCACCAGCGCCGTAAGTTAGAAGCAATTCCAACCCTTGATTTATTCAAAATGAAAACCTCTGAAGCCATTGCACAGTGGCAGTGGCGTTTAGCTATTCCACTTTCAATTCCATTATTAACTTTACTCGCGGTGCCTCTGAGTGTGGTGAATCCGCGCCAAGGTAAATTCGCTAAATTAGTGCCCGCAATTAGCTTGTATTTAGGGTATTTCATTTTGTTGAATGCCGCTAAGTTTGCTGTTGAAGATGGAAAAATACCGCCTTCAATTGGCTTATGGTGGATCCATTTATCAGCCTTGTTTATTGGTGGTTTCTTGATTATTAAAGGTCGTCCGCTCGGCGCATGGTTAAAGGCAGTTGTGACTAAGCGGGAGTTAAGCGCATGATGAAAACACTCGACTGGTATTTAGGTCGCAGCATAATTCAAACAACCGGTTTTGCGTTAATGGTGCTGGTAGGTATCAGTACCCTCATTAAGTTTATTGAGCAGTTAAAATCAGTTGGCCGTGGTAGCTACGATATTGCAACAGCGTTGATTTACACCCTGTATAGCATGCCAGGTGACTTAGTTATCTTCTTCCCAATGGCTGCATTGATTGGTGGCTTAACAGGTCTAGGCGCATTGGCATCAAATAGTGAGTTGGTTGTTATGCAAGCGGCGGGTATGTCACGTTTGCAAATTATTGTCTCAGTCATGAAAACCGCGATGTTTATGGCTATTTGTATGATGGCGCTAGGTGAATGGGGCGCCCCAGAAGCACAGCTCAAAGCAAAAGAAATACGTAACCAAGCGATTTATGGTGGTGATGTATTTAATGCTAAGCAAGGTGTGTGGGCGAAAGATGGTAGTAACTTTATTAATATTGAAGATGTCGATCAGCAAGGTACTTTACGTGGCGTGCATATGTATCACTTTGATAAATCGTTGCAACTTACGCAAATTACCAAGGCAGAAGAAGCATTAAATCGTAAAGATGGCTGGTTACTTCGTGATGTAAATAAAGTCATGATCACGCCAGAGCAGATCACGACTGAGCAGTACAAAGAAGAGTTCTACGACTCGCAGCTGACTGCTGAAAAATTAGGCGTTGTATCAGTTAAGCCCGAATCGTTGTCGTTTACTGGGCTTTGGTCTTATTTAGGTTATTTACAGCAAAATGAACAAGATACTAGCACCTATGAGTTGGCGCTATGGCGCAAAATCATGCAGCCAGTATCTATCGCCGTTATGTTGTTAGTTGCTCTGTCGTTTATATTCGGACCACTTCGCACAGTAACCATGGGCGCACGTATCATCATGGGTGTTATAACTGGTATTACTTTCCACTTAACCAATGAGATATTTGGTCCTGTGGTAATGGTTTACCAAATTCCAGCTGTGGTTGGTGCTGTGTTACCAAGTCTGTTGTTTATTGGGTTTGCAACATACCTGTTGAATAAACGGGTGTAAAATTCGTTTTAAATCATAAAAAAGCGTGGTTTGAACCACGCTTTTTTTTATGCTTGATTTGCCTTTAATCAAGTGAGCGATAAATACGTTTGTTTTCTTCTTTAGTTAAAGTGATCACTTCAGTTTTTGCAATGTAATCTTGCAATGCGCGTTTATTTTTAAAATCGACCAACACCACTAAGTTACCTAAACCTAATAGTGCAGTAATGGCTCTAAGTGCACCTTGATGCCAGCTAATTAAATGGCCATCGAGGGTTTGCACCTTCAAACGCCACGCGCGCATACCAATTGTTTGGCCGCTTTTAGTCCAAAAGTAACTAAAGAAACTGATACTCACTATTACTAATAATGCGCTACGGATACCGTATAGTAAGGGTGAATTTTGAATGAAAGCAGAGACATCTTCGGCGTCACCAATGCTAAGTAACTCTAAAGAAATAAGCCCTTGAATAGCTAATAAATACAGTACGGTTGTCAGCATCGCAAAGGCAATGATAACCAAGGTATCGTAAATTAAAGAGGCAAAGCGGCGCCAGAAACCGGCACGTGGAAACTCAGCTGACATAAACAATCTCATCCAATTAAATTGCGCAGTAGTTTAGCAAAGTCCTTCGCAAACAAGAAATACTTAACGGCTGTTTAGTATGCTGGGAACTGAACTGGCTTTGCTAACCTTAATTACACAATCAAAATGAGTATGCAAACATCACTATTTATTAAAGCAAAACCCACCATACCTTTAATCATCCAAGCTTTAAAATTTCAATACCTATAAAACTAGTAGGGTAGTGGACACTGACAAACTCTAAAGTTAACAACTTGTTTAATTATTGTTCGGTTGATCAGTGACGCCGCACAAAACGCTTGCTGCCTTACCCATTCTTTGTATAATGCTTGGCATAGAGACAAAAGCAGTAAAAAAAGCTTTCGCTCTAAAGTGGTTTTTCTTTATCTTCTCGTGTTTAGAAGGTTAAAGAAAAATGAAGCCAGTATGATGGAATTGGTAGACATGACGGATTCAAAATCCGTTGCCTTCGGGCGTGGCGGTTCAAGTCCGCCTACTGGTACCACTTTTTAACCCGTTGATTTTCAACGGGTTTTTTCTTTTCTGCAATATAGTTTTTCTTAGTCACATCCATTTTTTTATAAAATTAACCCAAACTGTGACGATTTTTTGCCACAGTTTTGTTTCTGCTTTTTACTTGTCACAATGGTCATGAGTTGTTTTTGTCACAGCTCACTTCTATTAGCTTGGATTCTTGTAAGCTGGATTTTGGTCCATCAATATTTTTCGCTTGCTCAGCAAGGTACTCTTGCGAAGGGTGAGCATAACGTTGCACCATTTCTAAAGTTTTCCAGCCACCCAGTTCTTTTAAGGCCAACAGGTCTGTACCAGCCTCAATATGCCTAGTTGCCCAGTTGTGTCTTAAGTCATGAAACCTTAAACCATCCAATTGTGCCTGTTTGGTAATGCGTTTCCACATTGCATCTTTAATATCTTTAACAGGGTTATTGTTATTATTTACAAATACATAAGTAGAGCTTCTCTGCTCTTTTAGCTGTGAAAGCATCGTTATTGCTTTGTGAGATAATGGTACTATGACGTGATCTTTCGATTTGTGATCTTTCGCATCAATATAGATACACTGTTTGCAGAAGTCGATTTGTGACCATCGTAGTGAAAAAATATTGCTTCGCCTCATTCCTGTGAGTAAAGCGAAAATGAGGACACTTCTTAGGTAGTAGGGCGCGCATTCTAAGAGCTTTATAACATCAGCGTTATCTAGTTTAAAAAAGGCACGTCTAGGCTCTTTCTGTATCTTAATTACGGGTACTCTATCTATCCAGCCAAGCTCTTGGTGACAGAAGTTTAAAAACGCCTTAAGCTCTGCCAAGTATCTGTTGCGAGTAGCAATTGATATTTCTTGCTTTTTTGCAATAGTCGAGAGTACTAAGTGAGTGTCTATTTTCTGGACATTAGGATCGGCTAATTTGACCTTCCACCATTCTAGTTTTGATGCTTTTTCTTTAACTGTGCGATTTGATTGTCTCGATTCAAGATAAATCTCAACAGCTTCAGAAAAGCAGTGTGCTTCAGGCGTCGGATCAGTGATTTGCCTCCAAAGTTCTTGCTTTAAGCATGCTTCAAAGGCTTCTGCCTTAGCTTTTGATGTTTGTCTGGTGCTTTTGTTTATACGCTTGCGCTTATCTCCATAGCTTAGCTCAAACTTTGTGTACCAATACTTACTCTCTTTTTTCTTATAGATCATAGGTTATGCTCCAGTGAATACCTATGCTATTAACTTAATGATAAAAAGAGGAAAATACAGAAGGGTTTATTATTTATGTTCGACTATTTACAGCTTGAAGTTCTGTTACAGTAACACCGATATGACAATAGCGCTTAACACTTTCTGTTGATGTCCAACCTCCAGCCTTCGCGATGGTCTCTAAAGTTGCCCCATTTCGTCTTAGATCGGTCGCAAAGTAGTGTCTCACATGATGAGGAACAAAACTGTCAGGTAAATTAGCTGCTTTAATTGCAGCTCGCCAGCGAAGATAATTGAGCCTCGGCAATTTGCCTTTTTTATCTGCAAACAGCTTGCTGGACGAAATGCTATTTTCTTTTCGATATTTAAGAAGGGATGTAATACATTGAATAGCCTCATCACTGAGAGGGACTTCCACCATCACTCTTGCTTTATTTTTTAGGGCAGGTAGGTGCATGATTTTTTTGTTTAAGTCGAATTGTGAGACATCAGCTTCCAGCAGTGAGGTGTATCTTATCCCCATATGCCATAACAGCATTAGAAACATTTTTTCTTGCATTGTTTTAGCGTAGTGATTTACGAATCTTTGCCAAGTGGAATATGGTAAATCAATAAACTCTCGCTCCCCTGATTTAAAAGATGGGATTGTTGGTTGGTGTGATATCCACTTTAATTCATACGCAATTTTACTGGCAGCTCTTAATTCGACACCGTATTGATGTTTCGTACTATCAGACCATTCATTTTCATGCATTTCCTGTATAACCATATTCACGAAGCTTACATCAAAATATTCTAGTGGTAAGTCACCAGCAATGTAGTGCCAAACCCCAAGCTTTTTGATTTTTGCGTCAGCTGTACTTGCCGTGGAAGAAGATGTTTGAGTGTGTGCTTGTGCTAACGCGTTTCCTAAATAACGCCCCTTTGTTTCTTTTAGCGGTTTTGGACTTTTTAAAGAGGCTTCATGTATTTTCTGATTTGCTTTTTCCTTGGCTTCTTCTAAGCATTCTGTTTCAAGGCTTAATCTCGTACCTTCAGAGTCAAAAATGGAAGCTATAGCTTTGTGTTCATCACTCTTATTTCTAAAAGAAAGATAATATTTATTGCCTCTTTTTTTTACCCCTAGCTTATATAATTCGACATAATCAGGAATTGAACCTTTTGGTAAACCTGATTTTAAATCTTTCAGGTACTTTTGAGTAAGTTTGCCTTTTTCTTGTGTATTCAACATAGAAAATTCATCAATCCGCTCTTTGGCTTTTAGCACATAATAGAGCCTTTGCGATTCAGCCTCTTTGGCTATTGCAGCCTGAGCAATTGCTATTTCTGAAGAGTCGAAATTTGATATATGGCTTTTTTCTTGATCGACAGCTGTGTGTTTAAGTTTTGTTGTAGTATCTTGGAGAGTCGATGGATTCTCTGTGGGTACGGGTGTTGTACTTTGAGATACTTCAGCAAAGTTCTCTGTAGATACGGGTGTTGTACTTTGAGATACTTCAACAGCTACCCCTGTAGATACGGGCGTCGTACTTTGAGATACTTCAGCAACTTTCTCTGTGGGTACGGACTTAGCACTTTCAGGTACTTCAGTAACTTTCTGCTTTGATGAGGTGGATTCTCTTTGATCCTGCTGTTTTTTCTGAGATAAAGCCTCTCGCATTCGCTTGTTGTACTCTTCCGCTTCTTCTGGCAAAAACCACCAAGTGTCTTCATCTTCATCGTAATCACCTTGCAGTTCACCTTTTTTGGCTAACTTTATTATTCTTTCTTTAGGAAACCCTAGCCTTGTCTCAAGCTCGTCAGTTGTTAGCCACCTTGTTGATGCATATGCACAAGCACAGTTAACCAATGGCGCATTTGTATGCGCCATTGAATTAACATTACTTGAGTGTGAAGTATGCATCTTTAACCTACTAAAAATTAACGTAAGTCAATTTTGCCAGATAAAGAAAAAAAATGGTTTTTTAAGATTTTTGAAAATGGGGTAAAAAAAATTATTTATAAATTTGACAGGTACAGTCTTATGAAAAAGCCAGCATAGCTGGCTTTAGGTTATAACGAGTCAAAAAACGCGTTAACTGATTTATCAAACAAGTGATAAAAATATAAAAATTGTCCAGTGTGTTGAATATGTGATTGCACATCTCGCTTGAACTGTTTCAATAAGTAGAAATTACAACTGAAAAACACGTTCGTAGCTGGGCGCATTTCTTCAGGCAACGCTTGCATAAAAGAGTCGCTAACGACTATAAACTCCTGCTGGGCAACATAGTTTCTTACGTAATATATGTAGCCATCATTTTGTTCATATAAAGCAATATATTCTTCATCATTAGCAACTGCAGGTCGCTTCTGAAATAGTTCCACAACGTTTGAGTTAGTCATATTCATCTCCAAAAAGTTTGTCTTCGAAAATAAATACGAGCTACTTATGCAAAATTTGCATTGTCTGCCGCTTCTTATTTTTGATTTTAATAACATGGAGTAAATGAAATGGATAATTACAAATTTAATGCAGCTGTAGCAGCCGATTTTTTAGAGAAAGTTAGTCAGTGCCTTTATCAAGAGTATGACGCTATTTATGACCTAAACTTTACGGAAGATGATTTTGATGTAGAGAAGCTGTTATTTCACTGCTTTTCTAGTAGCTACAAAATTAGTTTTAGCTATGAACAGTTATCTCTTCTAAGGTCTCTATTATTACTACTTTGCAGCAACACTAACTTATTAATGGGTAATGACGTTGGTGATAGTGAAAGCTTTGTTGATGAACGTCAGTTGGAATTTGACTTCGATAACTCGTATTAATTCGCATGCAGTGAACATGTTTATCTTTAAGTACATACAGGAGATAAACATGAGCCAAACAAAATTTCAAATTGTCAGAAAGTACACAAGAGAGTCTAAGTCACCATTTCAAGACGCATCGACGAGCCTTTGGCTTGCAAATGTCACTAACGAAGACAGGCTTGAGTTAGACTTTTCACAATACATATACGTTCATCGTGATGATGTTGGAAAAGTCGTCGGAGTAAGTGTTAGTAAGTCAATTGCTCGAGAGAGCAGTCTTGAAAGTCAGTATCTTGAAGGGAGCGGTATGTATCGCATACTTATCTTGTACATTGACCAAATAAAAGATTTCTGCGAGCTCTGGGCTGATGAATTTGAACAGTTCTTTCTACTGCCGCCTGATTTGTTTTTCGAATTAGCGCAGTGGCATTGGAGCACAATCATTGAAAATGATGGTTAATTGAAGCGACTCGAAAGAGTCGCTTTTTCTTGAACATATTACTACCAGATAGCGTCATGCCCTTACTTGCAATGACACTATTCGTTGGCACTCGCTTTTTTATTATCTAGATATACCCAAATAGCGCCGCCAATCATCATTGATAGGGGGACCAGAAAAGTTAAGTATTCAATCTGAAAGTTCATAGCACTTCTCCAATTCAATGTGAGGAAAAAATATAGCTCGTTACCTTTGCTAGTAATTAACTATAACACATCGCAAACGGAGCATGATTTCACTATACGGCCTTAGAACAATAGCAATGTCATTTCTACTATCCATCACATGCTAGCTCAAGTAAAAAATAGCGGCGCTAGTAAGATAGTAAACCAGAATTCACTTTACTAAACTGGTAATAAACGCACTTATTTTGCTTGTTTATTTCTTACTTAATAGTGCGAGACATACTGAAATAAGCAGGACGCTCAATCATCACTTAGCAAATGTCGTTACCACCGCACCCTGGCGGTGGACCTAGATTTGGCTTCTTTAGGAAGTCAGCTCGCATATATAAGCGGTTTGCGATAAGAGTTAACTGTAGGGAGAGTTAGCTGTGTGAGTTGCACGAATGCGTTGCAGCAAACTCAGATGAATGACAGAGCAATAAAATAGAAAAGCAGGCACAGTGTGTCTGCTTTTCTCTTTAGATTTCTCATCGATCAAACATATGTATTTGCACAGTACATAAAACAGGAGAAACTGTGTGAAGACATTACGCTTAAAGTTCGTTCTAGATTTAGTTCGAGTTATTGTGAATGTAATTTATATATCTGTAGTTATTGCGGTTGGATTTTGGGTCGTGGACTATTTTTCCATCTACAAAGCTGCATCAAGTTATGCATTTTCGGGTATTGATGGATATGCACGACTTATTATCGCATTCATTTTTGCAGAAATCTTAGGCTATGTTGAATCGAACTTAAGAGAAAAATACCTGTGATACTCAGCGCCTAATGGGCGCTTTTTTTTAAGTTTGTGGTAGAGGGGGACGCTATGGTTAAGTTATTTTTGGTCAGAAGCCTTTTAGTTCTAAAGGGCAACTATTGAGTTATAGCCCTGTTGTTAATATTTCAGCGAGCCTATGAACGAATTAATTGTGTTTGATTAAATACTACCCTCTAGCTTCTCTCCCAGCCTCATCTTCATCAACACGCCAACGCCAATACCTATCAGGTTTTACCCATACAACCGTGTTCTCATTTAGCTTTTTGAATTCAGTTAATATATTTCTACCCAGAACCAAATTGCCATCAGGATTCTCTCTTAGCAATTCTTCAGCTTGAGATTTAATGGCATAATCAACCGCATCGTCCTGATAGATACAACCATGAAGCGTGAGCTCAGTCTGCATCCATTCGGCAATATCTTTCGCTTCCATCAATTTAAATAACAGCCTCAACTTTCAATAGTGATTCTTGAGGGAAGTCTCCAAGATCAAGCTTCTTTCCTGCAAACCACTGGCAACGATAATTACCTGTAAACTCATCTCTAATATTTATGCGTACTTCTTTAACTGTCATATCAGGGCCTCCGGACTTTAGCTTAACAATATCACCAACATTGAAATCAGGTGTCTTACTCATACGTCACTCTCACTTTAAAGATTATGGTCTGTATATTTTTATATATGGCTTAATTATCTATCTTCAATAGCGTTACGGCATTTTAATTTAGTAGCCTAATCGTTTTCCTGTGAGTTAATAAATAATTTTAAAAATAGAGAAAAGCAAACATAAGCTAGAACTTTTAGCAACTCGTAAAACTTATAGGTCACCAATTTCTGAATGGTATATTACTTTGTTTTACTTTAATTGGGCATTGATAATCGTCTTTATCCAAAGGAGGGAAATGTTTCAAAACAAATGCTTCAGTTGCGCTAATGGCAAGCTCTGGATGAGGGGTGTGACCAACTATAATTTCATCAATCAGTCTACTGAAGTCCACACTATCTAGATTTACTTTATAAAATGGCGTTAGCATTGAATTACCAGCACGAAATTCTAAATCTTCGAAGTTAACTGTTGCAATAACTCTCCACTCACACTCCTCTGCAAAGCTAGAGTCTTTTAATAAAGGGGCTATTTTTGCCAGTCGGTCAAGAAACTCATTACCACTTTCATAATATGTTTCCATTTTGTATCCAGGTTCGGGTTCTGAGTTAAACTCATCAATGACTTGGTCAATCATACTTTTGACAAGTTCTTTTTGTGCATTGTTCTCATATACACATTGAGCTAATTCAAAGCCTTGAAGGGTAATAAAAGGCTCAAAAGCAAATTCATTAAATCCGATAGAATATCCACCCAGGGTGCGTGAATATCCTCTCCACTGGCTTAACAAATCCCCATTTTCAGTCAAAGAAGACACACATATATTCATATTCTTGATATTGGGGATAATATCAATATAGTAATTTAATTTAGTTATTAACGCTCTTTCTTGATGTGTCTTGGCTTCTTCTATTAAGTCTTCCAAGTGTTCTTTAGCTAGAGTTAATGCGAGAGCATATTCTTTCTCATCATTTAGGTATTGAATTTTGGTTGCCCACAACTCTTGGTTGATGAAGATACCCATAAATCCATTTTGGTCAGTGTAGTGATACAAAGTCATATATATCCAGTTTTTAAATTTCACAACTTAATTGTGCGCAATTTGAGCATCTCTTTGACACGCAATATATTACTTCTTTTGTTAGTAGGCTGCACCAAACACAATAAACTATTACCATTTAAATACTAGCGTACTAACTTAATAGCTTGTTCCACTCCTAACAGAATTAGGGGGAATGGAAGTAAAGTGCAAAAATGACAAAAATTTAAGTATAACGAATAGCATTTATGAAACTACGAAACGTTCTTGTAATGTAGCTCCGTTAGGTATGTATTTACGTTAGCTACAAATTCATCTAAAAAATCAAAGACTCTAATTTTAACATTGTAAAGATCTGAAGGAACCTGATCTTGACCAATATCTGAAAATGACTTGTTACCGTGAGCTAAGTCATTTCTATTTTGCTTTACACTTCCTAGATCTCTTCCATCACTTACAGGAGTAATTCCGTATGTATGGCAAACGTTTCTGATAATATCTGCGTCAAGATTTCCTGAAACTCCTGAAATAAAGTTGCTAAAATCTAGAGGGGTATTGTTATGGGCCTCGCAATAATAGTCATATATATTGTCAATCAAGTTATTACTTGCACAAGTAGTAAGACTAATTGACTTGGAATGCCACCAAACTTTTCTGAGTTTCTCCATAATTTCGATAAAGCCAAGCTTTTCATCTGCAATTTTATTGTAAATACTCTTAACACCTTCTGAAACGGTTGCCTCGACTAAGTTGTATATTATAAGGTGAGTAGAGGCTTTACAGACTTTGTTTGCTAAAGATGAAACGGGGAATATATTGCCATCAATATCAGTTATATTCGCACCGTCTTTGTCTAAGGCTGTCAACAAATTTAAATAAGCTTCTATTTCTAGCTTTCTCTTATTATACTCTGCCGTGAATGATTCCATATAATCCCTATAACAAATAATCTCTAACGAACTCGACTCTGCCCCTTAGTCTAGGTCCTGAATTACTCGCATGTGTTGTAACATGCTTTTTAAATTCTAATGTTTGAGTAACATCTTCTTTCATTGGGGGCAGCTCAGGGTTTTCCTTTAAAGCCAAATTAACCCCAATTGCTATTGCCTCAAATCTAACACGTGGTGTTGACTTTGAGTTTACTGCTTTTGCAAAGCCTGCAGGGAGATTTTCTGCTACATATTCCAGCATATTTTTGTAATCTTGAAGGAGTATATCTTTATCAAAGCCTTCGTTATTTTTTTCTACGAGATAATTATCTAAGAACTGTGAAACTGAATGTTTAAATTCTTTATATTTTTCGGAATAAGCAAAAAATCGTAAAACTAACTCTTCCCTTTCTCCTCGATCTTTAGACTTCTCGGAGATTGGACATAATTTATTGAAAAGTTCATCTTCAGCTAATTGAGCCACAAAATCGTAAAAGGGGCCTGAATAGGCGCCTTTTCTTATTTCACTCTTATTAAGGTGTTCACTACCAGAGTTTATGCGCTCAAACATATCGAGTCTAGCTTGATTTGGAACAGTTTCTGGTAGAATTACCATACGAATTGATCTATCCAACAACTTGTTTTGTTGAGAAGTTGGTAGGTCAGAAAACTTTAGCCCATTTAGTTGATCAATGCGCTCTAGGTCTTTAAGTGTCAACTCATTTTTAATGAATGATGCTAGCGTATTAATTCTTTGAGCGCCATCTAGTATCTCCGTTTTTCCATTAGGGTTAGAGATGCCAAACATAAAAGGGATAGGTAACCCCATCAGCACAGATTCAATAAACCTACTCTGTTTTTTTAAATCCCATACAAACTTTCTTTGGTAACCTGGGATGTAAAACAATCCTTTTTCAAATCGAGATACAATTACCTCAACAACATATTCTTTAGTATCGTATGTAATAGTTGTTTGAGTATCTCGAAGCTGTAATTCAAGTTGACTTAGATCTTCAACATCTTGGTTATTTTTCATTATATCCTTCCATTTCCAAGATTATTTGCTTTGATAAAATAGGTGGGACTACATTTCCAATCATTTGTTGTATGTCACCTCTTTTAGGAACTTTAGAGTAATCCAGCCAATCTGGCAATCCCTGAATTCGGGCTGCCTCCCTTGGTGTTATAACTCTTTTTTTCGATGGGTGTACAAATCTTCCTTGTCCCATAGAGCCAAATCCTCCTGTTATGGTCTGAGCTGGCTTATCCCAATTTAGACGACCATACATGGATTTGTAGCTATGGTCACCTTGGTGACATTTTGGGCGCTCTGAATTTGGAAGGTCATACAAGTTATTGTCAAAAAGAAAATCTACTCTATTTTTGTTATTAGGCATCATTCTAGAAGGTACATCTATAAGCTGAGTAGAACTGATTTCTTCTAAATCTCCAATTACCTGTCTCAAATTAGTTTGTTTTAGGCCTGCATAAATTCTGTTTAAGAAGTTTTCAGGCAAAGCAACTCTGCTTCCTACTAATATGTGGCGTTTTCGAGTTTGCGCAATTCCAAGTTTAAGAAAGTCGACAACATATTCTTCAACAGAGTATTTGCCTTTCAGGTGCCTAGATAACTGTTCTACCACTCGTTCTTTAGAATGAACTACAGTTGGTACATTTTCTATTACAAACACATTTGGGTTGAAGTGATTGATGAGTTTCAATGTTTCTAAGTAAAGTAAATTTCTTGGATCATCACGTCTTGTCGAGTTGTTTAAATCAGAATGCCCCTGACATGGAGGGCCCGCAAAAAGGTAGTCTATGGGGGCATCATAAATTAAGTTTTGAGGCTCTATATTTAGAATATCACCCTCATAATAATTATGTATATACGTATGGAAATTATGTCGATAAAAATTACTACATGAAGAAGATGCATCACATGCAAATGCTATTTCTAATGGAACGTTTAATGCGTATGAAGCTTGAATGCATCCGATAGTCATTCCACCGAGACCGGAGAATAAATCGACAATTTTCATTTGAGTTTAACTTTTGTCTAGTCATTACTTTTTAGTATTATATATCAACTGAATTTCCAAAACATGTTAAATTAGATCAGTATCAATATAAGAATTCAGGCTTTTCTTTAAAAACAGACTTCGAGTCAGAGGTCTCGTATTTCACCTCAGAATTGTGTTATACAACTTGTTGGCTAGTTCCATGCTCTATTTTGCTTTTCATAGGCCGTAGGTCAAAATTGCTAAGCAACTTTGAGACAAAGGAAGTTATCTACATCAGTATTATTAGCACTGCATCAAGGTAAGTTTATGAAAGCTAGGTGCTATAATTTTTTAACCTCTCATAAAACCAACACTCCATGTGACCACAATTACAAGCATTGTTGAATTTCAATAAAACTTACTTTCAATCACACCCAAAAACTTTGTTCTAATAATTATTTTGTCTTTCAGTATCTCTGCTTCTGCCTCCGTCAGCAGTGGTTGCTTTGTTTTCTTGTCATACCGTGTTGGCATTTCATTGAGTAGTTGCTTATAGAATCGTTGGGTGTCTTGCTGAATTTTTGTTGATGCTACGATGAGAAAGACTTTGTCATATAATTTCTGCTCACCAAAGAGTGCGCTTTTAAATTTTAAAATACTTTGTTCATGCTGTTGTTTTCGCTTGAATGAGTGCTCTATTTCAATTGCAGCGACTTCGTTATTGTTTAGCAATACTAGCGCATCAACGTTTTTTACATTATTTGATGGAAAGAGGCGTTTGAACTCTAATTCAGTCAAATAGGCTTTCCATAGCGGATTAGGTGTACCGTCTGTATTACTATTTTGAATACCAAGCGCAAGAACAAAACTTAAAATGCTGTCATGCATAATGGAGTTTTGATTCACTTGGTGTATTGGCTCTGATGTTGAGCGATAAGGAAAGTCAATTTGTGTTAACTCACGTGCATATTGTGCGCCTGCGTATGTTAATACATAGACGCGACCATCTGCTGCGCGAATTGTTTTAGCTGTTTGAAGTAATCCCATACCAACGAGCTTGTTTAAAAACTCTAAGGTTTTTGCTCTGTTCGTTTGCCATGCCTCTGCACACACAATCGCTGATACAAATCCAAACCGCATTGCATATTTTATTGTCCACTCTAGTTTTGCTTGGCCTTGTTGTCGTCGGTTTTTATATTTTTTGTAATGCATATCGATGTCAAAGTAGGGCAGATATACATTACTGTTGGTAATACCAGAAGTATCTTTATCTATCGTCATTTTTATCTCCATCGTGATTTGTTTACTTAGAGATATGAAGGTTTGAGTGATACGAATTTTGCTAACTTAGCGATGAATTATCGGTTTTTCATTAGGAGAAGCATTCGCTTCAGTACACCTAATGAAAATACTTATAGATAAACTAAATAAGGCGTTTCACTTCATTAATCGCAAAGGTTTCACTTTGCGATTAAACGCTTACAACCCACGCCAGCTCTAATGTTGACATTCGTCAACGAGCTGGCTCTACGAAGCGTTCGCTTCTAGGGTTGACGCTTAGCGCATGTCGGCTTGCGCCGCACTAACCCCCCTTTTGCCATGCCAGGCTGCGCATTGATAAATCATGTTGCTTGTAACGCTGGCAATCGTTCGTGTCCTCACTTTTAGGTTTACTGTTTCATTGCTTCGCTATTCCACAGTAAATTTTTGCTCCACAAAAACAAAAGCGGGGTTAGTCCGCCACAGTCGGACATGCGCTGCTGCGCTCGAAAATTGGCTTCGCAATTATTCTTACTCCGCGATTTATTGAGTTGTTTCACAACTGCTTTTTGTTGCAGTCAAAGCGATTGCTTTGATGCGAGATAACGCTTCGCTTTGTAATTAACACCAGAACACTTTCTGCATAATCTACTTTTATTAATCTTTGATAATGCGTGTACGATTATCTCGTTGACAAAAAACAGATACAGAATCTCGAATTGTAGCGGGATGAGTATCTTTGCTTTTATTAATAAACAAGCTCTACAAAGAGCCAAGGAGAACAAATTATGAGATAGATAAGATGGTTTGCCTGCATAGCATTCGCTGTGATTAAACCGTAAACAGGCTGGTGTTTAGCGCTGCACGAGAAACAAAGCCATAGATAAAAGCAGTCAACACTTTTTATCTTTTGAAACTTTTTAGTCGATAAAAGTTTTTATAAAAATATGTTTGCAAATAAGTTTTAAATTCTTAAAGTCAAATAGCGCCAAAACGAAAATTAAGGTGCAATTATGACAGACTTACTAAGTTTAAAACTATTCGGCCATTGCTCTGTGGAGCCATTTATAGAAGAAGATATAGACACACAAATAACCCCAATTGATGTATGTGATGACATACTGACCAATCCTTTAAACCTCTCAGTGCAGATAGATATGGCTGCTGCAACTGCTTGCGTGCTTTCAGATGAAAGTGATATTTCAGAGCTCCTCACAGAGCCTGTATCGTTAATTGATATTAATGACAACTTAGCTTTGTCTGAGTCAATATCGAGTACTGATGAATGCCATGTAAACCACACAGACCATAGTTTTATGTTATCGGATGAAGGCGGGATAATAACGTTTGATGACGACCACGGTGCGTCAGACTGGGGATTTGATGATGCAGGTATTAGTGATAATACAGATTTTTAGGTTAGTGAAGGAAGGGATGTGGTGGGTACCATTTTGGGCAGGTGTAGCAACAATCATCTTATTCGCTGCGGTTTATTATCTGATCAAAGAAATTTTGAAAAGAAAATACTCTTCAAATAAGAAATAGTTTGCACTAGATCTGACAGTTACCCGTTTTTCAATCGGTGACTGCCAGTTTAGATTTGAGCAAAATTCTTCTCAGCTAATACAAAAAGTTGGTAATCAAATTCTCGTTAGTTAGTGTCCTTACCAAAGCCCACATCAGTGGGCTTTTTTTGTGTTCCAATAAGGTCTGTTTTATATGTATTTACGACTTCGCCCAGTTTCTATCTTAAGTGCTTCCTCATTTATTTCTCAAAGTGGGGTAATGTAGATGCATCAGATACTGTTTGATGGCATATTAAAGGTATGCTTCAAGACGCTTAAATTCTCTGTGATAGAAGTTTTTAAATTTCTAATCATAAAATTTTTCTTTATGGGGTTTCTATCCTGATGTCCCCAAACAATTTTAAGTTCTATTTGATAGGTTTGTTGTCAATATTTTTGACATCAACAGTGAAGCTACCAATTGAACCTTCAGCAACTTTAACTGAATACTTTTCTGAGTTATCTGTTGATGGAGGCTCCTCATCTGTATGATCTAACTTCCAGTCTTTGTATTTCTTAAGGCAAAACATGAGAACTAAAATACTTAAAGCATATATACCTAAGACCCAACTGCCTCCAGAGTTTGCTGAAAGGGTATAAAATGCAGCGGAAGTGACTCCAAGCATTAAAGGTTCAATGGCTTCATCTGGGCCGTTAGTAAATAACATATGTCCAAGCTCAATGCCTGCAGATATTGCTAACGCATTTGCAATATAACTAAATGTATCTATACCAAGCACTTTATTGACAATTGAATTATCTTCAAATGTACTGAGTAACCCCAACGTTTCAAATGCTTCACACAACCCTTTAATAGTAAGAATAGTAATTAGAATAAAACCTATAAAAAATTGTAAATAAATTTTTATAACCTTTACTACATCAGGAAACTTACTTTCATAAGGGTCGGTAAAGTTTAAATATTTTTTCCCCATCTCTAACTTCAAGCTCCTAGTTGTTTAATATAGCTAAAACGCATTGCAAGAATTATTCAAGTATGAATCCCGAATTCAGATAATAAGTGCACCACTCATGGTTAAACGGTGAGAAGAGATCAACTGCCTGTTGGTGGTACTCTATCGTCGCCAAACAAACAGAAGCATTTACCATCAGTAACAAGCAGTTGATCGA